>JADGPU010000155.1 GCA_017882305.1 Bacteroidales bacterium | reverse complement strand
CATGGTGCGTTTTTACTGTGTTTCGAGGTAAAAACTTAATAAAAAGACATCCTATTTAGAGGGCAGTTCGAACTGCTATTTGCCATTCAAATAAAAAGCCCCCGGAGCTGATTTCCGAGGGCTGCCACTTTCCAAAGCCTGGTTTTATAAATAATTTTACCAGATTATTGGTTCCACTTAATACCTTCCTCCTGGGCGGTCAGGAAAAAACTTCTGAATCTTGTTTTGTTCCTGAAATAGTCTAACTTTTTTATTAGATCGAAATAGAATGTATCCAACCTTGAAATAAACAATATCTGTTGGACATTTTCCAATGATCCTATAGTAAATCCTTTTAATTGTGATGGTGACCTCTGAAATTACCATGATTGAAATTATCGTGATCCTCGATCTTCTCCTTATCCTTTCCGAAATGATCATGTCCATCTTTAAAATTTGCATCTTTGATGATGTTGTCAACTCCCAGATTGATCACGGTCGCGTTTGGATTCCCGATAACCGACCAGTTTTGTGTGGTGTAATCCAGGTATATTGCAGCGTCGGCAAATGTTGCCTTCGTGAAGTTATTTCCGAGAATAAGCCCGTTTTTCGATATTATGTCAGGCCAGTAAGAGATTGCATACATTCCATAGTTTCCGGTACCGGTAAATGTGTTATTACGAAATATGGCATTTTGTAGTTCAAGCATAAATATACCGTCATTTGCATCATCACTCATGTTTATCCGGTTATTCATCATTGTTACATGCATTGGGATATTGTCTTCAGGATGCAGTGCAAATTCGTGGTCGTGTAACCATATGGCATTGTCGCCTCCTGCATCGTTAAATTGATTATCCTCAATATTACAGATTGCAGATTTAGTCAGGGGTTCTTCTACAAAATCGGTCCAGGGAGCGTTGTCTAACTCAAGACCATACTCACCTTTAGGAATATTAAATATGTTTCCGACAACCGAAATTGTAACATCATTAATATAATCGGTGAAACAGACAGCTTCATAGTTATTTGTGAAGACATTACCATTGTTCCTGGTTCCGCAAACCACTTTCCCCTCTTTAATTCCCCCGTAAATGATCCCATACCCAAGTGTTTCAAAGCTGCTGTTTGTAACACTTAAATCAATATGTGAACGATATAGTGCTCCCGGTAATGAATAGTCAATGATCCCGTCATAAGCGCCCAGAATGGCAAAATTGCAATTATACCAATACGAACTTTCAATATACTGGCCAATGAACCCTACATTGTTTACCGTACCTTTTACAAATTGTACTTTTGGGTAGTACGCAAAACTGTAATCCGCAAAAGTTACAAGACTTCTTAACCAATCACCTGTCAGGTTTTCGACGGTCATGTCACTGATATATACATCTCCTCCAATGAATTTTATCAGGTCGGGATTTATATTCTGATTATATTGGGAATTAAGATCAAGCCCCGGCAGAGCAGAGATAATAGTTTTCCCTTTTCCGGCACCGATAAACGATCCTTTAAATTCGCGGACCTGAATAAAGCCAATATTATAATTGCCTTTTACGAGCTGGACAGCTGAACCTGGTCCATAAGCTACAGCTTTGTCAAATGCGTCCTGAAGATTTTTAGTGTCATCACCATTACTTGGTTTGATAACAATAACCTTTCCACAAACAGGTGAAGATTTATTTACATTCAACCCTGATAAGTCAGATGAGTCGTTATTTAGCAGATCAGACTTACTGCAGGCAAAAAGCAATCCAATGCCTATAAAAAGGCATAGAATAAAAGATGTCTTTGTTTTCATAGCTGAAGGATTTTAGTTTAATTAAACCAAAAGTTAACTGCAATTTTATTAAAGTTCGGACAAAATGAACTTGGGTAGAAATCAGTTTTGTGCCAAAAACTTTCAATTTTTTGACAAATTATTACACTTTTCTGCCAGACTTTAAATATTTTGATATTTCATCACTATTGGCATATTGATGGAAATATTTCACATGCAAAGTTCAGCTATCAGAATATCAAAAACCACCTCTGGTGTTACATGAAATAATAATCTGGTTATATTATGAGACACAAACACTTCAAAGTGGCTATATTTTACCAAAATGCCAGAAACAGCAAGCCATTCTTTTTCAATTCAGCGTTTTTGAAAATAAAAATCCCCGGAGCTGATTTCCGAGGGCTGGCTATAAGTCAACTGTTTATAGTTCTTCCTACAATATTCCTTACTTCTCAAGCCATTTTCTTACTCTTTCATGCTCTGCCTGATTTTTAACTTCCACATCTTTGACTACTTGCCGAAACTCTGGTTCATTCCTGATGCTGGCAAATAATGGATCAGTTCTTATTAACATTATCATTGGTATCCATAATGCTGTCTTTTGGCGTTGATCAAAAATTCTCAAATTTTTATATGCTTTATCCTTCTCTCCTTTAAAAGCATATACGGCCGCAAGATCATAATATGCATATGATTCATATGATCGCTTCAATTCAATCCTCCTGGTACAATATTCCAATTGTTCATTTAATAAGTATTCAGCTTCTACTTTATAGCCACATTGCCAGTAAGCATATCCTATACGATACATATTGTTTATATTTAATTCTCCCTGAGCTTTCAATCTTTCAAGCCACTTTTTATAATATTTTAATGACTCTTTAAACCTGCCAAGCCAGGCGTAATTATGTCCTAAATCAAGCAGTATAAAAGCATCGGTTGAATCTATCGCATAACCTTTTTTTCCATATTCAATAGATTTATTGAAATTCCCTACCCAGAATTCATCATTTTGTAAACCATCATAATATGCCAATGAATCGCCATCCAATTTCAATTTGTCCTGATAGCATTGGTTAGCTTTGTCAGGGAATCCAGCACTAAGATATGCATAAGCAATATCTCCTAATAAAGAGGGTAATTCTGGTCCTCGATTAATGGATGCAGCTTTTTGATAATAATTAATAGTATTAACAAAGTCGTTACCAAAATAAAATCCTCCTTTTTCACGGTAAGCCATCCAATCGTTTGGATTGAGTTTTATGGCTTTATCAAATTCTTCAATAGCCAGTTCTGGTTTCTCGATTTGATTATAATATTCCCCTCTTAAAGTATATGCTTCTGATAATTTATCATCAAAAGAAAGAGCAATATTTGTAAGTATCAGAATAGAATCCATAAAATTTTTTGAGAAATATTCTTTCCAATAGTGCTTGTCCCAATATACCCTTGCAAGACCTGAATATGCCTGAGCGAATGTAGAATCATATTTCAATGATTTACGATAGAGATTTTCGGCTTTTTCCAGCGACCCTTTTGTATATTTTTCTCTTCCCTGCTGGTAAAAATCATATGCTGTCAGGTTGGTAGATGGTATTTTATTAATGAGTTGTTTTTCCTCTGGAGTTATTGTTGCTTTTAATGCTGAGGCAATAGATTGTGCAATTTCGCTTTGTATGCCATAAATATCTTTAGTTTCCCGTATTTCCTTTTCATAGGATTCTGCCCAGAGATGATCTTCTTTTGCTGCTTTAATTAATTGCACTCTTAGACGGAATGTATTGCCATATTTTTGTCCCTCACCTTCAACGATATAATTAACCCCAAGCTTTTTTGCAATTTCAGGTGTAGATTTAGTAGTATTATTTCTGAATTGTTCAACTGAATTACGGGAAAGAACCCTGAAATCTTTAATCTTCTGCAGATTATTAAGTACTTCTTCCATTATGCCATTTATGAAATAAGTATTTTCTTGATCAGGGCTGTCATTTATAAATGGCAAAACAGCAACAGATTTTTCAAGTTTTGCAATGGCTCTAGACTGTCTCCTGTCCTTAATGTAAAATACAAGGAGAACAGCTATTACTATAAAAGTGCATATTAACAAGATCCAGGGGAGGAAAAAAACTATAGTTTGCCTTATGGGTTTCTTTTGTTCCTGTTTTGCAGTGCTTTGAGTGAGAATGTTTTCTTCTGTATCCGCCAAGCCTTTTTTTTTGACTTTCCCGGGGGGATAACCGAAAAACTTACTAAAACATGAATTAAAATAAGTAGGGCTGCTGAATCCAACCTTGAATGCAACTTCATTCACAGTTAAGGATTCAGTTTTAAGCATCTCCATAGCTTTCTGCAACCTTACTTCACGGATAAACTGGTTTATTGTTTTCTTATTTATTGAACTTAATTTCCTATTTAAGCTGTGAAGGCCTATCCCTGATTCATAGGCAAGATCTTTTACACCAAAAGCTTCATTCCCAAGATTAGCCAGGATTATTTCAGTCAACTTTCTTATGAATATCTGATCTGTTGGAGTGGACTCGGCCATTGAAAATACTATTAGTTAATAGTTCAAATCAAACCAGTGTGTCTATTATCAAAGTTCTGAAACAATAGTCATTCCTACAAATTAATTTGATAAATGATCTTTTAATAGTTTCTAAATCTGAATCTTAATACAAAAGCCGGATAATCTGACCACAATGGGTCGGCAGAAGACAATTTACATGTATATCAATATAACAAGTATTTAACTCTGGCTTTTAGTGATCAAATTATTTTAGCCGCCTATTGGCAGAATACCTGTCTTTTCCAATAATAAAAGAATGGTGTTAATTTCCACCGACCTTTGTTTAAATTCAAACAAATAATCATAAAATCCACTCAAAAACCTAGCAAAAACCTGGCAACAAAATATAAATCACCCACAAAATTAATTGTAAGTGATTGATTATCTGATTGTACCGTTAGGTCTCCCCGTACACTCTCATTACATTCGAGTTAACGGGGCAGGCTTCTCGCCCTGCCGGGCCAAATAAAAATGCCGGCTAAAGTACCGGCATTGATGTTGTCCCGTCAGGTCTCGAACCGGGCCGACCGTTAAAAAATTGCCCGGTGGGCAATTTTAGCGAAGGGGACAGACTGCCGCGCTGGCCTGATCCAGAATCATTAATAAGTAAAAAATATTTATCTTAACACATTGATTATTAAGTCTATTGTATAAAGACAAAATCATTACATTTCCATTATTTAATACCTGTTATCCCCAAAACCTAGCAAGAAACCTAGCAAGTTTTTAAAGCAGGATTTCATTGATTTCCCATGTTTAATCCATATCCACGCTCGCCTAAAGATTTACCAGCCCCTATAACTCTCAAATTACCAGAAGCGGGCAATAAGGCCAGCTTAACCACCATTTAACTGTTCCCTACTTATCTCAAACTTCACTGAACTTTATCAGCATCTGTCGTTTTTCATCCCATAATCTAAGAAGAAGTGATTCGAAGGCTGAAAAAAAAGTGATAGGTTTTATATCCCAGAACATACTGTTTTCATCATGACATTTTTTAAGATTGTAATTTGGGATAAGTGTACTGAGATGGTGGATATGATGATATCCGATATTCCCTGTAAACCAGTTGAGTATCCACGGAAGCTTGAATAATGAACTACCCTTCAGGGCAACTG
>JADGPU010000024.1 GCA_017882305.1 Bacteroidales bacterium | reverse complement strand
GCAAATTTTATATTCCTGATATATAATGAAAAACTGGATGACAGATCATCATACTTTTCTGTAAGACCACTGAAATATATTGTCTCTTCCTGTTTGATATCCAAATTTTTAAAAGCGTTCAGGACATAAAAGAGAATGTCTGATATGTTTCTGTAAGCAAATGAATTACAGAACTTTAGTATGTTGTTGTTAAAGACAATGAGGTTAAAAAAATCCCTTTCAACATGAACATGTATATAATTACCGTTCACACTTTTTCTGGTTGAAGAAGTATGGTCCAGTAATAATTTTATATGATGATGTGGATATACCCCGGAATAAAAACTATTTATTACCTCATTTATTGATTTGGATACCGAATACATAATAAATGCATCCGGATCATTAGTCTTATCTGCCAAAACGATATTTTCCTCTTCCAGGTTATGATTGAATGTAAAGTATTCCACCTTTTTGCCCGGGTCATAAAGGGGTGCAGGCACAAGGGTAAATTTTGATGAAGGCATTACACAATTTATTTTCTTATATCGCTTGGTCAGAAAATCATCATTCCGTAACAACTCACTTATTTTATCAGCATTAAAATACTTATTTTCTTCAGCCCCGAATGACCTGATCAGGACGAACTTATTTCTTACTGAATCGAGAAGACAAAACGATAATCCGTCGGGGCTTACCTGGATTGATAACTCATAGTTTTCAGTAGAGTTTATATCGAGGGTCTCATCAAAGAGTTCAAGAAAAGGCATGTTTTGAATATTAGATACAAATTTAAGATAACAGGCTGATTACACAAAATATGTATTTTATAAATATAACCGCAAAGGTCGCAAAGTTTTAGCAAAGATCGCAAAGAACCATGTTGATATTTTACAAACCTTTGCGTACTTTGCAATATCACTGTGTACTTTGCGGTTAAAAAATAATATGCGTGATACCATTATATATAACCAGTTATGTAAGAATCTGGGGAATATCCCCACAGATGACCAGTCTGATGCATTAAAGAAAATTGCCTCATATATCTGCGATAATAATAATGATGTGATCTTCCTGATGACCGGATATGCCGGTACCGGTAAAACAAGCGTCATAAGTTCCATTGTTAAAACACTCGATATGTTAAGGATGCGGTCAGTTCTTCTGGCACCGACAGGAAGGGCTGCAAAAGTTCTTGCTTCTTATTCCGGACGACAGGCGTATACTATTCATAAGAAGATATACAGGCAAAAATCCTCCAGGGACGGGTTTGGCAGCTTTTTACTGGATAGAAATCTTCATAAGGATACTTTTTTTATTGTTGACGAAGCATCAATGGTATCAAACAGTTCAGGAGATTCGTCGTTATTCGGTAGTGGAAAGCTTCTCGATGACCTGATTGAATTTGTCTATTCGGGGACTGAATGCAAACTGATTCTTGTAGGCGATACCGCCCAGCTTCCCCCGGTAGGATCAATTCTTAGTCCCGCACTCGATCCTGCCTCTATCGGAGGATACGGATTCGGACTGATTTCGTGTGAACTGAGACAGGTTTTAAGGCAGAGTGAAACTTCGGGAGTTCTCATGAATGCTACTCGTGTTCGTTTGCAGGTTGCAAAAAACGATCTGGTCCATCCGTCAATTGATTGCATTAATTACAAGGATACTATAAGAATAACAGGTGAAGAGCTGATTGATGAGATCTCTTCCGCATATGGAACATGTGGTATGGAGGGAACAATAATTGTTGTCAATTCGAATAAACAGGCAAACCGTTATAATCAGGGGATCCGTAACAGGATCTTTTTCAGGGAGGAAGAGATAAGTCCGGGTGACATGGTTATGGTTGTGAGGAACAACTACTTTATTATTGATGAGGATGAGGATGGAGCAGGATTTATTGCAAATGGTGATATTGCCGAGGTGAAAAAAATCAGGAAATATGAGGAGAGGTACGGTTTCCGTTTTGCCGATATGGTACTGAAGTTTCCTGACTATAATCTGGAAATTGAATCCAAGGTGATGATAGATGTTCTCCATCTTGATACGCCTGCTTTGCCAGCGGAGAAAAATAAAGAGCTATACCAGAATATTCTGGCTGATTATCTGAATATTAAAACCAGGAGAAAACAATTTGAGGCCGTGAAAAACAATCCCTATTTTAATGCTCTTCAGATAAAATTTGCATATGCCGTTACCTGTCATAAGGCACAGGGTGGACAGTGGGAGAGGGTGTTTATCGATCAGGGTATGTTCAACAGGAACGAGATCACAATTGACTACCTTCGATGGTTCTATACGGCATTAACCCGGTCGACTGATAAAGTGTACCTTGTTAATTTTTCGGAAGACTGGTTTAAGTGAACTAATGTCTTAATATGTTGTTATCCTTTCATATAGTGTTATTATATGATGATAAAGTCAATACAAAAAGTTATACTAATTTCATTTTTACTTGTTCTTAACAGTTGTGTAACGCAATTTATTCCTAAAACGAATGAGGATCAGCAATTACTTGTTGTTGAAGGTTTGATAACCGACCAACCAGATACAAATATTATAAAACTGTCAAGATCCCTTCCTCTTGGAAAAAGAAGTGTTGCAAACCCGTTAAAGGGATGTATTGTCACAATTTCCGATGATCTTGGCAATACATTCGGTTTCACAGAAACAATTCCGGGGACCTATGTTACTGACCCTTCTAAATTTCAGGGTGTAATCGGAAGATCCTATGCTTTGCATATCAAAACAAACGTTGAGAATAATAATCTTAACTACGAATCATACCCTATGGAGATGAAATCAGTTCCCCCGATTGACAGCGTTTATTATGAAAAAGTTACTCTTCAGGAAAATAATGGGATAAGTACTCAGGAGGGTTGCCAGATATTTTTAAATACGCACGATCCGATAAACCAAACTAAGTTCTACAGATGGGAGTATTCTGAGACCTGGGAATTCCAGCTTCCCTATAATATGGTTCCTAACAAACAGTGCTGGATATCAAGTAATTCTGATGTAATTAATATCAAGAATACTTCTATTCTTGAGCAAGTCAGGATTGACCGCTATCCATTAATCTTTATTTCGAACCAAACAGACAGGTTGAACGTAAAATACAGTATTTTAGTGAACCAGTATTCCCTGAATGAAGACGAATACCTATATTGGGAGAAATTGCAAAACATCTCAGAACAAGTAGGTGGTCTTTATGATCTGATTCCATCTTCTATTCCCAGCAATATTTCCTGTATTGATGATCCAAATGAAAAAGTATTGGGTTATTTCAGCGTTTCAGCCAGATCGTCCAAAAGGATTTTCATAAAAGATCGTTTTTCAGGTTTGATCGACCTATATACTAACTGCATTAGTGATACTATTTTCAACGGAGATTTTATTCCATATCTTAATACATCTGCTTGGATAATCGAAGAAGGAGCCCTCCATCCATTTATCTGGAGTACAGGGGTAGGATTGGTCCATCAAATTTTTCTACCTCCAGTACCTTACGTAATAATTACATACGACAAGGCTTGTGCAGACTGTACAGTAAGAGGCACAAAAATAGAACCTGATTTCTGGAATCTGGAATGATGATAAATGATAAATCATCACCTGAAGGAACATCTAATCTCATCTATGTCAGTTTTGGTAATTTATAAAACACATAGCATCAAATTTTATTAGAATATACCAACTTTCTAATTGAATTTCAAATATTAATATAAATATAACGGTGGTCTGCACCTTTTGGACTTAATCCAAAGCGGCAGAGCCGCATAATATTTGCAGAAATATAGTTAAAAAGAAAACCATATGTGCAGAGCACTGACTGGCTCAATCTGGTGAATTTTGCAGAGGATTTTTTTGTTTCCGGCTGATCAGAAAAAGGCAACGGGCATCAGGTATCGGGTGACCGGAAAACAAATTATTGGGCTTCTTCTCCTGCGGAAGAAAAGACAGTAAAAAAAACGACTGTTACCGGTCGGTTTTAATAAAACAATGATGGCGTGTTGTTTAAATATACTTTATAATAGATTGATATTTAATACTTTAATGATAACAGAATATTGATTATCTTTGTGTATTAATCAAAACACAGGTAAAATGGTATTTAAAGTATTTAAACAAATGGGGAAAGATGTAATAATTAACATCGAAAGCATAGCATTCGTCCAGATGGATCCGATTTCAAAGAAAAACAGAATTTATTTACCTACAACCTCGATAGAAGTAGATGAGTCTTTGGAAGAGTTTAAAGTGATACTTGGTATTAGTCCCAAAGGTAGTTCAGATTTCAAAAATATGGCTTAATAAAGAAGTAGATATTTATTAGATTAATGTATTCAATTATGTTTAATTCATTACAGGAGCGCTGCGAAATATTTATAGAAACTGGTTCCCCTTCTTCCAAGTGAGCTCTATTATAACTATCCTACAGTAGTGACAGATCATAATCATGGGCGGTGACGTATTAGGTTTCTAATGAATTCCAATTTTTAAATGTCTTAAAAGCATTTTTTGGACAATGATAAATCCTAATACAAATAGGTGATGTTGGCATATTTAGTAAATTATAATATCTAAATGAATATAATATGGCAGATAATGATATTAATTCAAGTTATTGAAAAAGAGGTTAAATTGCCCTCCAAGTGTGGAACGACATCAGCATGAGTCTGACATCATGCATAAAATGAACTATTACAAAGAAGCCTTTTCAAATTTGGGTTGGGTAATTCATCCTGCAGGAATAATGGGAATTAGGGAGTCGTTTTTTACAGGTACTATATGGTGCAAAAAGTATTCAAATGAACAGTTAGGCATCTGGTTATACTTCGTTTGGCAAATAATATCTGATGTAGAAGACCCAAAACTTTTTCAAGCAAAATATGAACTAATGATCATGATGGATAAGCTCAAACAACTAAATGAGGAGAAGGAATTTAGAAAAATGTTGCAGTCAGCTTAACAATAATCCTAAAAAGAAAAGAACCCCGACTCAAATATAATCGGGTTTCTTATTCCCCTATAATCTTAACGAGCACTCTTTTCCTCCGTTTCCCGTCAAATTCACCATAAAATATCTGTTCCCATGGACCAAAATCCAGTTTTCCCTCAGTTACAGCTACAACCACTTCTCTACCCATTATAGTCCGTTTGATATGGGCATCGGCATTATCCTCAAATCCGTTATGCTTATATTGGGAATAGGGCTTCTCAGGAGCAAGCTTTTCCAGCCACACTTCAAAGTCTTGATGTAGTCCGGATTCATCGTCATTTATAAAAACACTTGCTGTAATGTGCATGGCGTTTATAAGTATTAGCCCGTCGTGTACACCACTTTCAAATAAGCATTTTTCTACTTGTCCAGTGATGTTTACGAAAGCTCTACGAGTAGAGGTCTCAAACCATAATTCTTTCCTATATGATTTCATATCAAATGTCCTTAGATTAAAATTTTTGGAAAGTTAATAGATTATTCAGAAATCTGATATTAGCGGCATTTCTTAATTCTTTCCTGAATTTGCATATATCTAACCCGATCCTTTCCATTATTTTATGTGTAACTAAAATGACAGGAACTTACACCGAGCTCCATAGAGAGATGACAAATGGCAAATGTATTAATATCCCAGTTATCTTGAGAATAATTTAATATATTTAAAAAATATATTACTAAAGAATGTCCAAAGGCAGACGAGCTATCGTTTATATTACAACAGGTATTTTTATTTTGGCAATTATTGTTCTATTGGCTAAGGCAATAATTGGAAATAAGTATAGAAAACAAATTCCATCTCTTCCTGATTTGCAATCTCTGGCTGCCCCGCTTAAAGAACAATTATCTTTTGCTTTTAAGAAAGCATTTCATAATCCAACTACTGATAACATCGGTATGTTGGGTATGGTATATCATTCAAGTGCAAATTATGATAAGGCAGCTCTTTGCTATAAACTGGCAACAAAGAAAGATAAAACACAATGGATATGGAGTTATTATCTCGGATATTTAAACCAGGAAATGGGAGACCCGAAAGCTGCTCTCTTGAATTACAGGGAAGTCATAAAGATAAATCCGGAAATATTCCTCGCATGGTATTATGAAGGCAAATGTTATCAGAAGATTGGTTTAAGCGATAGTGCAAAGATAGCCTTTAAAAATATTATCAACCGGATGGACAAGAATGCCATTGTTAAGACGGCAAAGCGATATGATTATTTCCCGCTTGTTACTTATGCCATGAATGAGCTGGCCAGAATATATTTGAATACTGAACATGTTGATATGGCAGAAAAAACTCTCATGGAAATCATTGATTATCAGCGAGCATTTGGTCCGGCTTACCGTCTTCTCGGCAATGTATATATTCGTAAAGGTGATGAATCATTAAGTAATCATTATCTGGTCAGGGCAAATGATTTGACTGTAGATCCTTCTCCGGTTGATACACTTATTGACAGGCTTTCACTCATGTCAAGATCCGAGGCGTACCTACTTAAAAAAATCGATGAAGCAGAAAAAAATGTTTTTCCCGAATATGCCCTGGAACTGGTTAACCATTCTCTAAACTATATCCATGAAAACAATTATCTGGTTGCAAAAGCCATCAATCTGTTTCTTATCAGGGACATGGGAAAAAAGGCCTTACCATACCTTGACCAGCATATTAAATATTTTCAGAAAGATTTTGACGAATTAAAGAGCGTTGGTGATCTCCTGTATAATAAAGGTTTTTATTCGCAGGCGATAACTTATTATTCATCTGCTTTAGTATTAAAGCCTGACGATAGCCAGACGACGTCATGCATGGTTATTTGTCTCTCAAGGGAAGGGAAAAAACAACAAGCTTTAGAAATAGTATATAAAACATTGGAAAAGAATAAATCTAACCCAGTGGTTATTGCTGATGGTGTAACCCTTTTGCTTAATATGGGGGAGAAAAAAAAATCTATTTTATGGTTAAATAGACTGAAAAGCATTTCACCTTCAAATACTAAAGGACATCTCTTAACCGGTATGCTTGCCGAGCAGGATGGTAAATGGCAGGAAGCATTAGAAGATTACAGTTTTGCATTCAAAGGTGATCCTGAAGATTTGACCACGGCAAAATTGCTTGGCAATCTGCTCTTGCGACAAAAAATGTGGGATAAAGCCATCAGTTATTTCAGAAAAGCATTGGAATATCATCCAAATGAACCATACCTGCTTGAAAGATTAGGAACACTCCTGGTAACATGCAACGATATAAAACTAAGGAACATCACCGAGGGCAGGGATTTCTGTGAAAGGGCATTTATTCATACTGCCAGTCATTCGTTTACCTTAATATCAGCAGGAAGGAGTCTTGCAATAGCATATGCTGTTCTTGGTGATAAACGAAACGCTTCTAATATTATTAAAATGACTATAAACCTCGCAAGAGGTGAGAATGTTCCCTCCACTTATATGGATGATCTACAGAATTTACTTCAACAGTTTAATAATTCTAATTAGTTTTTGGCTTGGAACATAATAGCAGCCTTTATAATCAACTGGTCATTTAACAGTGGCCGAAAGAAACATTTGATGGTTAGTTCCTGCTTCATTAAAAGCTTCAGCAAATTATCTTAAATCACTGGTTTTGATGTATGGTCACGGATTCACAGATGGTTTTAAAGCCGGTATACCAAAAGCTAGATGGAGGAAACAATTTATTAAAGTTTTCAATAAAATGTTATGAGGGAGAAAGTACCGATGAATATATCCTTAATTCGAACCTGAATACAGAAGTCTTCTATACCAGCAAAAAGAACGGGATTTTCAATCAGATGTTTAAACCACAAAGTAATTTTTTAAAACAAGGGGAAAGTAATAACAACTTAAATCGCAATAGTTGAAATTTTTGATTATCATCTAATTAGTAAAGAAGAATAACATAGCCACAGCAACTGCTGTTATAAACAAACTGATTGGCAAACTAATTTTTAAATGCTGTTCCGGATTCAGTTCATAAACTATTCTGGACTTTATTATATTTCTTAAACTCAAATATAACCCAGTCAGTACAGCCATTGACTGAAACCATGGAATAAACTGAGGCAGGAACTGATGCCACGGAGTATTTGCCGATCCAAAGAAATCCCATCCCCAGCCAAAAGGATCTGATAACGATTGCTTTATGAATGAAACATTCACAAAGAGCATTGGTATTACAAATGCTATCCAGTTCATCAGAGCAAAGGGTAGGAGAGATCCGGCATACTCAAGAAACACCTCCCTGGTATTTATCCTTATTTTTGAAAGAGTTGTGCCAATGTATGAAAGAAAATATATAATTCCCGGAACAATTATCAGTACTAATGTCCACATTATCAGCGAATATATGCCAAATAAATCCCAATTATGCTTATCAAGGATATTAACATAATCACGAATAAAAGGCCATGGTCCCAGATATAAAACACAATATATGATTGAAATTGTAAAAGTTGCCATTGTCATCCATGCCTCACTCATATTACGAGTACCTTTTTCAGATGCAAAAGGTCTTTTATACAGTGATACATTATTATAAGTACAGCTTCTCATGCATTCAAGACAAAGTCCGCAATCTGAATTTTCCTTAATTTCTCCGACATTAATACCATACGGACATGCCCATCCGCTGGTATTTCCTTTCTCACAATAATTGGGCTTGCAATTATCACAGAGAGCCTGAGATTTATTTCTGAGCGATAATGTGCTCATCCTTGAAAACGGTCCTACAAAGACACTTACAGGACATACGTATCGACAAAATGCCCTCAGTTCCCAAATCCCTGACATCAATGTTGGAACAGTCATCAGCATAAGAACTGTTATGCCTGAAATAAAAGGAGTGGCGACAAGTGTTGTTGAAAAAGTTGCAAGAAGCAAAAAGACTAATAATCTTAACCAGTCATTTTTTAACCTTTCCGGCCACTTCAGGAAAAGACCTGAAAATTTATTATTAAATTTTTTTGTTTTGCCTTTAAGTGGATTAAAAAATGATTTTCTTTGTATAAGATCACCGAAAAAAGGCAGTGGACAGATAGTACACCAGAATCTTCCAAGAAATGGAGTAATTATTGCGACCAGTGCGAATAACCAAACTGCCCACATTAGCAGAACTCCGATGTTCCTGCCGGATACTTTGGTACCAAAAACGGAGGTCAGTATAACAATATAAATCATGACCATGGTAATTATGGTGAGGGTAGCCTGGGTGTACCTTGATACTACAATTCCTCTCAAAAAACCTGCTTCTTTTAGTAAGTCATTATAACCGCCTTTTTCGCTATCGCTTCTTCTCTCAGTTTTGACATCTTTGAATATAGTAAGTAACCAAATGAATAATATCCCAAGGAGGCTACCGAAACTAAAGACCAGCAACGTATTTGGCAATATTATAAGTTTACCCTGCTCAAAAGCATGCATAGGCCCGCACCAAACATGACAGCGATAGTTACTTTTTGAAACTATGTAATTATAAAATCCTGGATGCTTCGCAATCAGAGTAACTTCCTTTTCAATAACAGGTTTAATTTTCGGGTCACTTGTTTTAAAAACGGTAACCTCATCACTTGAAGGAGTAATTTTAACATCGATGTCAAACTCCTGAAGAAAAAATGAATGTCCGGTATCATCAGTCGAAAAAGTCAAATGAAGCGTGTCGCCTCTGTTACATCTAATTACATATGGATCCTTCCCATAACGGAAACTCCTGATATGAATATACCTGCTGGCTGGTTTTTCTGTAATAAACTGGCATATGATAGCCGGAACCAATCCAAAACCAAAGATTATTAATAAATTAGTAATATTTCTGCCGCTGACTATCATTGAAGGAAAATATCATTAAAGATCATGAATTTCACAACTCCCAAAGATAGGATTCTAAATCTTCAATGATAATTAATTTATTTTAATGCAGCGCTGTCATAAAGCATATTTAGATTATTTTTACGGTTTATGTTTTACTTCCTTTTAATATTAAATTACATCAAATGCCAAAAGATAATCATTATCATATAAATCGTAAGAAAGGTCTTAAAACCCTGATACTATTAATTGTAGTTTTATTCCTGATTGTTGGTATCCCTTTTCTCTTAGTTAGTTACCAGGCTAAACAAAAAGGGATGACCCGGATCGAAGTTGTTAAACGGATCGTGAATAGAACAGGTGCAAAAGATGATGTATCAGGAGAAGATAAAAATAGCTCTTTTGGTGCTAAGATTGATTTCCTCAATCCAATGCCGGTTGGGGAGACATTTACGCAACCCCCTCTTATTTCAAATGTTCAGGCCGTAGATCTTGATGGCGATGGATTATTGGATATTATCGTTTGTGATTGTAAAAGCAATTCAGTTAACTGGATACGGCAGTTTCCTGCTGGTGTCTATACAGAGACAGTTCTTGCAGATGGATTCATTGCACCAGCTCATGTTCAGGTTATCGATTTTGATAAAGATGGTGATAAAGATATTCTGGTCGCTGTCCTTGGGTTACTTTTTCCCAGTAATGATAAAATAGGCTCGGTTGTTATACTCGAAAATGATGGTACGAACCATTTCATAAAACATGTAGTCGTTGACAAAATAGCGCGTGTATCTGATGTCAGGGCAGGTGATCTGGATGGTGATGGTGATATGGATCTGGCTGTTGCACAATTTGGCTATGATGATGGAGAAACAAGATGGATTGAGAATCTGGGGAACTGGCAATTTAAAAGCCATGTATTACAAAATTTATCAGGCCCTATAAATGTTATAATAGACGATATTGACAATGATGGAGATCTTGACATTATCTCACTTGTCAGCCAAGAATGGGAGGAAATCTACTGCTTTATAAATGACGGGAAAGGAAATTTTACATCCAAGCTACTTTATGGATCAAGTAATGAAGACTTTGGTTCAAGCGGAATATATGTATGTGATCTCGATAAGGATGGTGATGATGACGTTCTGTATACAAATGGTGATGCATTTGATTATATTCCTCCACGGGGCAGACCATGGCATGGAGTTCAATGGCTTGAAAACAAGGGAAATTTGAATTTTGAATTCCATCGGATTTGTACCTTTGTAGGTGCTTATAATGCCAGGCCTGTTGACATAGATAATGATGGCGATCTTGATATTTTCTGTGTTAGTGCCTTTAATTTGTGGGACAAACCAGAATCTCAGAGTTTTATTTGGTTAGAGAACGACGGAAAAATGCATTTTACTCTTCATAATATAGCCAATTCTCCCACACACCTCTTACCTCTTGAATTTGGCGACTTTAATAATGATAAACTTATGGATTTCGTTACAGGAGGAATGCATGCATATCCTCCTTATGATAGAATGGGCAGAATTACATTGTGGATGAATAACGGGAAACTTGTCACCAAGAAATAGCGCGATCTCCGATAACCCATAGAAGAGTATGAAATTAGACGCTTTTTACTAGTAGTTATTATTTATTCTGTTGCTTTTTCGCTGACTACTGACAGACAAATTAAACCAAAGATACAATGACCCGGATTTCATAAAAAGCTTAAAAAGTTCTTGATAATGTGAAATTGCTTGAATCATTGTTGCCGTAAGGAATATTAGTTAAACAGGGAATTAAAATAGTTATTTATAAAGACAGTCTCTTGGTCCAGGATAGCTAAGTACATCACCGGAAAGTTTTCTGTATTGATAAAAAATCAGGCAAACAATCTGGGAAAGAACTTCCGTGGAAAATCAGTACCCTTGACTACCTTTCGTCCTGTTTAATTGACTTTCCTTAGTTGAAGTTATTTGATTATTTTATTAATTTTAATATAACCAGCTAAATGTGGTTAAGAAGTTTTGTACCAATTTCAATATTAGTTCCTTAGGCAACGAACAGAAATACCATAAAGCTTATTGTAGCTGACACTTTCAATACTGCAGAGCGGGTAGTTCAGTATACGGAGCCTTGCTTTCGAAGAATTAGCCTCTGTCACTGACCACCAGTAGCCATAACTACCAAGGCCGTAAAAAGCACCATTATTGTTACGATTTCCCCCCGGAAGTCCGTAAAAGCCACTCTCGTAGCTACCCTTACCCTTTTCTGTAAGACCACTAGTTCTCATATGTATTGCGGCTATTATTTCACCGCCAAGAAAGTCTGTCAATTGAGTCCATTCTGCATCTGACGGCACATGCCAACCTTCTGGTGCCAGACTCCTGGGGTCATTAACAGCATACCAGTTGTACAATTTACCATATTTTCTTCCATTTCCTGGGGTGTTCTCTTCGATACACCAAGCTGGTTTGCCTTTTGCTCCAAGCATTTTCCATTCTTCAGCTGATCTTGCTTCAGGAATCGTGTCGCCATTTCTGAAGTGGTTCACAGCAAGGTTTTCGGCCATCCATTTCTGTTTGCCGATTATAACCACTTTGTAAACGTTTCCGTCCCGGTCTTTTACTTCACTTCCGCATGAAGAGATCATTATTAATGATGCTATTAATAAGCATCCGATCTGTATTTTTGTTTTATCCATAATTACTCTATGGTGATTGTTATTTTTTCACTTCTGATCATAAAATAGTGACAGCTTTGGTTTGTTTACCTGCTAGTCCCAAGTTGTCAAAACTTCGCCATGGTCATGGAATATTTTTATGTTTCAGGACTGCAGAATTCTTTGGAGGCAGAATAAATATACCATTAAGATTTTCGCTAGACTTCAATAAAAACCGGATAGGAATACTATATGAAACTGAAACAGGTTTGCCAGAAATCATCCCTGGCTTCCAAACAGGCATGCCGCTTATCACTCTTATGCATTCCCTATCCAGGTCATCCCTGAGTCCTCTGATTATTTTTACCTCACCAATTTCGCCTCCAGTTCTGACAACAAACTTTATGATTACCCGCCCTTCAATTTTATCAGAAACAGCGTTTGGTGGATACTTTGTTTTGTTTTTAACATATTCGTTAAAAGCAGATTTGCCACCGGGGAATTCTGGCATAGTCTCACAATACATATAGACAGGGCCGTTATCTTGTTTTGAAGTTGAGTCAATAATATAATTATCCTGTACCACTTTCCTTATCTGGCTGGTGTCACCAATATCGATTTTTTTGTCAAGAGAAGTAGATTTTTTCTTATTGTCATCCTTGTTCTTGCATGATATTATTATTAATAATACCAGAGAAAATATTTTTATTATTTGTTTCATAAACCTTATATCATGGTGAATTTACAATTTGTCATATCACCCCATATTTATATCACTTGTGTTTATTCTCTTGAAATTGACTTCTTATCATATTGAAATTTAGCATTCTGTTCCCGACTACGCTAAGTACTCATTTATTCATCAAAAATAGAAAACATTATCAAGCTATTTTGTCTGTTCAAATTTAAATATTTTTTAGTTTCTATCGGATCTGATGTTTTTTGACTTCATTCAAATGTTGTCAATATCTCTTTTAGTAATCAATATAACTTAATATTGTTTTATGCATCATCTTTTGGCAGCCTTCAAATCAAAGTTTCGAATTGATTCACACCAATATCAAAATTAATCCTTAGTTATATTTAAAACAATTTTATTTTGAACCTACTAAAATCCCAGAAAGTACTTTTGCATATTTAATATGCTGATTTATAAATAGATAAAATATTGTGCAATTATGTTGAATATTCTAAATGGTACTCTGGATTCTCAAATTCAATTTACATTAATGCTGCTCTTTGACACAGGAATTGGATTGATGTTTATCTTATCCTTTTAGTATCTACGATCTTTATTTTAATCTTTCTTATAGGACTTCTTACACTTCAGGATCTAATAAAAGAACGGTAATTAAGAAAAGCTAAATCAGATCAGGGGAAAATCAAATTAGTAACCGCAAAGAACTTTCATCCTGATAATAGCCCCTCTTGGGGGGGGTGGGGGGTAAAAAAGATGTAAAAGGAGGAACATCCACCAATCATACCAATTTCATATCAGTGATTATATCATTTATTCTCTTATCGAGGATTTTCTCAGTCTCTTCAAATTTATCTGAAGAAGCAAGCTTTGTATTTACACTAAAATAGAACTTAATTTTAGGCTCTGTCCCCGAAGGCCTGATTGATATTTTTGTTCCGTCAGCAAGGAAAAACTGGAGAACATCCGATTTAATCAGATTGATACTTGTTTTTTTACTTTTAAGGATATCGTGTGAAATCTGTGTTTCATAATCATTCACCTTGACGACCTTACTATTATTGATCTTTTCAGGAGGGTTATTCCTGTATCCGGTCATCATCGCAATGATCTCATCAGCTCCCTCTTTCCCTTTTCTCACTGTATTTATAAGTTTTTCCTTATAAAAACCATACTTTACATAGATATCAAGCAGAAGTTCAAAAAGGGACATACCATTACTTTTTGCCCATGCAGTAGCTTCTGCTGCAAGCGCACAGGAGGCAACAGCATCTTTATCCCTCACATAATCGCCGGGTAAAAATCCATAACTCTCTTCTCCGCCGCCGATATATTTTTTAGTTCCCTCATTTTTCCTGATCAGCTCAGCAAAGAATTTGAATCCTGTTAAAACATTGAAATACTCAACATTATATCCTTCAGCTATCCTTTCCAACAGATCGGAAGTAACAATGGTTTTGATAATATACTCATTACCCTTGTATTTATTTCTCTCTTTGAACTGAGAAAGGATATACCAGATAAGTATTACACCTGTCTGATTACCATTGAGCAGGATGAATTCCCCTTTTCTGTTTTTTACCGCAAGACCAAGTCTGTCAGCATCAGGATCAGTAGCCATTACTAGTTCGGCGTTTGTTTCAACTGCTTTTTTAATAGCCAGTTTAAGTGCATCTGGTTCCTCGGGATTGGGAGATTTGACTGTCGGGAAGTTACCATCAGGTATGTCCTGCTCCGGTACACTGATTATATTTCTGAAACCGAACATCTTCAATGCGGGCGGGACCATAGTTAACCCGGTCCCGTGAATGGGAGTATAGACGATTGGAATACCTGAGAACTTTTTTATGATCTCGGGATTAAGGCTCATCTTATGTACCTCATTCAGGAACATATCATCAGTCTCTTTGCCTATGATCTTTATCCTATACTTCCTGCCACTGAACTTTATATCATTTATCGAGGTAATTTTGCGCACCTCATTTATTATCCCGTCATCATGGGGAGCCACAACCTGACCACCGTCATTCCAGTAGGCTTTATATCCGTTATATTCGGGAGGGTTATGTGAAGCAGTAATTACAACTCCACTCTGACATTTATAATGCCTTATTGCAAAGGAAAGTTCTGGTGTAGGACGCAAAGATTCAAAAAGATACACTATAAAACCATTAGCCGAGAAAATGTTTGCAGTAGTTTCTGCAAAATATCGGCTGTTGTTGCGGCAATCATGAGCAATTGCTACTTTTACCCGCGAATTTCCACACTGTTTCCTTAAATAATTTGACAAACCCTGGGTTGCCATACCCAGTGTGTAGATATTCATTCTGTTTGTACCGGCACCCATTATACCTCTCAGTCCACCCGTACCAAATTCAAGATCCTGGTAAAATGCGTCAATAAGCTTCTTTTCGTTATTTTTAAGCATTTCACGAACCTCTTTACGTGTCTCTTCGTTGAACTCTTCACTTAGCCAGCTTTCGGCTTTTGTCCTGATCTCAGTTAGTGATAACATAATTGTGGCATTATTTTACTAGTTTCATATATTTTATAAGGCTGTCTCTCCAGTGCGGGATTGAGAGCCCATAATTATCCTTTATTTTACTTTTGTCCATTACAGAATATGCAGGTCTCTGTGCATTTTGTTGGTAATCTTTTGTAAGAACCGGTTGCACATGGCAGGTCAGACCTGCTTCCTTAATAATCTCACATGCAAAATCGTACCATGTGCACACGCCTTCATTCGAATAATTATAAATGCCTGAATTCATTGCTAACTGATTCCTGATCACCCCTGAAATTATACTCATAATAGCTCCTGCAAGGTCGGCAGCATAGGTGGGTGTTCCAGTCTGGTCAAATACTACTTTTAAGGATTCTTTCTCCGCTGCATGTCTGAGAATGGTTTTGACAAAATTATTCCCAAATGATGAATATAACCAGGATGTCCTTATGATCATCGATCCCTGGTGAAGAAGGGCATATTTTTCCCCTGACAGTTTTGACCTGCCATAAGCTGATAAAGGATTTGCCTGGGTATTCTCGTTGTAAGGCACATTTGACTTTCCGTCATAAACATAATCGGATGATATATGAATGAACCTGCATTCTGATCCCCTGATTACTTCTGTTATGTTTTTAACAGCAGTCCCGTTTATAAGTAAGGCCTGATCAGGCTCAGCTTCCGCTTTGTCGACAAGATTATAAGCTGCACAGTTAATTATCCAGTCAGGACTCGATTTTTTTAAGAATTCTGAAGTTTGTTCCTGGCTTGTTATATCGAGTGAATCTATATCAGTAAAAATAAAATCATATCCATAATAGTTTTTTGAGACAACCTTTAACTCGTTTCCAAGTTGGCCTTTCGCTCCCGTAATCAGAATTATTGCCATAATAAATACCTTCTTTTTTAATGATCAAATTCAGCATCTCTGAAAAGTGGCTGTGCCAGGTCTTTCTCGCTGATAACCGGAACTGTTGAACCTAATTTCCAGTAAATATCAAGTGAGGGATCATTCAGGTTTATTCCCCTTTCATACTGAGAGTTATAAACGTTATCACATTTGTACTGGATAATGGCAATATCGCTGAGAACTGAAAATCCATGAGCAAAACCATGTGGTATTAAAAGCTGATCTTTATTTTCAGAGTCAAGTTCAATGCCAAACCATTTACCAAAAGTCAGAGAGTTCCGCCGGATATCGAGAGCTACATCGAATATCTTTCCCGTGACTACTCTGATAAGTTTTGCCTGAGGGAAAGGTTGCAATTGATAATGCATTCCTCTGATTACACCCTTCACAGATTTTGATTCATTATCCTGCACCGGAGTAAAACTGATACCTGCATCCTGAAAGTCAACATGATTAAAACTTTCGAGAAAGTATCCTCTTGTATCAGTATGAATTACAGGTTTGAGTACGATAAGTCCTTTGAACCCTGTTTCAATAATTTTCATTTTCTAAAAACCCTTATTTTAACCCTTCGAATAGATAGATCTCTTCACTGGCAATCCTTAAAAGGTATTTCCCATATTGACTGTTTTTTATTGGCTCTGCCAATTCTAATAGTTGACTTTTATTAATGAATCCTCTTTTAAAAGCTATCTCCTCAATACATGAAGCTTTTAATCCCTGCCTCTGTTCAAGTGTAGCAATAAAATTGGCTGCCTGCAGCAAACTTTCATAGGTACCTGTATCCAGCCATGCCATTCCTCTTCCCATAAGTTTTATATCAAGTGTACCTTCTTCAAGGTAAACTCTGTTAAGATCAGTTATTTCAAGTTCGCCGCGATGGGAGGGTTTAAGCGATTTAGCCTTATTTACAACAGTATTATCATAAAAATAGAGACCCGTAACTGCATAGTTTGATTTTGGCTGCGCTGGCTTCTCCTCAATACTCAGAACCTTTCTGTTCTTATCAAATTCAACAACGCCATAACGTTCAGGATCAGTGACATAATATCCAAAAACACAGGCGCCTTTCTTCATTTCTGCAGTTTTCCGAAGGGCATCACCAAAACCATGTCCGAAAAAAATATTATCACCCAGGATCATACATACCGTATCGTTACCGATAAACTCCTCACCAAGTATAAATGCCTGAGCGAGTCCGTCGGGCGATAGTTGTTCCTTATAACTGAAACTCAACCCTAGAGACTTACCGTTACCGAGCAGGTTTCTAAATCCGGGAAGGTCCCTGGGAGTAGATATGATCAATATTTCTCTGATACCTGCCAGCATTAAAACAGATAACGGGTAATAAATCATTGGTTTATCATAAACAGGCAACATCTGTTTCGAGATTGCATTTGTAATCGGATAAAGCCTTGTCCCGGAACCTCCCGCGAGTATTATTCCTTTCATCTTTTCGTTTTTTGTTTTTTGTTTTTCGTTTAGAGTTTCTGACTCTCTTCGTCTCTTCGTCTTCTTCGTCTCTTCGTCCCTAAGTCATCTTTTTCCAATCCCGAAGTATGTAAATCCAAGTTTTTTAAGTTGAGCGGGGTCATAAATATTTCTACCGTCAAAAATGACCTTACCTTTCATCAATTCACCCATTCTGTTAAAATCAGGAAGATGAAATTCCGACCATTCAGTAATCAGCGCAACAGCATCAACATTAACCAGGGCTTCATATGGATCAGATGTGTATTCAATTCGGGTTCCCAGAAGTTTTTTCGTCTCATTAATTGCCGCCGGATCATAAGCTTTAACCCTGGCACCGGCCTCAAGAAGCTTTTCTATAAGAATGATCGAAGGAGCTTCTCTTATATCATCTGTCTTAGGTTTGAATGACAAACCCCATATTCCAATTATTTTGTTTTTCAGATTATTATTAAAGAATTTAGCCATCTTGCTGAAGATGACATTTTTCTGGTAGTTATTAGCTTTCTCGACCGCTTCGATTACATTTAGCTCATAACCATTGTCTTTGGCTGTTCTGATAATAGCTTTTATATCCTTTGGAAAACATGAGCCTCCATACCCGGTACCGGGATAAATAAACTTACTGCCAATCCGGGAATCGCTCCCGATTCCTTTGCGAACATTGTTGATATCGGCGCCAAGAATATCACATAAATTTGCTATCTCATTAATAAAACTGATACGTGTAGCAAGCATGGCATTTGCAGCATACTTTGTAATCTCCGCAGAAGCAATATCCATGAAAAGGATCGGATGATTATTCAGAACGAATGGCATATAGAGCCTGTTCATTATCTCCCGGGTTTTTTCATTATCAGTACCGATAACAATTCTTTCAGGTTTAAGGAAATCGTCAATTGCCGCCCCCTCTTTCAGAAATTCTGGATTAGACGCCAAGTCGAATGGAATGGATACATTGCGTTTATCAAGTTCAGCCTGAATGATATTCCGAATCTTTTCAGAAGTTCCGACAGGAACGGTACTTTTTGTTACTACAACTATATGTTTTATTATAATTCGTCCAATTTCTTTTGCAACATTCAGTACATGTTTCAGGTCGGCTGAACCATCTTCTCCCGGAGGTGTCCCAACTGCAATAAAAATAACCTCCGATCCATCAATTCCTTTTTCTAAATCTGTCGTAAAAAAAAGCCGTTTTTTTTCAACATTATTTCTGACCATGATTTCGAGTCCTGGTTCATAAATCGGCATGGACCCATCCTTGAGTTGTTGTATTTTATCGATATCAACATCGACACAGGTTACATTAACACCACTTTCAGCAAAACAGGCACTAGTCACCAAACCAACATAACCTGAGCCAACAACAATAATTCTCATAAATCCTCAGATATTTTAGGTAATAACTTCATCATTTATGCAAAGATAATATAACAAGTCAAATACGGAAATTATTATAAAGGCTTCGGGCTGCAGGCTACAGACTACAGGAATTCCTTTAGTTTATTTTAGCTCATAATACCTTTTACCTGATACCTGATATCTGATACATGATGCCTGACGCCTGTTGCCATATGAATTTATACCATAATATTGGGGGTATTTTGAAAAATATCATATCTTTGCAACCAATTTTTCATATAAAATAATGTCTAACTTATTAATTATTAGTTCTTTTAATTTAAACTTATGACTGAAAACAAAAAGAAAACAACCAAAAAGGAGGTTGTTGAAAAAAGTGAAGTCCCGGTAAAAAAAGAGGTAAAAAGGGCAAAAGCTAAAATAAAAAGCGAAAAAAAGGATGTTGCAACCGAAGTATTAACTTCAGATGAGGTAGAAACAGTTGTTACAGAAAAACTTCCTGAAATAGAAAATGTTACAGAAACTGTAAAGGCTGTAGATTACGGATTCGATTCTGAAGTAAAGAAAGAAAAGAGACCAAAAAAAACACAGACAGAACCGGAAGCTGAGCCGGAAAGAGAGATTAAAACAAAAGCTGAACCAAGAATTGCTGCTTCAGCTGAAGATTTTGACTGGGATACATTTGAAAGTGAAGAACTCCGTAATTCACCAAAGTATAAGGAGTATGAATCTCTCTATGATGAAACACTTTCTACTGTTGCAGTTGACGAAGTGGTTATTGGTACGGTTATCCAGATGACATTACGTGAGGTAGTCATCAATATAGGCTATAAATCTGAAGGCGTTGTAAGTTTAAATGAATTCCGCTATAATCCAAATCTTAAAGTTGGGGATAAAGTTGAAGTATATGTTGAAAGTCAGGAAGATAAAAAAGGCCAGCTTCTGCTTTCTCATAAAAAAGCCCGTGCAATTAATTCATGGGATAGGGTAAATGCTTCACTTGAAAAAGACGAAATAATTACAGGTTACATAAAGTGTCGCACAAAGGGTGGTATGATAGTAGATGTTTTTGGTATTGAAGCTTTCCTCCCTGGTTCACAGATTGATGTTAAACCTATTCGCGACTATGATGTTTTTGTTGGTAAAACGATGGAATTCAAGGTTGTAAAAATTAACCAGGAATTTAAAAACGTAGTTGTTTCTCATAAAGCGCTTATTGAGGCTGAACTTGAGCAACAGAAGAAAGAGATTATCGCAAAACTTGAAAAAGGACAGGTTCTTGAAGGAACTGTTAAGAATATAACATCATATGGTGTATTCATCGACCTTGGTGGGGTCGATGGCCTTATTCATATTACTGACCTATCATGGGGAAGGGTTAATCACCCGGAGGAGATTGTACAGCTCGATCAGAAACTAAATGTGGTTATCCTTGACTTCGATGATGATAAGAAGAGAATTGCTCTCGGTCTTAAACAGTTGACTTCACATCCCTGGGATTCTGTCGATCCGAACATGAATATCGGTGATAAGGTAAAAGGAAAAGTCGTTGTTATGGCTGACTATGGTGCTTTTGTTGAAATTGCAACTGGTGTTGAAGGTTTGATACATGTATCTGAAATGTCATGGTCACAGCATCTGAGAAGTGCACAGGAGTTTCTGAAAGTAGGCGACGAAATTGAAGCGATAATTCTGACTCTTGACAGGACTGAAAGAAAAATGTCCCTTGGTATCAAACAGCTCAAAGCCGATCCCTGGCAGAATATCGATAAAAAATATACAGTAGGCTCAAAACATACTGCCAAAGTAAGAAACTTTACCAACTTCGGAGTATTCGTTGAAATTGAGGAGGGAGTTGACGGTCTTATTCATATATCTGATTTGTCGTGGACAAAAAAAATCAAACATCCAGCCGAATTTACAGCTATTGATGCTGACATTGAAGTAGTTGTACTTGAAATTGACAAAGAAAACAGACGCCTGAGTCTTGGTCACAAACAGCTTGAAGAGAATCCATGGGATGTCTTCGAGAATCTGTTTATCATAGATTCAGTACATGAAGGCACCGTTGTTGAAGTATTCGACAAAGGGGCCGTGATTGCTCTTCCTTATGGTGTTGAAGGATTTGTTACTCCAAAACATCTTGTTAAAGAGGATGGAATGATGGCAAAAGTTGATGAAAAACTGATGTTCAAAGTAATTGAATTTAATAAATCAGCTAAGAAAATCATTGTTTCACATAGCAGAGTTTTTGAAGATGAAAAGAAAGCTGCTGAAGCTCCTGTAAAGAAAGCAGAACCTGCTCCACCGAAGAAAACTACCAGGAAACAGAAGTCAAGTTCTGAAAAAACTACTCTTGGTGATATCTCTCAGCTGGCTGCTTTAAAAGTAGAAATGGAAGAAAAAGAGAATAAAGCTTCCAAGAAATCGAAAAATTAACTAAATTTAGGCTATCAAATTTTAATGCTATGGATTTTAATATTGAGAGCCGGAATAACAGCACTGTTATTCAGATACAGTCGGAAAAACTTGATACGCACATTGCACCGGCACTTAAGTCGGAACTGGTGCTTGTCTCAGGAAAGGGTGAAAAGAATATCATCCTCGATCTTGAAAAATGTCAGTATTGCGACTCTTCTGGTTTAAGTGCTATATTGGTAGCCAACCGATTATGTAAAAATGCTGGTGGTACATTCGTTCTTTGCGGACTTAATGAAGCCGTTGAACGACTTATCACTATTTCTCAGCTCGACACCGTACTTACAATTACAGGAACGGTTGATGATGCTGAAAAAATGATATCCTAAAGCAGGAAGCATTGCGGAGTTCGATGAAACTGACCATACTTGGTAGTAGTTCTGCATTGCCGACTTCAGGAAGATACCCATCCGCTCATGTGCTCAATGCGCATGAGCGGTTATTTTTAATTGACTGTGGTGAAGGAACACAGATGCAACTCAGAAAAACCAGGATCAGGTTCGCAAAAATAAACAATATCTTCATAAGCCATCTTCATGGTGATCATGTCTTCGGACTTTATGGACTATTGTCCACCTTCAGTTTAATGGGAAGAACAAACCCAATTCATCTTTATGCTCCTGAAAACTATGATAAAATCCTGAGATCACATTTAAACGATTTTGATATTAATCTCAGCTTTGAAATTGATTTTATACCACTTACAGGTAAAGACCCTGTTAAAATACTCGATGACAAGTATCTTACTGTGACATCTTTTCCACTTCAACACAGGGTTCCCACTTTCGGATTTCTTTTCAGGGAAAAAAGATCCGAAAGAAATATAATAAAAGAATGCATTGATAAGTACCAAATTCCTCAGATCAGACTTCCGGCAATCAAAAAAGGAGAGGATTTTGTTACTCCTGATGGTACCATAATAAAAAATGAAGATCTGACACTCCCTCCCCCTGAACCTCTTTCCTATGCCTATTGCAGCGACACGAAATATTTCAAACGGATGGCTTCGTTCGTAAATGAAGTGACCCTTTTATACCATGAAGCTACTTTTGATAAAAGCAATGAAGATCTTGCAGAAATAACAGGTCACTCAACAACTCTGGATGCCGCAAAAACTGCTATTAATGCCAATGTAGGTACACTCATTATCGGCCATTTCTCAGCCCGATACAAAGATATTTCACTTCTAGTTGATGAGGCCAGAACATTATTCCCTGAAACTTATCCTGCTATAGATGGCAAAACTTATGAGGTGGGGAATATTACTGATCCTTAATAAAGAATTTCTATCTTTGAACCCAGATCAAATGTGATTTATTTAAACAGTAATGGTGAGATGAAGATTCCTCGCTAGCGCTCGGAATGACAGGGTATTTAAGTGGTGACAATGGTAGTTGAGGCGGTTCGCCCTGGCGAACCGCCTCAACTACCGTCTCACTCAAAAATGAATTGTCATTCCGAATGAAGCGAAGTGGAATGAGGAATCTTATCTCAATTAATAATAAACAATTAAAGCTTTGCAGGATAAAATTTTAATACTCGATTTCGGATCTCAATATACTCAGCTTATAGCCAGAAGGATACGTGAAATTAATGTCTATTGCGAGATATATCCTTTTAACCATTTCCCTGCTCCGGATGATAATGTTAAAGGGGTAATCTTGTCAGGCAGTCCATCTTCAGTACGCGATAATAATGCACCATTTCCCGATATTTCAAAGATCAAGGGAATAATACCGCTACTCGGTGTCTGTTATGGTGCACAATATCTGGTTCAGAATTTTGGAGGAGAAGTAAAGCCATCCGGAATTCGGGAATATGGCAGGGCAAATCTTGTCTTCTTAAAAAGTAATGATCCTCTCTTCATAAATATAAAACCAGGAACACAAGTCTGGATGTCACACGCTGACACTATTGCAACTATCCCTGAAGGATATGAGATTACCGGATCAACAGCTGATGTCGAAGCAGGGGCATATCACATAAAGGGTGAAAATACCTGGGGAATACAGTTTCATCCTGAAGTTTATCATACCACCGAAGGAACTCAGATACTTAAAAATTTTGTAATCGGGATCTGCGGATGTTCTCAGAACTGGACTCCAGATTCATTTGTAAGTACAACTGTTGATAACCTGAAAGAGCAGTTAGGTAATGATAAGGTGATCCTTGGTCTCTCAGGTGGCGTTGATTCCTCCGTTGCAGCGTTTCTGCTCCATAAAGCAATAGACAAAAACCTTACATGTATTTTTGTCGATAACGGATTACTCAGGAAGAATGAATTTAACAAAGTGCTTGAATCTTATCTCGGTCTCGGACTTAATGTCGTAGGAGTTGATGCATGCGACAGGTTCCTCGATCAATTGGAAGGAGTTAGTGATCCGGAGACTAAACGAAAGATAATAGGACGTGCATTTATTGATGTTTTTGATTCTGAAGCAAAGAAAGTCAAAGATGTTAAATGGCTGGCACAGGGAACAATATACCCCGATGTAATTGAATCTGTCTCAGTTAATGGACCTTCTGCAACAATTAAATCACATCATAATGTCGGAGGCCTTCCTGAAAAAATGCACCTGAAAGTAGTTGAGCCTCTTCGTCTACTTTTTAAAGATGAGGTGAGAAAAGTTGGTCAGGCTCTCGGGCTCCCCGATTTTATTCTTAAAAGACACCCTTTCCCGGGTCCGGGATTAGCGATCCGTTTACTTGGGAAAATGACACGAGAAAAACTTGAAATACTCAAGGAGGCAGACAATATCTTTATTGAAGGTCTCAAAAAACATGGACTGTATGATTCTGTATGGCAGGCCGGTGTAATTCTTCTTCCTGTTCAGTCGGTCGGAGTGATGGGCGATGAACGCACTTATGAAAATGCCGTAGTACTCAGAGCAGTAAGTTCAACCGACGGCATGACGGCCGATTGGTCGCATCTGCCTTATGAATTTCTCGGGTTAATATCGAATGAAATAATAAATAAGGTCAAAGGAATAAACAGGGTTGTTTATGATATCAGCTCTAAACCACCATCTACAATAGAGTGGGAATAAATGCACACCGTATGCCGGACACCGCAAACCCTGAATTCAATAGAACTTTCGGGCTTTTTAATTGTTGAAATATAATATAGAATTGAAAAAATATGAATAGAAAAATATTAAACGGAGCAGTTTTGACAGTTTCATTATTCCTGTTTACAATAGCAGCTTCATCGCAGGTATTAAATGAGGGGACTTTTAAATTTGGCAGAACTTTGAGTCTGATCGATGCCTTTTATGTTGATACAGCTAATCTCGATATTCTCACAGAAAAAGCAATAGTTGAAGTACTGAAAAACCTGGACCCTCATTCAACTTATATTTCCGCAAAAGATGTTAAAGAGATGAATGAACCTCTTATTGGCAATTTTGAAGGAATAGGTGTTCAGTTTAATATTCTTAGAGACTCAATAATAATTGTTGAACCTATTAGCGGAGGACCGTCAGAAAAAGTGGGAATAAAGTCAGGCGACAGAATTCTGACCATTGATAAGGAAAAAGTTGCGGGAATTAATATAACTAACACCGGTGTCCGAAGCAGGTTGATGGGACCGAAAGGAACAAAAGTTAATATCACTGTTTACAGGAAAGGCGTTAAGGATATTTTCGATTTCACAATTATTCGTGATAAGATACCGATATTTAGTCTCGATGCATCCTATATGCTTGATGAGGAAACAGGATATATCAAACTGAATAAATTTGCTGCAACGACCGGAAAAGAATTTTCAGATGCAGTTGCTACCCTTAAGAAGAGCAACATGAAAAACCTGGTGCTCGATTTAAGGGGAAATGGTGGAGGCTATATGCTTGCAGCAACTGAATTAGCTGAAAAATTCTTCTCGGATCAGAAACTGCTCGTTTACCTGGTCGGAAGAAAAACTCCAAGGCAGGATTTTAAATCGAAGGGTAATGGGAGCCTGTCTTCATCAAAGGTTGTTGTTCTTACCGATGAGGGATCCGCATCGGCAAGTGAGATCTTCGCCGGAGCCATGCAGGACTGGGACCGGGGAGTTATCATGGGCAGGCGGACTTTTGGTAAAGGACTGGTTCAGAACGGATTTTCCCTTACGGATGGTTCAATGATAAGACTCACAGTTGCCCGTTATTACACACCAACAGGCAGATCAATACAAAGGCCATACAATGAAGGGTATGACAAATACATGGAAAACTTCTATAAAAGATTTACTGATGGAGAACTGATGTCGGCTGACAGCATCCGTTTGCCTGATTCATTGAAGTATAAAACATTGGTTAACAGACGAGTTGTATATGGAGGAGGTGGAATAATGCCTGATGTTTTTGTCTCAGCAGATACTTCATCTAATTCTGCGTACTTTAATAAACTTTTTGCAAAAAATGTTCTGAATACCTTTGCTCTTGGGTTTTACGATAAGAACCGAACATTGCTAAACTCGCAATATAAATCTTTTGATGACTTTAAGAAAAAATTCACGTTCGGTCCTGATGATATTAAATCACTCATCGCTCAAGGAGCATCTGAAGGAGTCAAATTCAACGAAGAGCAGTTTAACAAATCGAAGGAGGAAATCTTATTAGTTTTGAAGGGATATGTTGCGAGCAATATGTGGCAGACAAACGAACTATACCAGATTGTGAATGAGAACGATAAAGTGATTGACAAAGCTCTCAAAGTTATTTCAGATAAGAAGAGTTATAATTCTATACTAGGTATTCAGTAATACTAATATGACTACCTTTTTTAAGTGTTAATTTAATATTTTTTTTTATCCCCATCCGGGCCTTCCTCCTGGGGGAAGGAGTTAATCATTTCCCCCTTGGGGGAAACAGGAAAGGGGGTTAAATGAAAATCACAGAAAGTATTTTTTTACTTAAAACCGATAATCAAATAAGTTCATAATGAGATTTGTAGCAAAGACTCTTTACGGACTTGAAAAAGTTCTTTCAGAAGAACTTATCAGTATGGGAGCCGGAAATGTACAAACTGCAAACCGGGCAGTATTGTTTGAAGGTGACATGAGTCTTCTATACAGGGTAAATTACTCTGTCAGAACTGCATTGTCGGTACTGATGCCTATAGCTGATTTTAGAATAAGGTCAAAAGATGATCTTTATAAAGGAGGATCGAAGATAGTATGGGATAGATTTATGGATCCGGAGGATACCTTTTCCGTTGTACCGGTAATTAACTCGCCTCATTTTGGGCATACAGGATATGCAGGTCTTGTTCTCAAGGATGCCATTGCGGATTCTTTCAGGAATAAGACAGGAAAGCGTCCTTCCGTTGATACCCACGATCCGGGAATACTCATTAACCTTCATATAAACAACGATCTTGTGACTATCTCACTTGACTCTTCGGTCGTGCCATTGTTTAAACGCGGATACAGGCAGGAACAGTCTATAGCTCCGCTTAATGAAGTTCTTGCTGCCGGTATAATACTTTTATCGGGATGGAAAACATCTGCAACCCTGACGGATCCAATGTGCGGATCTGGTACCATACCTGTTGAGGCGGGGCTGATAGCATGTAAGATTCCTCCCGGAAAATTCCGTCAATTCTATGGATTTCAGCGATGGAAAGATTTTGATGAGGATCTGTACGAAAAGATTAAACTTGAATGCAACAGTCAAATTGGACATTCTCCTGTAAAAATATTTGGGAGCGATATATCAGAACAGACATTACAATATGCTAAAGCTAATGTCGCAAAAGCGGGATTGAATGATGTTGTATCTCTTGAAACATCTGATTTCAAGGATCTTAAATCCATTGATGATAATGGATTTGTATTTTTGAATCCTCCATATGGACAAAGAATTCGACCTGAAGAAATTGACCTGTTGTACAGTATGATAGGAACAACTCTGAAACATAATTTCTCTGGGACCACGGCCTTGTTAATAACTTCAAACAAAGAGTCACTCAAACACGTTGGTTTGAAACCCAAAGAAAAGCATACTCTTTTTAATGGAGCTTTAGAATGTGTTCTCCTTAAATATGAGATGTACCAGGGAACAAAAAAAAGTAGAAGTCCTGATATCACCTTATAAATGATGTTGATCACAACAAATTGTAACATTTATCAAAAATATATCCATTATTTAAAAAACCGTAAAGAGGTCAAGTTATAATTTGGTAACTTTATATTTTTATTATATTTGTTATTGGAAAACTTGAGCATATCTAAAATGAAGCTTAAATGAGCTTTAATATAGAGAATTATTTTTCTGACCATTCGACCGGGAATACAATCCTTTATTATAAAGGTAATGTTGATTCGGATGTCATAAATCATGTTCTTGACACTGTTGAGGATAAGATGGTTGAGGTTAATGAACAATCGAAGCTCAGGAAAAAAGTCTATAATGTTCTGGTTGAAAGTCTTCAGAATCTTTATCATCATGTTGACAAAGTTCCAGCTGACTTTGAAGATCAGACATCTGAAAGGTTTGGTTTGGTTGTTGTGAAAAAGGTAAGTGATGGGTATAGAATAATTACCGGAAACTTTGTTCATGTTGAGAACATTGAGCGGCTGGATGAGAAAATAAAGAGAATTAACAGGTCAAGCCATGAGGAGATAAAGGAACTTTATAAGTTTATTCTGAACCATCAGCGAATTTCGGCCAAAGGTGGAGGTGGTCTCGGTCTTGTTGACATAGCAAGGAAAACAGGCAATAAGCTTGAATACGCGTTTAAAACATACAATACTCATTATTCATTTTTCTATCTTGATATTTTAGTGAACTAATAAAAGCAAAACAACTTATAAATCTGATAAATATGGAACCGATCATTATCGAAGGAACCCCTAAAACTCCTACAGTTAAATTTGATTCTACAGAAGGTATCTTTGAAATAAAAGGACGTTCAATTCCAGAAAACTCAGTTGAATTCTATAAGCCTTTGGTAGACTGGCTCGATACATATAAGGAGTCTCCACTTAATAAGACTGTAGTAAATATCCGTCTGGAATATTTCAACACAAGTTCATCAAAGTGTATCCTTGATGTATTCAAGAAACTCGAAGCTATACATAAAGCCAAAAATGAAGTTGAAGTGAACTGGTATTATGAGGAAGACGATGAGGATATGCTTGAGGCAGGAGAGGATTATGAATCTATAATCCGGGTACCATTTAAAATGATTGAGATTGTTGAATAACTGATTTTTGAAGTTGTTCTGAAAAGGATCAGTTGTCCAAAAGACTAAAGAGGTTGTCTCTTATGAGGCGCCTCTTTAATTTTATATGAAGTCCGGTTCTAATCCGAACCTTTCCGATTTTTTCCAAAAAAATATTCCCCTGAATCAAGAAGTTTTTTAAGCAATCTGAAATAGAGAGCCAGATAAAGAAAGAATGTCATAACCCAGAGAACGATAACATTGACTATGAAAGTGTCAACTTTCATTCCAAATATCTGCTTTTCAGGTGCGTAAAAATGTGCTTTTATCAGTTTGTTTTTGGAATCCATAAATATAGGATCGAGTTTCTGCACCAACTCACCCTTGTAAACAATGGTTTTTGTTGTTTCATTCTTATCCTTTACAAACTCCTCCAGCGATTTATTAAAATAACTATCCCTTAACTTTAAAAAATTTTGCAGATTTTCTCCTATAAGCCTCGATTTCATAGCTTCTTTCCGGTTGCTGACATCATTATAGATATTCACATAAAGTTTTCTTATGGATTCAACATAACTGATAGCAGCATTAACTATTTCAGGAGTAACCTTGTCGGGTGTGAGCCGATCAACATATGCAAATTTAATGTCCGGCGTCAAAATAAGTTGTTTATTTATCTCATTTGATGCAAGAAGCAGGTCATCTCTGAATTCTTTATCTTTCACTCCTTTGTCCAGATCATTGATAATATTATCAAGAGCACCCTTCATTTCAACATTCCAGTATTCTTTCTTAAATACAGCCTTACTCATTTCCTTTTCAAAAAGATAAAAGGGTTGTTCATATTTGTTATCTATGAACTGTTTGACCGCAAGGGCCTCATAACCCCATCGGGCAATTATAAACTCACCATATATCGGAATTGAAACAGGCGAGGAAATGTCCGGATTCAGCTTCTCAAACTTGACAATAATTCCACTTAAAACGATCTGAGGTATAACGAGAATTGGGATTAATATATAAATAGTTACCACCGCCTTAAAGCTGTCAGATATTACAAGTCCCATCATATTTGCCCCTGCCCAGCAGGAAAAGAGGATGAGCCAGTATTCAAACATCATCCCTTTTATCTGAGTTATACCATTACCAACAAGCACAAATGAGAATGCCTGGATTGCTGATATTGCAAACTGAACGAATACTTTAGACATCAGATAACTGTTCCAGCTAAGATTAAGGAAAGCCTCCCTTTTAAGGATTTTTCTATCCTTTATTATCTCTTCTGCACTTACTGTAAGTCCCATAAAAATAGCCACAATTACCGACATGAAAATATAAATCGGGAGGTTGCTGTTGTCATAGAGTGTATAATGTGGATTTTTGATACTCTCATCAAAATACCTGATGAGAAAAGCAAGAAAAAATGCAAGGATTGGTGCTTCCAGAATTGTAACAAGAAGGTATTGGGTGTCAGAAAGTTTGGAAAGAACATCTCGTTTTGTAAAGACAATAAACTGTTTAAGTTTATTTGGAGTCTTGAAATTTATTTCTGGTATTGAACTGCCAGGTTCCAGTTTATCTTCCTTTTTTTCTTCTTTATAAAGGTTGCTCCAGTCTGCCGGGGAAATCCTGCGTGTTTCGGTAGGTTGCCCGCTCTCTGTAAATACTTTGGTCTCTACAATATTGAATATCTGTTCAGGATTAACATTACCGCATACATAACATTCACTCTCATTGTAATTTGCCTGTTCAATTTTTCTTTTGAAATACTCAATCGAATCCACAGGGTTGCCATTATATATAAGGTATCCGCCCGTATCAAGGATAATTAGCTTGTCAAACATCTTGAATATCTCAGATGATGGCTGATGTATAACAATAAAAAGAAGCTTGCCCTTTCGTGCCAGTTCCTTTAAAAGGTCCAGAATATTTTCAGAGTCACGCGATGACAATCCGGATGTAGGTTCGTCAAGGAACATTATAGCTGGTTCGCGGATGAGTTCCAGAGAGATGTTGAGCCTTTTTCGTTGTCCTCCGCTGATTTTCTTATTAAGCGGACTTCCAACTTGTATATTCCTTATTTCATACAATCCGAGATTTTTCAGGACACTGTCCACTCTTGTGACAATCTCTGCTTCAGTTAAATTATCAAAGCAGAGTTTAGCATTGTAATAGAGATTTTCAAAAACGGTAAGTTCTTCAATGAGCAGGTCATCCTGTGAAACGTATCCGATAAGCCCTTTGATTTTCTCTTTATCCTTATGTATGCTTATTCCATTTAACAGCACTTCCCCGTCATAGGGATTGCATGTGCCATTTAAAACCCCAAGAAGTGTTGATTTTCCTGCTCCACTTGCGCCCATTATACCAACCATCCTGCCGGATTCTTCCTTGAAACTCATGTGATGAATACCAACTGTCCCACTTTTGAACCGGTATTCAAGATTATTCACTTCATAAACTACTCTTGATCCTTTGAACTCCTCTTTCAGGAACTGCATCGTAACATCCCAGTAATAAATAGGAGTTATTTTATATCCTTTGATAGATGAACCCTGACTGAAAGGATATGCTTTATCCTCCTGCAACAGCTGTCCATTCATCGAAAGCTCACCGGAACGGGTAAATCTGACAAAATACTTATTTACAGAAGGTACAAAAAGTATCCAGATATGCCCTTTCAGCAAATCTTTATAGGCATGCTTTGCCTCTTTCTGTTCAAAATTTTTAATTCCATTAATTACTAAAAGATTGGAGGTTGCAGGGATATTTGTAAATGAATTCAGAACAAAACTTTCAATGAATTTATATTCCTCAGGTGTAATATTTAAACCTTCTGCAAGTGTACTGATGAAACCAAGTTCAAGCTGACTGACTTCCTGTCCGCCCGATTTGCAGAATTCAAGTACCTGTATCACTACTACTATTCTCTGTTCCTGGTCGAGCTGACCCTGTTCGTTGATCTCATTACAAAGCTTCCTTATCCTGATCGCTATGGCCCCTTCACGTCTTTCTGTACTGCTTTTTTCAAGCTTTTTCAGGGCTTCTTCAAATTTTTCATCATAGGTGGAGAGATATTTCTGTACCAGTTCCTGATTGAGAAGGCGTTTGAGAAAAACCTCAACAACTCCTCTTCTTTCTCTGTCGTTGCTCTGAGGTTTGGCAATTATCGCAAACAGCTGCATCAGGGTCTCAAGGATCTTCTCACTCATAATAAATCACTTTAATAATTCCCGCTTTGAAGATATGAAATTAGTTATTTGGGACAAAGAATCCTAATTAATGTTTTTTGATCAGGGGGCATTCATGAAGCATTTATCTCTTCCTGTTTTTCTTTTCTACCGAAAAACCAAACTTGCCGATAAATTTGCCAGTTTCATAATACTTCCCGTGAGAATAACATATAGGGATGGCCTCATTCAGTTTGAAGAGACCATTCTTCTCATCAACATATTTTTCATCAGCATTAACAGCAACTACCTCTGATATAAACATGTGGTGCGATCCCAGTTCTTTTATCTCCTTAACAATGCATTCAATATTTACAGGCGATTCTTTAATCAAAGGTGCTTTTAATTTTGAGGAGCTGACAGGTGTCAGACCCATTTCTTCGAACTTTTTATGATCTTTTCCCGATTTCACACCGCACCAATCAGTTGCAAAAGCAAGGGATTTTGTCGTCAGGTTTATTACAAACTCGCCATTCTTCTTAATAATATTGTATGAATGACGACCCGGCCTCACAGATATATAACACATAGCAGGATCAGTACAGATAGTACCGGTCCATGAGACTGTAATAATATTAAACTCTTCAGGAGATGATCCGCAGCTGACCATCACCGCCGGTAACGGATAAATCATCGTTCCGGGTTTCCATAAAACTTTATCCATGATTCAGAATTTGTATCAAAGATAATTTCTTTTTAACCGCAAAGCGCACAAAGAAGACGCAAAGCACGCAATGCACAGACCAACTCACTCAATTCTTTGTGACCTTCGGTTTTATAACTTTGCGAACTCTGCGGTTATTGGAATTAATTTATGCTTAAATAATTGTCACAATGACATGATAAGTGCGTGATCTTGTGTCAAAACGACAATAAATTCAGGCTTAAAGTAAGTGGCAGCAATTTTGCAGACAGGTAGTCAAATATAGTTATATGAATTTAAACAATTTCACATTAAAGGCTCAGGAATCTGTTCAGAAAGCATTCAATATAGCAAACGCAAAAGGACAGCAGGCAGTTGAATGTGCCCATATTCTCAAGGGTGTCATGAGCGAAGCTGAGAGTATCACAAATTTCTTGTTCGGGAAAATGGGAGTCAATACTATATCCCTGGCAAAAGAGATCGATGGACTTATAGATTCATATCCAAAGGTAAGTGGTGCAGATTCTTATGTATCCTCCTCAGTATCAGACGCATTCAGGAAGGCAAATGATCATGCTTCCCGAATGAAAGACAAGTTCGTTTCATCCGAGCATTTGCTTATGGGTATTCTTGATACTGAAGACAAAACAGCACGCATTTTAAAGGATCACGGAGTGACAATGAAAGAGTTGAAAGCAGCTGTCGACGAACTTCGAAAAGGGGCAACTGTCGAAAGCCAGACTTCAGAAGATACTTTTAATTCTCTGAACAGGTATGCAATAAATCTTAATGAGAGGGCACGGTCAGGAAAACTCGATCCGGTTATCGGGAGAGATGATGAAATACGACGAATATTGCAGATACTTACTCGCCGGACAAAAAACAATCCACTGCTGATTGGTGAACCCGGTGTTGGTAAAACAGCTATAGCTGAAGGTCTGGCCCACAGGATAATCAGGGGAGATGTTCCCGAAGATATTAAATCAAAGATCATTTACTCTCTCGATATGGGGGCCCTTATTGCAGGAGCAAAATATAAAGGGGAGTTTGAAGAGAGATTAAAATCGGTTGTAAACGAGGTTATAGGATCAAACGGGGAAATAGTACTATTCATCGATGAGATTCATACTCTTGTTGGTGCTGGTAAATCAGAAGGAGCAATGGATGCAGCCAATATCCTGAAACCTGCTCTTGCAAGAGGTGAACTGAGAGCAATCGGGGCGACAACATTAAGCGAATATCAAAAATATTTTGAAAAAGATAAGGCACTTGAAAGACGATTCCAGGTAGTAATGGTCGATGAGCCCGACAGGACAGATTCCATATCAATACTGAGAGGAATTCGGGAGAAATATGAAACACATCATAAAGTTATTATCAGAGACGAAGCGATTATTGCAGCAGTAGACCTTTCTACAAGATATATAACTGACAGGTTTTTGCCAGACAAAGCAATCGACCTTATTGATGAAGCAGCATCAAGGTTAAGGCTTGAAATGAATTCAGTACCGGAAGAAATTGATGAAGCTGAAAGAACTATAACACGACTTGAAATTGAAAAAGAAGCCGTGAGGAGGGATGGTGATACAGTTAAAGCAGAGAAAATCTCACGTGAACTTGCTGATATGCAATCGAGAAGGGATGAACTTAAAGCCGGCTGGAAGTCTGAAAAAGAGATGATTGAGAAAGTACAGTCTAAAAAAGAGGCTGTAGAGTCTCTTCGTTTTGAAGCTGACCAGGCGGAAAGAAGTGGCGACTATGGAAAAGTGGCTGAGATACGGTATGGAAAAATCGTTGAGCTTGAGAAGGAAATATCAGAACTAAAGGAGCTTATCGAAAAGAAAAGAACCAAAGGTTCTCTGATTCAGGAAGAAGTTCGATCGGAGGATATTGCAGCCATAGTATCTAAATGGACCGGGATCCCTGTGTCGCGGATGCTGGAAAGCGAAAAAGAGAAATTATTAAGGCTTGAGACTGAATTACACAAAAGGGTAGTAGGACAGGATGAAGCTATAACGGCTGTAGCTGATGCTGTCAGAAGATCAAGAGCCGGACTGCAGGACCAGAAAAAACCGTTGGGCTCTTTTATTTTCATTGGAACCACCGGAGTTGGAAAAACGGAGCTGGCGAGGGCTCTTGCAGGATTCCTGTTTAATGATGAAAACCTGTTAACACGCATAGATATGTCGGAATACCAGGAGAGACATTCTGTATCAAGACTTATTGGCGCGCCTCCGGGATATATTGGCTACGACGAGGGGGGGCAACTCACTGAGGCTGTCAGGCATAAACCATATTCTGTTGTTCTTCTCGATGAAATTGAAAAAGCACATCCCGACCTGTTTAACCTGCTTCTTCAGGTTCTTGATGAAGGAAGACTTACAGACAATAAGGGACGGACCGTGAATTTCAGGAATGTCATTATTATTATGACATCAAACCTGGGATCAGAGATTATAAGGGACAGGATGGACAAATGGAATAATAAGATGCCTGAAAAGGAAGAGGAACTCCTCAGGAAGGAAATATTTACATTATTAAGAAAAACACTTAAACCGGAATTCCTTAACAGAGTTGATGAAATTGTAATGTTCAGACCTTTAACTAAAGATCAGATTAGAGAGATTGTGAAAATACAGCTCGCCAATATAGAACATATGCTCGGCGAATATAACCTTAAACTTGTTGTAAAAGAAGATGCTCTTGACTGGCTGGCTGAAAAAGGTTATGATCCGCAATTGGGCGCGAGACCAGTGAAAAGACTTATTCAAAAGGAGATAGTCAATGAATTGTCTAAGGAAATTATAGGTGGTAAAGTTTTAAAAGAGGACACAATCATTGTTGATGTAAAGGATGGCCATCTCTCTTTCAGGAAAGGAGCAAAATAAATTCAGAATTATTTAAACGACCTTAAACATGTCTCAATATCTGAGTATATCTGAAATACAGTATGAAGGTGAAGTGTCTCAAACAATTCGATAACTCTTGGTTCCGGATTAGCAAATTTCAGTACACCGTAATTATTCCTGGCAGCTTTCATAATTGACAGGAAACAGCCAAAACCTGAACTGTCAACATACTCCACTCCTTTGAGATCAATTATTACTTTTGAATTCGAATTATCAAATACTTTAAGAATCCCTTCTCTGATTTCATCAATGATCAGAGCGTTGATCTTATTGACAGAGAAGGATATAATGTCTATTTTATCCTTTTTTTCAATATTGATCATTCAATTCCCGTTTAACCTGTTACTGATTATATCTTCAAGCTCCTTTCTAGCCTCCTCTGTTTCACTTTTAAATCTTTCCAGATAGTGTTCATATAATTGAGGTTCTTTTCCTTCCCTGGCCTGGAGTTCAAATGTTTTTAACATCTCTGCCAGCCTATTCATCCCCATTATGGCAACTGATGATTTTGCTTTGTGGGCAAGCAATCCCAGGGCAGTGTAATTCTTTGATGCCAGAAGCGATTTCATCTCATTATATATTTCAACCGATTGCTCCTTAAATATTACAACTATTTCTTTAATGATCCCGGGATCTCCTCCTGATACAGAATCAAGATATTCCATGTTTATGAATTTGTAATCCATAATTATTATAGAGATAAAATATTAATTCACTGTACAAAGATTTTCTAACAAATATAATAATATTTAGTCCGGCGTGGAACAGTTTTCATCTTTTTAATAAAGAAGGTTTTTTAGATAAACGAAATAAGTGCTACTTTTATAGGTATAAAAACCGGATTTTATGCGATCTTTTTTTAGCTCTTTAATAGCGGTATTTCTTCTGAGTACTTTAGTTCTGGAGGCGCAAACAGATGTGTCCATCCGGCGGAAGGATTTTAAAATTAACAAACCAGGATTTGAAGAGGCATGGAAACACGTCGCAAAAGGAGATGCTTATTATGGTGAAAAAGGTATCTGGTACAATGATGCATTTAATGAATATCTGCAGGCTCTTGTATATAATAATTCAAATGCCGAGCTGAATTATAAAACAGGTGTTTCAGCTCTTTTTTCAAACAAAAAAGAAGAAGCTGCAGGATTTTTTCTGAAAGCTATCGAATTAAAGAAAGATGTTGCCCCAGATGTTCTTTTACTAACCGGAAGATCACTTCAATATTCAGGAAGATTTACTGAAGCTATCGGAAGATTTACCGGTTACCTGACTTCGCCCGGGAAAAAAAGTCAAAAGAATACATTATTGGCACGAGAGTGTATTCAGGAATGTAATTCTGCCTTAATTGTAACGAAAGATACATTAAGGATTTCTATTGATAATATCGGACCAAATATCAACTCTAATTCTGATGACTATTCAGAAGTTTTAACTTCCGACGGAAAAACAATTTATTTTGCATCAAGGAGGGAACTTCCGAAATCCGGAAAACGTCATCCTGACACAAAATTTGATGAAAATATCTTTGTTTCCCACCTGAATAATGGTTCATGGGAACCAGCAACATCTGCTGGAAAGGAATTAACCACGAAGTACTGTGAAACACCTCTTTATATCAATTCATCAAATAACATGCTCTATGTTTATACCGGTTATTCAAACAATGGCGATATTAAGGTGTCATTAAACAAAAAAGGTGTCTGGAAGACTCCCGGAGCGATCCCATATAGTATCAACACCAGAGGATCCGAAACATCTTTTACTTTCAGTCCATCAGGAAACGAGATTTATTTTGTATCAGATCACGGTAGAGATAATATCGGCGGTAAGGATATATACTTTATAAAGAAGATAACCGACCGGAAGTGGTCGAAACCACAGAATGCAGGTAAAATAATTAATACAATTTATGATGAGGAGGCAGTACGTTTTTCAAAAACCGGTGATACGCTCTTTTTCAGTTCCAGGGGGCACAACTCAATAGGTGGGTTTGATATCTTTTATACCATAAAGAATAAGTTCGGTGCATGGGATACTGTAAAGAATTATGGCTACCCGGTAAACACTCCCTGGGATGAAATCTTCTATTATCCTTCACCCGTTGATGACAGCTCATTTTATTTTGTTTCAAACCGAAGTGGTGGATTGGGCGAATCAGATATATACCAGGGCAAGATTTTGCCACCAAAACGCGATACTGTTTTAATTGTAGAACAAGTTGCTCCTGCGCCACCACCTGTTGTTCAGCAGGAACAAACGGTATTTATTGTTGGAAAAGTCAAGGATTCTGAGACAGGGGAACCGGTATTGGCTAAAATTGACGTCAAGGATATTTCAACCGACGAAGTTTTTGGAACTACTGCCAGTTCTGACATCGATGGAAGTTACAGGGTTAAACTTCCATCAAAAAAATCTTATATGATTGATCTGCGTGCCACTGGATTTTTATCAGATATGAAACGTATTGATGTTCCTGAAAACTGGACAAAAGAAGTTTATACCCTTAATATTGAGTTGATTAAGGTTAAAGTAGG
>JADGPU010000154.1 GCA_017882305.1 Bacteroidales bacterium | reverse complement strand
GCTTTAACCCGAAGATTTGTTGAAGTGTATGCATACTGGGTTGCATTATAAATCAGATTGTAGAGCACCTGTTCCATTAATCCGAAGTCGATCTTTACAAAAGGCATGTCATCAGGAATAACAACATGAAGACTAAATGGTTTAAGTTCATCCTGCAGGCTTTCAGTAACTTTGTTTATCAAATCATGAATATCGCACCAGTCTAGTCTTGGAGTTATCCGTCCGCTTTCAAGTCTGGACATATTCAGGAGATTTTCTATCAGGCGGTTTAGTCTTTTGGATGCCTTGAATATTTCAACTGAAAGTTCTTTACGTATCTCTTCTGTATGTTCTGTTGTAAGCAAAGAGTCTGAAGCACCCATAATTGTTGCAACAGGTATCCTCAGTTCGTGTGATATGGAGTTAAAAAGTGTTTTATAAAGCTTATCTGATTCATTTAACAAAAAAGCCTGTTTAGCCATATCTCTCAGATATTCCCTTTCGAACTTTCCTGATATCTGGGAAATAAATGCCTCCCAGAATTGTTCTTCGCCCTGAGTAAATATAATTTCCTGTTGAATCGCAACTACCCCTAAGTTCATCTGATTTCCTTTCAGGGGGTAAAATGTATAATTTGCAGAGGGCAAAGTATCAGTATGTTTTCCTGCCTTGGTAGAGTGTTGAAATGTCCAGGCCGCAACACTCATATCATTTTTTGAAATGGTAAAACTTGTATCTTTCTTACTTGAGTATTCAAGCTGATTTTCATCATTTTTAAGTAATATCCGGCAATTAAGATTAAAATATTTCTTAATGTCGTTTTTTGCAATACTTATAACTTCCTGGATACCTGTGGCTGTAGAAAGCTCTCTGGTAAGCTGGTACAGAGCATTTGTGCGCTCCTCCCGTATTCTGATTTTTCTCTCCTGTCTCTTTATTCTTGACGTAAGAACACCGCTCAGTAATGCTATAATGAAAAACATTATAAGCATAAGCATATCTTCCGGTTTATCAACATGAAGTGTGAAGGCTGGTGGTATAAAAAAGAAATCCCATATAAGGGCGCTCATTGTTGCAGATAACAGAATTGGTCCTGTACCAAAGAAAAATGCAAGAGTTGAAACGACGAACAATAAAGCAAAAGAGACGACCTGATAACCAATTAATCCTTTAATAAAATAACAAATAGTTGCAGTTAGAATTACTGTTAAAGAAGCTGTTAAATATTGCTGGATATTTGAGGTAAATGATGGTAAAGAGACTTTTTCCTTAAATCTGTCCTTTGACTGAATATCTGAACCTAATATGTACACATCTATATTGCCGCTGTAACGGATAAGCCGGTTCACAAAGTTACCGAGTCGCAGGAGAGTAAGCAGGTTACGTACACGTGGTTTGCCAATTATAATATGTGTAATGTTTTCCTTTTGAGCAAAATCCACGATTGCCTTAACCATATTGGTATTGGTAATAAACCGGAACTTAATTCCAAGTTGTCTGGCCAGAGAAATATTTTTATTTAGCTGTTCACTTTCTTTGGTATCAGGTTTGTACGAAGTTTCGACATAAATTGCCTGCAGGTCAGCCCCCATTGTGTAAGACAGGTTCTTAGCCCATCTTAGTAACTTAGCGGACTGCTGGGTATGACTTACTGCAACAAGTAAATGTAAACCCGATTTCCAGGGACCTTTAATACGCTTAAGCTGCATGTATTCATGCAGCTGCCTGTCAACACGGTCCGCAACTATCCGCAATGCCATCTCACGGAGAGCAGTGATGTTTCCTTTCCTGAAAAAACTTACAACAGCCTCCTTTGATCTTTCAGGCGCATATACTTTTCCTTCTGCAAGCCTTTGCAGCAGTTCGTCAGGAGTCAGGTCTATAACTTCAATCTCATCGGCATTCTCAAAGATTTCGTCCGGTAAAGTTTCCCTGACAACGACACCTGTAATCTGTGCAACGGTATCTGAACGGCTTTCGAGATGCTGGACATTAACTGTAGTATAAACATTTATGCCGTTATCAAGAATTTCCAAGACATCCTGATACCTTTTCGCATGCCGGCTACCGGGGGCATTTGTATGTGCAAGTTCATCAACGAGCACAAGCTGTGGCTTCCTGGCAATTATTGCATCTAGATCCATCTCTTCAACAGAAGTTGATTTGTATTGGTAGGTATTGCGGGGAATTACTTCAAATCCTTTTACCAGATCTGCTGTCTCCTTCCTGTTGTGTGTTTCAACATAACCAATGATAATATCACAGCTTTTTGACTTCTCGGCTTGTGCTGTTTTAAGCATTGTATAAGTCTTTCCCACACCGGCGCACATTCCGAAGAATATTTTCAGCTTGCCCCGTTTACTTTTTTCTTCCTGTAACTTCAAGGAAGCCAAAAGTTCATCGGGATCGGGACGATTGTCATTATTGTCCATCTACTCCTGCTTTTTTTCAAACTTCGAAATTAATGCTGCTGCCTGTTCTTCCATGGTTTTTATCCTGAACAACATCATTTTCAATTCCTCTATGTCATTAGAAGTTATACCTTTTGCCTGATCATCCAAAAAAGTTACAGACATTTTTTGCTTGTTTTTCTTTAATTTATCTGCCATTTCGTTTAAAACCAACGAAATCTCATAGAACTCATCTTTCCCATCGAAAAAAAGTCGTTGATCAAAATTGCCGGAGCCGATCTCTTTTATGCCATTGTAAAGTTCAAAAAAACGGCGGTTAAAATATGAAGCAAAACTAAAGGTAAAACTCATTCCAATCAAAAAACATAAGGATGCCAGGATTGTCATCTTTGTCAGAGCGCTTTTGGATGAAGCTTTTGCATCATCCGTTTTAACTTCAAGGGCCTTCCCATTCATCTGGGAGAGTATTGACAACTGCTGATAAATATTGCCGGATTTATTTTGAAGGTAAAGCATCCCGGCAGCTGATTTTGGTGATTTTATAATCGTTAATACTGAATCTCTGTATTCCATATAATCCGTCTCAATACCCGACACAAGCTTATCTTCACCAGGCTCTGTTATATTATTCTTTTCAGAAATAAGCGATTGGTTAATGAGGTTTAGTTCTTTTGCAATTCTTAAACTATCAGGATTCCTTTTCGTTAAAAAACAGGTTGTAATTTCCTGATTTATATTCATTATGCCTTCCGACATTTCTCTGGCATAAACTACTGACAAATAGTTTTCCTTGAGAATTGCACTTGTTTTGTTTGACATCTTATTCAGGTAATAACCGGAAAAAACTGATAATACGGAAATGATTATAAATAAAAAAATCATTCCCAATGTGAATCTTGTTCGGATTGAATGTCTCATAGTAAAGTGGGTTACTGGTTATCAGTTTTTCATCTTAAATTTTATCAAGTTCTAAATTTAATACTAAAACATTAATACGCGGTTCGCCAAACAAAAAAAACTCAGGTCCTTCAGTTATATCTTTAATATATTTTAAAAGTCTTTCTTTCCTGGTATTGTCGAAATGCCTGGATTGGGAAATACGATCGACCTGCATTAATGCTGCTTCAGGTGAGATATGCGGATCGAGTCCGCTTCCCGAAGCAAAAATCATTTCTTTTGGAATAGTTAATACATCCGGTATTGAATTCATTTTACCAAATAAAACTCGCCGCGCCCCAACCTGCTTTTTCAAAGTGTCACTCGTTGGCCCGTAATTGGAAGCACCTGATGGAATGGGGTTATAACTTGTTGCAGATGGTCTCGACCAGAAATAGATACTACTGTCAAACTTCTGACCAATCAGCTCAGAGCCTATGATTTTACCTTCTTTCAATATAAGACTCCCATTAGCTTTCGAAGGATAAGTTAACTGTGCCACACCTGTCATAAACAAAGGATAAATAATTCCCATCAGGATGGTCATTACGAGTAAAAATTTTAAAGCTATAATGGTTTGTGTTTTCATAATAATCTCTATAAATTTATTAATAGTTATAATTTTTAAATCATGTGTATGGAAACAAGCAGCATATCGATCAGCTTGATTCCTACAAACGGAACAATAATTCCTCCTATACCGTAAATGACAATGTTCAATGCCAGTACGCGGTTTGCTGATATAGGCCTGTATTTTACACCTCTGAGGGCAAGCGGAATAAGAGCAACAATAATAAGTGCGTTGAATATAACGGCGCTTAATATTGCACTCTCAGGAGAAGTGAGTTTCATTACATTGAGAACGTTTAACGGTGATACTCCTGACGATGTAACGTAAAGTAAAGTTGCAATTGCAGGAATAATAGCGAAATACTTGGCTACATCGTTAGCAATACTGAATGTTGTTAAAGCTCCGCGGGTCATAAGCAACTGCTTTCCAGTTTCAACTACCTCAATTAGCTTTGTCGGATTACTGTCGAGATCAACCATGTTTCCGGCTTCACGGGCAGCCTGTGTACCGGTATTCATGGCCAGGCCTACATCGGCCTGAGCCAGTGCAGGTGCGTCATTGGTGCCATCGCCTATCATTCCCACCAGATGACCGTTAGTTTGTTCTTCCCGTATCCGGTGAAGCTTATCTTCGGGTTTTGCTTCGGCCAGAAAATCATCTACGCCGGCTTCAGCAGCTATAGCAGCAGCAGTCTGAGGGTTATCGCCGGTGATCATTATTGTGCGGATGCCCATCATTCTAAGCTGAGCAAACCGCTGTTTAATGCCTCCCTTAACGATATCCTTGAGGTGAATGACCCCAAGAACCTGGTTATTTTCTGCAACAACTAATGGTGTCGCTCCTTGTCGTGAGAGCTCGGATACGATCTCTTCCACATTTTTTGGGAAAAATCCATTGTTGTTTTCAATGAATTTTCTTATTGCAGAAGAAGAGCCTTTCCGGATACTACGAAGCTGACCGTCGGGATTTTTTAAATCTATACCGCTCATGCTTGTTTGTGCAGTAAATGGAATAAAAACTGTATCCAAAGACTGCATCTCCCTGGCCCTGATATTAAACTGTTCTTTGGCTAATACAACAACAGAGCGGCCTTCCGGGGTTTCATCGGCAAGTGATGCCAATTGGGCAGCATCAGCCAATTGTTCTTTAGTAAAACCTTCGGCCGGAATGAACTCGGTAGCCATCCGGTTCCCTAATGTAATTGTGCCTGTTTTATCAAGAAGCAAAACATCTGTATCACCTGCTGCTTCAATTGCTTTCCCACTTGTTGCAATAACATTTTTGCGCAATAACCTGTCCATTCCGCTTATGCCGATAGCGCTCAGTAAACCCCCGATTGTTGTTGGAATAAGACAAACAAGAAGTGAAATCAGAACTGGCAGGGTAAGGTTGTGATTTGGGGATACGCCTGAAGCTTTCAGACTATAACCAAAATATGCAGGTAAAGCAACAACTACTAACAGGAATATAATAGTAAGACCTGACAGGAGAATGATCAAAGCAATCTCATTCGGCGTTTTCTGACGTTTTGCACCCTCAACTAAAGCAATTATGCGGTCCAGAAATGTAAATCCAGGTTCAGAAGTTACC
>JADGPU010000153.1 GCA_017882305.1 Bacteroidales bacterium | reverse complement strand
CTTTAATGTTATAATTAATCTTGCCGCTACTATAATCTGTAAATGGTATTGTTATTCCGCCTTCAGCAGAAACACCGATTACGTTTGACATAGTGTTTAAATTTCGGGGCTTAACCGTTTCCTGGGCCCAATTCAACTGGGCAATTCCCAAAAACATCAGCAGTACTATTGAAAATAGTCTCATTTTAGATTCCTTTTTTTGTTAATAAATTATGCACTGTTATTTTCTCTTAATCAAAGAAATATCTTATTCCAAGCCCGGCATCGAATCCTAACCCGGCAAAAGGTGTTAGCTGAAATACTGGCACTAGCTCAACAAATATATCTATCGGGGTTGAATGGGGAAACCATGCTATGCCTATTACGCCTCTTATTCCGAATGATCCGTCATAACCACCACCGCTGTTAAACCGTGCTCCGAAGCCGTAATAGAGTGGAAATCTTTCGGTTGATCTTATCACATTGAATGAGTGCCAGAGATAATCCATATGAAAATGGATGCGGCTGCCTCCATAATAATAGTTGCCGTGGTTTGAAATACGGTCGCCGCCTATTGCAAAGCCTAAACCGAAATCAAAAGCATTATTCTTTGACGTCCAGAGTTTTGCGCTTATCCCCGTTGGTTCTCCTAATATAATTCCGATTCCAAATCCATGGTCCTGTGCTGCGATTGGTTTTGCTAAAACCATTATCAAACCCAAAACCAGACCGAATAAAAGATTCTTTTTTATAACAATAACATGGTTTATAATTATAAAATGTATTCTTTTCATTTATAAAATATCCATAGTTTTATAATAAGTTAATGTCCTTTAATTAACCGGTAATAACTTACATAGATGTTGAGATTGTGTAAATCGGTCAAAGGGATGAAAAAAGAACTACATCTTTGTGATGAGTCAATCTTCATTAAAAACCCCATAATAGCCAACTATCTTTTGCCTTTTTCATAAGTAATTTAAATCCGGCGGATCCTTCTTTTAAATTGACAAATGTAGAATCGAAATTTTGAGCGAAACTAATTTTTGTATCATCCATAAGGTTTTTTAATCCTGATAGACCTTGCTTTAAATTAATAATAGAAGAATCGAAATTTTGTTCCAGGGATTGATCCATTAATAACCTTCCTATTGTTCCCTTTCCTGATTGAATATTGCTTGAAATCTTTGACAAATTGCCTGTGATATCAGATGAATTATCAATCGTCGTTTTTAATGATCTCATAATATTGTCCATATCAATGGGCTGAGTTGTTTCAACAATATCGTTGTTCTCTATTTCCTTTTTCCCTCCTGTTCCGGGATTTATAATTAAAATTTTATTCCCCATAAGACCATCCGAGCCGATACTTGCAACCGCATCTTTTTTTATAAACTTTCGGGTGCTTTCATCAATTAGTATTACTACTTTAACAGAAGTATCACTAATAATGACGATATTTTCCACGGTTCCAACATTTACCCCTGAGAGCCTTACATTACTTCCTGCCTGCAGTCCGGCAACATCTTTAAACACTCCGCTTAAGCGAAAAGTACTTCTGAATAATTGCTGCCTCTCACCAATAAAATATATTCCTAAAATGAGTACCGCTATTCCAAGGGAAGTAAATATTCCCAATTTGATTTTATTACTTCTGTTTTTTTTCATTTGATCTACTCTGATATTTTATCTGATATATTATTCAAAAAATGATCGTATCCATTTATCTGATGAATTCTCCATATCGCTGTATGAACCTTCTGCAGCGCAAATCCCATCTTTGAGCACTATTATTCGGTTTGCTATAAGCTTAGTGCATCCGATATCGTGTGTAATTATTATTGAAGAAGTATTATATTTTTTTTGAACGTCAAGGATGAGGTGGCTTATTTCTTTTGAAGTTATAGGATCCAGCCCTGTTGTAGGTTCATCATAAAGAATTATCTCAGGTTTTAAAATTAATGTTCTCGCTAAACCTAATCTTTTCCGCATGCCGCCGGAAAGCTCAGAGGGCCACAAATCAATTGTATTGGCAAGTCCTACATTAAGTAAAGCTTCTTTTACCAGCGAGTTCATTTCTTCCTTAGCTATTTTATGTACTTGTCTCCTAAGTGGAAATTCAAGATTTTCTCTGACTGTCATGGAATCATATAAAGCAGCGCTTTGAAAAAGGAAACCTATCTTCTTACGTATTTCAATCAACTCATTTTCATTGAGTTGAGAAATATTTTGTCCAAGTATAAAAAGATTGCCTTCATCAATTTCAACTAATCCTACAATGGATTTAATTAGTACTGATTTACCGGTTCCGGATTTTCCAAGAACAACTAGATTTTCTCCCTTATTCATTACCAGGTTAATATCACGCAGTACATGATTATCCCCAAATGTTTTAGTAAGATGTTCCATCCTGACAACGATATGATCGTTTTGTGTATCTTCCTTTTCAGCTTTTAAAGATGTCGCATTAATAGTCATTCTTCTCATCACACATTTTAGTTTTGAAACAAACTTGTAATTTGTACTGCTACCATATCTATTATAAAAACCATTAAAGATGCGAATACTACAGCTGAGTTCGCAGCTTTTCCAACTCCTTCAGTCCCTTTATATGAGTTATATCCTTTATAGCTTCCTATAAGCCCAATTGCAAACCCGAAGAAAATAGTTTTGATAAATGCAGGTACCAGGTCACCAAAGCTAAGACTTTGAAATATCTGCGAAAAAAACAAATAAGAGCTTACGTTTCCTTTTAAGTTAACCCCGACAAATGATCCTAACAAACCGATAGCATCAGAAAGAATTATCAGTATCGGAAGCATAATTGTTGCAGAAAGTACCCTTGTTACAACAAGGTATTTAAATGGATTAGTGCATGATACCTGCATTGCATCAATTTGTTCGGTTACATTCATTGAAGCAAGTTCTGCCCCAATTCCAGATCCAACTTTTCCGGCAAAGATAAGTGCGGTTATAACCGGTCCTATTTCCCTTATAATTGAAACTGCTACCATCGCAGGTAACCACGATTCCGCTCCAAACTTTGCTAAAGTGGGTCTTGACTGAATAGTCAGTACAAGCCCAATTATAAATCCCGTAATACCTATCAAAGGGAGAGACTTGTAACCTATCAGAAAGGATTGCTTCATCAGTTCATTAATCTCATATGGCGGTTTGACTACTTCTTTGAAAAAGCGCCAGGTAAAACTTGTTAGCGAAGCTACTTCTAAAAAGAATTTATTAAATGCTGTATCAGAAATAGGCTCTGAAAAACTTTCCGGTATGGTTTCAGCTTGCAGGTGTTCTTCTGAAGGCTGCTCTGAGATTGTATTTTCCATTTTAGTTATTTCATTAACTATATAAAATTATCCTTTTGATAGAATTATGTTATATATAAATAAAATATTGCACAATAAGCCAAAAGGATGAAAAAGGAACTAAATAATTAGGATGACTAAATTGCTATTGGAACAGAAAGTAAATCAATGCAAAGGCAGCAACACTCATCAGTATTAGAGCTAATGCTCCTAAAACATTTGACCATCTCTTGTTGGTAAATTCCCCCATCACTTTTTTGTTGTTACAAATATGGATAATTATAGCAATCATTACAGGTGCTGTTAAGCCATACAGAACTGCAGTATAAATAAGCGCATGTATAGGGCTTATTCCAAGGAATTCCATGCATAATCCGACAATTAGCGACACAATAAGCGTGATATAAAATCCCTTAGCTTCATGAAATTTTTTGTCTAACCCCTCCTTCCAGTTAAAAGTCTCTGCTAAAATATATGAAAGACAGCCGGCCAAAACAGGTATTGCTAAAAACCCCGTACCGATTACTCCAATAGCAAAAAGTAAATAAGTAAGTTTACCTGTTAATGGCTCTAATGCTTTTGCTGCTTGTCCAACTGTATCAATTTGTCTGATGCCCGCCTTATACAATACGGCACCTGTTGTGAGCATTATGAAAAACATAACAACGTTCGAAAATAACATCCCGAAATCAACATCCATTTTCATGTTGTCTAAAATTCGCTTGTTGATTATGATTCTTTTTCGGCTATGTGAAATATCTTCCGCTTCCATAGTGGCTTGCCAAAAAAACAGGTAAGGTGAAATAGTGGTACCAAGAATGGCAACAAGTATTTCAAAAAAAGCTTTGTTGAAATGAATCGTTGGGATAAAGGTACTCTTCATAACATTTATCCAATCAGCATGTACAAGGAACGGTACTACAATATATAAAAATAATGACAGACAAAGCCATTTTAATATTGCTGCAAGTTTTGTATATGGAAATTTGATGATAAAAAAAATAAGAAAAACAGTAATAATGATGCTGAAAGCAAAAGTTGGAATTTGGGGTACAATCAAATTGGCAACGGCTCCCATTCCCTGTATGTCTGCTCCTATATTTAGCGTAATAGCTGGAAAACTCACCAACGCCATCAAATATAAAATACTTTTCGGGTACTTTTTTTTAAGTGTTCCTGTCAATCCCTCTTTTGTTACCATGCCGATTCGTGCGCACATCTCCTGTACAGCAGCCATTAGAGGGAAGGTGATAATTGCAGTCCATAGAGTCGCAAAACCAAAACCGGCGCCCGCCTGTGAATAAGTTGCAATCCCGGAAGGATCATCATCGCTTGCCCCTGTTATAAGTCCGGGTCCAAGTATATTTAAGTATTTTTTTATTCTTGCAGAAAGTATTGTGGATCTTTTCATTTCTACATCCGGAACCCAAGAAACCTGGTTATATTCATAACAAACTCCCTATGGCAATAACACCTGAAATAATTATCAATATGCCGGCAATTCTGTTTACCCACCGTAACCCTACTAGGTCAAGCTTTTTTCTAAAAAGCGTAACACCGGAACTTAGTAACAGGAACCATAAACTTGAACCGATAAAAACTCCCGCAACTAGAGCTGATGCAGAAAAATAACCGAGTCCGCTTCCTAACCCGAGTGCTGCAAACACAGCAATAAATGCAAATATGGTTAACGGGTTTGTTAGTGTAAGAAAAACAGTGTAGAGATACGATGCAAGCATTCCAGTGCTGTGGATGCGAAACTTTGGATCAGTAGGTTGGGCACGGAATGTTCTTATGCCAAGGAATAGAATTAATGCCCCCCCTACCAGCCGTATCCAAATTCGCTGACTTTCCAGTGTGCTTGAAATGATCGTAAGTCCAAAAGCGGCAACACAACCATAAAGTAAATCTGCAGTTGCAGCGCCAAGACCTATAATCAGACCGCGTAATCGCCCCTCGGTAAGTGTCTTGCGGATACACATAATTCCAATTGGTCCAATTGGAATTGCCATCGCAAAACCAATAAAGATTCCCTTAAGAAAATCAGTAATTGCCATATTATAATCTTTCCATCAGGCTATTCGTATAAATAGTAATTCTTTTAACTAATAATATGTGGCCTATTTTAACGTATACTTGAACTGTGTAGTTTTGTAGCCCATACCGATATTCAGATTAATGGTAAACAGGTAAT
>JADGPU010000152.1 GCA_017882305.1 Bacteroidales bacterium | reverse complement strand
CTGAGGACCCGGATAGATATTGATAATTACAGGGTACTTCATTCCAGGTGTAAGATTGGTCGGAGTAAATAAGAGACCGTACAAATCCCAGCGATTATCCGCTGATTTGACAATAAAGGGCACTGGCGGCGTCCATCCAGTTGCTGCAAGACGTGAAATATCAGTCTTTTCCAGAATTGCAATTAGTTTACCCTTTACGTCTCTTACCTCGTGAACAGGCGGAACGTCTGGTTGTGAATAGGAATCGATAAAATATTTTCCGTCAGGGGAAAAACTTACTGTGTGATCCCCTTTACCAGGTGTAAGTAAAGACAGATTTTTACCACTGAAATCCACACGATACAGATAACGGAAATATGGATTAATGTTGGCTTCCTTTCCGCTACCAACAAAGTATATCACCCGGTTTTTCTGATCTACATTTAAAACCTCCCTCACCACATATTTACCTGAAGTTATCTGGTTCTTTAAGATTCCGGAAGATACGTCATACAGATAGAGATGCCCCCAGTCACTTCTTTCAGAATACCAGATAATCTCGACTGTCTTCGACAGATACTTCCAGTTGATCGAGCCCCGACCTGATTCATATTGAGTAGCTACTTTCTCTTCTAAGATGTTTTTTACTTCCCCGGTTTCGCAATCAGCTATTCTCACATTCTCCTGTTTGTGGTCGCGGCTTGTGGAAACAAAAACAAGTTGTCTGCTGTCTTCACTCCATGCCACATCATCAAATCCGCCCCCACATGAAATGTCATCGCATAAGGTTCCTCTCCGGGCATCACTACTCATTTTCAGCCTGACAATCCCCGGGTCTTTGTTTATATCGATAATAACTCTGTAAATCCGAATAATATCCGAATCTCCGGGAAGGGGATACTTCCATACATGAAGTTCCGGAGAGCCTACTTTTGTTTTGACCAGATACATATTACTTACATGCCGCTGGTCCTGTTGAAAGGTCGCGATCTTCTTTGAATCAGGCGACCAGCTTAGAACAGGTCTGTCGCTATGTTTCCATCCGGCATTGTCAGTAGCATAGCCAAAATTTTCCACACCGTCAGCTGTCAGCGCTTTTTCCTTACCGGTAGCTACTTCTTTAATCCATAGATTCCAACCCCGGATAAAGGCAGCATATTTACCATCGGGCGACAATACCTCATTTGAAGATCCTTTAACCGCTTCTGGTTTAAAGGATACTTTCGCAAACAGTTCTTTTCTGGAAACTGCTGTTTCTTTTTTCCCGTCGGCCGGGTTAAACAGCTTAAATTCGACATGATTTTCTGTCATGGACTTGTACCACAGTCTTCCATCCGGCAACCATTCCGGCCGTATCTCATTATCTATTAGTTTACTGACATTGTTGTCCAGCATTTCGGCTGCATACCTGTAATCAGCTTCTGTAAAAGTTTTCGTGTTTTGTCCATTTAAAACATTAGATGTCAATAAGAATATTGTAAGGAGTGGCATGATTTTATTTTTCATAACTGAAAGATTTAAAGGTCCGTATATGTATATCCTGTTTCGCATTAATTTCCTGGAATCTCATCATCAGATTTCGCCTGAGAAATATTTCTATGATGTCTAATTTACTTTAAAATAACAAGGTGGTCATAAGGATAACTTAATTTTTATCCACACCATGTTTTTACCGGGGTTTTGTGGATTTTCGACAATTCAGTTAAATAATAAACTATGTGCGGCGGAGTTTGCCACCATACTTTCTTTTATCAAGTTAAAAACGAAGATATATTATTTACTTGTTAAATGCCAAAATCCACACACAGAGCATTTATATGCCGACAAATCTTTTACATGTTTATTCTCCTGAAGATAGGCTATTGCCTCTTTTGCTTCAATTGATGAATTATATATGGTCTTTTTGCATGGTGACTCAATAGGACCTATCTTTCTTATACGAGATGGTTTATATTTCATTTGGATAAGTATTCTTCACAACACATTGTTAAATATAAATATTTCTGAAATAATAGTGTATTTACAAAATTAATTAAGAATCGCTTAAAGTGCGTATTAACTTCGAAAACCAGTACCCTGACAGTAATTGGCCGGATTAAATTGACCACCAAAATCCGAGTTAAATAATTATCGTTTAGATATGTAAGTTAAGTGTAATCTGTCTAACTAAAAGTGGTCAGTATGACCGGCTCTTGAATTTAGTCAGATTGATTTTAAGATTAATATTAATGATTATTGATAGTATACGCAGCAACTCGCGAAAATGCAAGTCATTAATACAGGAATGAAAATATTAATAATCATATGAAATCTTAATTGTCATGGAAAAATCCTTCTAAATAAAGGGTATGTATAGATGGGATCAGGCGCTTTATACTGAAAAGCTGGTTAAACCATCCACCTTAAATCAGGCATTCTCTCAGGCGACCTTGAACGATGGAACTATTATAAAATATGGTTTTGGCTGGATGGTTAGTCAAGTGGGAGGACTGAAGGAAGTAGGGCATGGCGGTGATATAACAGGTTTTAATTCATATATTGCCCGTTATCCGGACGAACAATTCACGGTAATAGTATTATCAAATATTGAGATGCGGCCTCCCGGACCGGTTCCAGATGCTGGTGTACTGGCACACAAAATTGCTGAAATATATTTACCGAATAAAATTAGTGCAGCGAAAGAGCATGTTGCTGTCAGCCTTGATCCAAAAATTCTCGATAGTTATACAGGTCACTACAAATGGGTTAATGCATCAAAGGGTTGGATAGAAGCCAGCGGTGAAGTCTTTACTATTTATAAGAAGAATAATCAACTTTTTAGTCAGGGCAAAGTGGGAGATATTGAGATTAATGCTGATGGGGAAAACCAGTTCTTTATGAAAGATAATTCAACCATCAAATTCTTGATAGAAAAAGGCAAAGTGACCGGAATGGTATTTGATGCCATGGGGCTCGGAGTTGTAATTGTGAACGCACAAAAAGTAAACTAAAAGTTGTCAGGATGACCGGTTTTTGCAGGCAGGACAAATATAAGCTAATTCCTGAGGCAACGGACTGATTCACCACGTTGCTTTGGACTGCTGCTGCCAACTAAACTGTTACTCTGTGCAAGGTAGTGATCAACACCGCTCCGGGCATTGATTTCTGTCGAACTCCACCATATGCCAATACTTCCAAGGTTGAGAAATGCTCCATTCTCAACACGATAACCTCCCGGGAAACCTGTAAAACCGGTTTCATTGGTTCCATTGTTATCATCACTCCATCTATTGGTGCTTTTCATTTTGCTGCCGGCAGCAGCTGGTCCTCCTAAATAACTAATCAACTTTGCATAGTCAGCATCACTGGACAAAGTCCAGCCAACCGGAGCTAACTCTCTTGGGTCGTTCACTGCATACCAATTGTACAATTTGCCGTATTTCAGACCGATTGCAGGATCGTTATTATAGTAACACCATGCAGGTTTTCCAGATTCACCTGCAGCTACCCATTCTTTGTTAGTTCGTGCTTCAGGTATTGAATCCCCATTCCGAAAGGTGCTTACATTCAGATTTGCTACTGCCCAGGTTTGTGTACCGATCCGGACAGTTCCAATATCTTTGCTCTTATTATCCGGTTCAGATTTTGAACTCTTTTGGATGGATTTTGATTTCGTCTGAGTAGATTTTGATTTAGTCTGCGTAGACTTTGTTTTCGTCTGAACAGATTTTGAATCCGTTTGTGTAGATTTTGTTTTTGTCTGAATAGATTTTGAACTTGTCTGGTCAGAATTTGATCCACCTGAAAGATCGATATTACCTGACATATTTCCATAAGAAAATAAAAGTATAAAAACACCAGTTATTGTGATAATCGTTTTTGCTTTTTCCATATCTATCTTCTTCAAATTGTTGGTAAATGTTTTGTTATTATCAAGAACCACTGGTGATTATATAATCACCATAATTATGACTATTCTAAATGTTTGATAAATGGGTATCATATAACAGATCATTCCCCATTTATTAAAAAACTTTAGCTTTTGTATTTGTTGAGCATCAGATATTAAACGTGCTTAGAAAGACTTTATTATGTCATATCGAATTGACAAATTTTAATATACAGTAGTTAATGATAGTTGGGGAATTGGGGTTGTGAATTACATATAATGTGTCAAGAAATTTTCATTAACCTTATAGTTTCAGTGGTTCTTATTTAATGAAAGATTTCAAGACTCAGATGCCAGTAAGGTTTTAATTTAGCAGGTTGATTAACATTTTGTGAATAAAAATATGTCAATTCATTCATCTCTGTCATATCGATAACCTTAAATCCATACTTTTCTAAAAGGTCAGAAACATTTTTTTTATCCATATTATGATCTGTCCTTGAATCTAAAAAATTATTGAATCTGGTTGACAATTCCGAGAGAAATTCATTCCCATTAAGTATTTTGGTTTCAGAAAAGCATCCTATGAAATTGACATTGCGGGGTAAAATATGAATGAGAGTATTCAAAAATGTATCCAGATCTTTTGTTAAATTCAATTTTTTAAGATTTATTAATGTTCTGACATTTCTTAAATCAATTTCTTCATAATAATAATGGTTATTTGGAGAGAGTATCAATAAATCAGGTTCTTTAGCCAGATTAAATCTTTTTAGGTAATGGAAAAAGTTTTTGCCACCTTCTGCAGTCAAACAAAAGTTGGTGGTGCTAAAACTGGGCTTTCCGGAGGGAATCATTTCCATGTTATAGTTAAACTCGTAAATATTTTTATTATTGTAATAAGGATTAATTGAAACTTAAATATTTCACAAGCATTTTTTATAATATTTTTCTGCATGTTAATAAAATCCTCGAAATCTAAAACTCAAAATATCAACAAGTTATTAACTTTAACATTCTAATTACCAACATATTAGCACATTCTTAAGGATCGGCTAATGAATATGCTGATATATAAATAGTTAGGATAATCCGCAACTATTACAAATGCTCTAAAACCGCGTTATCAACCAAGTTAAGGTGTAGCTGCGTTCCATTAGGCAGAATACGACAGAGAAGTGGAAGTGGCTGAGAAGGACTGCAAATGGCCTTAAATAGGATTGAATCGATATGCTATATAATTGATATATTGCATTCTACAATAATTGGAAACCTCTTGAATAATCTTTAATTCTTAGCAAAATCAGATACACTTTGCTTATCGCCAATAAATTTTTCATAAATTTGACATAAGCTTAGGGCATATGTTCTTACTAATTTTAAGGGTATGAGAAAATATAGGTTTTTATTTTTAGTCATCCTTATTTTAGGATTAGTCCAGGGATGCACGAAAAATGATGCCGAAAAGGACCTCACCCAATTGACTATTGGCACAAGGAGCTTGGGAAATTTCACACCAAGTACCCTAATATCATATAAACGACTTGAAGGATATATTGTACAGCTTTCCTCTGATACGATAACTTTCACAATACTTTTACCAGAATTGAAAACTGGTGATTATTCAATCACAAATGGAGCACTCTCTGAAGGGAAAGCTAT
>JADGPU010000075.1 GCA_017882305.1 Bacteroidales bacterium | reverse complement strand
ACCCGGCAGTGAGCTTGAGTGGTTTAAGAAATGGAAAGATACAAGGATGAGATGGCATCAGGCTCTCGGTTTCGGAAGTGAGAATTACCGCTTCCACGACCACGTCAAACTTGCTCATTATGCAAATGCAGCCACAGATATTGAATTTAAATTTCCATTCGGATTCAAAGAGGTTGAAGGAATACATTCAAGAACTGACTTTGACCTGAAACAGCATCAGGAATACAGTGGTAAAAAGATGCAGTATTTCGATCCGGAAAAAGGTGAATCGTATATCCCGTACGTCATAGAGACATCGATCGGTTTAGACAGGATGTTTCTGCAGGTGATATCAGCTGCCTACCAGGAAGAGGAATTAAAAAAAGAAGATAGCAGCTCTGATATTCGCATAGTGCTCAGATTACCTTCATTTCTTGCTCCTGTTAAACTGGCAGTGATGCCTCTGGTAAAAAAAGACGGACTTCCTGATATCGCTGAGAAAATTGTACATGACCTTAAATTTGATTTTAACTGTCAGTATGATGATAAAGACTCGATCGGCAGAAGATACAGGCGCCAGGATGCAATTGGCACACCATATTGTATAACAATCGATCACCAGACTCTTGACGACAATAGTGTGACGATAAGGTATCGCGATTCCATGCTACAGGAGAGAGTTCAGATTGAGCAGTTAGTAGAAATCATTAAAGAAAAAGTCTCTATGCAAAGCTTATTAAAAAAGCTTTAAAATGAATAAGGTTCTTATAATCACTTACTACTGGCCTCCAAGCGGCGGCGCCGGAGTACAGCGATGGCTTAAATTTTCTAAATATCTTCCGGAATTTGGATGGGATCCGTTTATACTTACTGTAGATCCTGAGTATGCTGCTTATCCGGTAACAGATTATTCACTCAAAGATGATTTGCCCTCTTCATTAAAAGTTTACTCGACACCTGCGACAAATTATTTCAGTATTTATAAAAAAGATACATCTAAGATCCCATCGGCAGGTTTTGCAAATAGTATAGATAATTCACTTAAAGGAAAGGTCCTTCGTTTCATTCGAGGCAATTTCTTTCTTCCTGACCCCAGGAAAGGGTGGAACAAATATGCCTTTAAAAAAGCATGCGATTTAATTGAAGATGAAGATATCAGACATATTATTACAACAAGTCCGCCTCATTCAACACAACTTATAGGGTTGAAGATCAAAAAGAAATATCCTGCAATAAAGTGGATTGCCGACCTGCGTGATCCATGGACCGATATTTATTATTATAAACAGTTCTATCCTACATTTATCTCAAAATATATCGATCTGAAGCTTGAAGAAAGCGTCCTTAAAAAAGCTGATAAAATAATAACTGTCGGAGCTTCACTGAAAAACCTGTTTTCATTAAAAGTTAAAGAGATAGAAAACAAGACAGAGGTTATTACTAACGGTTATGATGCAGATGATTTTTCAGGAATCATCGCTACCAGACCTCTCCGGTTTACTATTACATATGTCGGTACTCTTTCAGATATTTATCCGGTTGACGGGTTCCTCAATGCCCTTCACATCTTTAAAGAAAAAGGGAATGAATTTATATTGAAATTTATAGGGACTTTATCACAATATCAGAAAGATCTTATTGAATCAAAAACTGCAGATTCAAATTTGGAGTTCATCCCGTATATTGATCACGATGCAGCAATAAAATTTATGCTTCAGACGTCTGTCCTATTACTTATCATTCCTGACCATCAAAGTAATAAAAGCATTATCACCGGGAAACTTTTTGAATATATAGCTTCAGGTAAACCGATAGTCTGCCTTGGTCCCGCAGATGGCGATGCTGCCGGAATAATAAGAGAAACCGGGCATGGAATAACATTTTCCTACAAGGATTCCAAAGGAATTTCAGAATATTTATCTAACCTGATCTCTGATATGTCTATTATAGAGAAGATGTCCCCGATTGCCTATAGCAGAAAGGAATTAACCAGAAAAATTATTCCATTGCTTTCAGATCAGAATTAATAGAATAACACACTGCAGTCCTTCACGCTTTTTTATTTTTACCTTTAACATACTTTTATATCGTTGAAGTTGCTTTGCTAAAAGTAAATTATGAAGATTGGAATTGTTGTGGATAATGAATTGAACAGTGATATCCGTGTTCTCAGGGAAATAGGAATCCTTAAAGAACAGGGATTTGAAATTTTTGTATTATGTTTTGGGTTTATAAAGATGTACAGAGAACCTGCTACCGGGATATACGTCACTCGGATCAACATTCCCAAAAAATTCAAAGATATCTTGTTTTTTCTGCTAAATACGATTCCTGTATATGAATGGCTCTGGACAACAAAAATTAAGAAATTCATTATTCATAACCGACTTGAATTTCTGCATGTGCATGATCTTTATATGGCCCGGGCAGCATATAATGGAATAAAAAGGGCAAACATAAATATCCCGATTGTACTCGATCTTCATGAGAATTATCCGTATACTATTACCACATACAATTGGACAAAAGGACTATTGAGGAGACTTATTTCCCGTCCGGATAAATGGAAGAAGAAGGAATTAGAATATTTAAGTTACGCGGATCGCATAATTGTTCTAAGTAAAGATTTCAGGGATATCTTGTCAGAACAGTATCCTCAGCTTGCAGCAGAAAAGTTCGTTGTGCTGCCAAATGTCCCTGATCTTTCGCAACCTGAATATAAAAACAAACGGGTTGTAATGAATCCATTTAAACAGGGATTTCCCATAATCCTTTATTACGGTGTGATTGCTGAGAGAAGAGGTATTTTTGATGCTCTCCGTGTTTTTATCAACCTTGTTAAAGAGGACTTTCATGTGAATTTTCTTCTGATCGGACCGGTTGATAAAAAAGATAAACAACTTTTTTCAGAGCTCACAGGTTCGGATCTGTTAGCCAATCGAGTACATTATATCCCGTGGATAGAATTAAAAGAATTCCCTGGTTATCTTGAAATATGTGATATTTGCATTGCCCCGTTTCATAAAAACCCTCAGCACGAATCAGGTGTTGCAAATAAAATATATGATTACATGCTTGGTGGAAAACCTATAATTGCATCAAACTGTAAACCACAACAAAATCTTATTGAAAAACATGACTGCGGATTAATTTTCGAAAATATAACAGAATTTCATGATGCAATAATCAAACTTCTTAACGATAAGCTCTTAAGAGAAGAAATGGGAGAAAACGGAAGGAATGCTGTTGTGAGAGAATATAATACCGAAATTGTTAAAGAGAAGCTGATTCTTCTGTATAAGACATTAAACAGGTAAAAAAGTTTACTATGAACATTTTGGTGCTCACACATTCTTATCCTGATTTTAACCATAAATGGCGAGGTATTTTTGTACAGGAACAGGTTATAGCCTTAAGTATAAAGCATGATATTACTGTAGTCTATTTTAAAGTTGATTATTCTCACTTTGCTCCATTTTCTGACTACTCATTCCTGAAAAAACAGAACGGAAGAGTAACCGAATATGAAGTCACGATCAACAAGTCTTTTCCTGTCATTACCCAAATTAAATTCTTACTGAATACCTATCGTTTTATTAAAGAAAAGATCCTCAATCAAACAAAAATTGATATTATTCACAGCCATTTATCATATCCGGGTGGATTTCTTGGGGCTATTATACAGGAGAAAAGAAAGATTCCTAACATTCTTACGGAACATTCCAGGATAAAATCATATTTCAGAAGCTGGATTCATAAAAAGTGTGTAAAGTATACGCTCAGGAAAACAAATTGTGTTATTGCTGTAAGCAACGCATTAAGAGAAGAAATTATTTCTCTTTGCCATCGTCCGGTAGCGGTTATCCATAACATAGTTGATGTTGAAAAATTCGAGCTGGTAAAATCTAAACCGGGAGCAATTTTAAATATCGGTTTTCTGGGCGGATTAAAAAATTACAATAAAGGGTTGGACTTGCTTTTAAAATCTGCAGCGCTGCTTGAAACAAAAGATTTCTTTTTGCATATAGGTGGAAATGGGATATTACTTGACGATTTCAAAAAGATGGCTGCAGATCTGGATATCGATTCGAATTGTAAATTTTATGGAGAGATATCACGAAATGATATTGCAAATTTTTATTCCAAACTTGATCTCTTCGTTCTTCCAAGCCGGTATGAGACATTTGGAATTGTTCTGATTGAGGCAATGGCTTGTGGAATACCCGTTATTGCTACAAAATGCGGTGGTCCGCAGGAGATTGTCACCCCGTCAACAGGCATACTGATTCAAAAAGATAATGCATCAGAACTTAAAACTGCTATTATAAGCATATCGGGAAATATAGGATCATATGATAAAGAATCAATTAGAAATTATGCAAAAGAAAATTTTGGGCAAAAGGTTTTTGTTGAAAGGCTATCTGACCTGTATGATGAAATTTTAACAAAAAAATCAAATGCGTAAAAAAGAGACCTTTTCAAAAGATGTCAGACATCTGTATACTGAAAGTTATTTCATGGAAAATGCCACAGGCCATGATGAGTTCAAAAGTTTTGAAGGAAAGTTTGAACAGTTGATTGATAAGTTCCAAATGGTTATCAGCTATCTCGATTTAAATAAATCATCAAAATTGCTCGATATCGGGTGCGGCAGAGGAGAACTGGTGATCTACCATGCCTTAAACGGAGGAGAGGCGACCGGTGTCGACTTTTCAGATGAAGCAATAAAACTGGCAAAATCAAAAGCTGACGAATTAAAAGCCGGATGCCAATTCCAGATCAGTTCTTTTGAAAAGATAGAAGAAGAAGTCAAGTATGATCGTATAGTATCTATTGATTTCATAGAGCATATAGCTGTTGAAGAGGGTAAGGCTTTCTTTAAAAAATGTTATGATTTATTAAATCCCGGCGGGCGGCTGCTTGTATATACTTTCCCAAATACATTACGAAGAAAATTTGGATATAAATTAATAAGAGCTTTAAGCATTATAAAAGGGAAACCAATGCCAAAGAAAGAGCCTGATACGATTTCGGATCATTACAAACAATATCATCTGAACGAGCAAAACTACTTCAGTTTTAAAAAAAGTGCCAGGAATGCGGGTTTTGGTAAAGTCAGAGTGCAATATATTGATCTTAGCGTAAAAGATTCGTATTTAAAGAAGGTTCTGATCCATACTCCATTCAGACATCTTTTTCTTAAAGGGCTGACTCTGATAGCTGACAAGTAATTAATTAACCCCTATCCAATAAAATTGTAAATGCTATCTTAGCATTCTCAAAATAATTTTATTTGATTTTGCTATTTTAAAATCCGTGGTGAAATTATATCATGTTAAAATCAATTAAAACATCATTTAAGGATACAGTTATATATGGTCTGGGTAATGTAGCGGTCAAGATCGTTGGGTTGTTATTGATTCCTATTTATACTGATCAGAAGTTTTTCTCAACCGATCAATTCGGAATACTCGGTATCCTTGAGATTTCCGCCATTGTTTTAACGGCCATGCTTGCATCAGGCCTGCCGCAAAGCCTCACAAGATGGTTCTGGGATAAAGATTACAAAGAGAATCAGAAAGGCATTTTTTTTATGTCATTTTCAACCCAGGTAATTGTCTCTCTGATATTTTGCGTGATTCTGATCCCTCTTTCCGGCACCTTATCTCTTATGCTATTCTCAAAACCTGACTGGGCAAAGGTTATTACATTTGTTATTCTTGCATCGGCCATTCAGTCTGTAAATAATGTCATTAATACACTGATGCGGCTCCAGTCCAAATCTGTGCTCTATTCCGTTACGAACCTGTTTAAACTGATTATTGTTTTGTCTCTCACTCTCTTTTTTATTCTTTCAAAAAAGATGGGGCTTGAAGGCATTTATCTTGCACAGGTAATCGGGAATGGTATTGTTGTTTTGTTTTTATTGGGTTATACAATTAAAAATACGAGGGTGTTTTTTGACAAGATTATATTTAAGTCAATGAATGCCTATGGCTTCCCCTTATTGCTGGCAAATATATCAGCCGCTCTCTTTACTGTAATAGACAGATTTTCACTTAATTCACTGACAGTTCTCAAATCTGTAGCCCTATATAATCTTGCCTTTAAGATATCCAGCGTTTTAAAACTGGTTCTTGCCGATTCTATGAAGTTGGCCCTTGGACCAATGATGATAAAGCGCATGGATTCGCCTGATAATAAAAGATTCTATTCTAAAGTGCTTCTCTACTCATCATATGTACTAATGCTTGGGATAGTGGTAATTTCGCTTTTCTCTCTTGAGATCATAAAAGTCATTGCCACATCGAAAGCCTATTGGGATGCTGTTGTAATTATCCCGGTATTATCTCTGTCAATATTCTTTGCCAATATGAAAGAAGTTACGGTATACGGATTACATATTGCAAAAAAGACCAGGATAATTGGAATTGTTGTTGTTTTCTCAACGGTTTTAAGCCTTGTCCTTAACTTTCTATTAATCCCAGTCTGGGATATTGCCGGGGCAGCGATTGCCACACTTCTCTCGCAGTTTATTTACTGGTATGTCTGTTACTATTATTCGCAGAGAGTGTTTTATGTGCCTTATGAGATCAGAAAAATAACTGTTATGCTTGTTACAGGGGCAGTGCTTTCCTTTTCCGGTTTACTATTAAACGGGCTGGATCTTCTTCCAAGGATGATCATTAAAACAGCATGCCTTATAAGTTTTCCATTTATCCTGTATCTGTTCAAATTCTACGAGCCGGTTGAATTACAGGCCATAAAAGGATTTATAAATAAATGGTCAAAAATTAAAAACTTAAAAAGCAATCTGAGTTCTTTAAAAGGGATAACCGACGATTTATAAGAAATTAAATACATAATTTTGTTTTTTTCAGGTCAGAAACCTTAAAAACATTTCAATGGAGATAAAAAATAAAATCAAACCCATCCTGCCACATCTGATTGCCGTACTATTATTTATTGTGGTTTCTTTCGCTTATTTTTATCCTGTCCTGGAAGGCAAAGTGCTGAAAGCCAACGACTCTACAGTCTCAAAAATTAACTCAAAGGAGATACAGGACTTTCGGGATAAAACCGGTCGGGAGCCACTATGGACAAATTCGATTTTCAGCGGGATGCCAGCATATCTTATTTCTACCAGATATCCCGGGAACCTGATAAAATATGCCGACGCACTTCTCAGGATCTTTAAAATGCCGGTTTCAGTATTGTTTCTATCAATGTTAGGATTTTATATTCTGCTTTTGATTTTGGAGGTTGATCCATGGCTGGCTATGGCTGGAGCCCTGTCCTACGGACTTTCATCGTTTTTCTTTCAGATTCTTAGTGCCGGACACAATACGCAGGCAATAGCTCTGGCTTACATGGCTCCTATGATCGGAGGGATTTATTACACATACAGGCATGATGTGTTAAAGGGAGCGCTATTTACTACATTTATTCTTGCTCTCGAGATTCAGGCAAACCATCCGCAGATCACCTATTACGCATTGATCTGCCTTTTGATCTTCGGCATTGTTGAATTTGTCTATTCCTGGAAAAACAGATCGGTCGTTAAATTTCTCAAGACATCTGCAATACTTATAGTACCTTTTATTATTGCAATAGGAATAAACTTCGCAAGCTTATACACAACCTATGAATACGGGAAATATTCGATAAGAGGAAAATCAGATCTGACTGGTGAGAATATGAAAAGCACCTCAGGTTTAGATAAAGCCTATATCACTACCTGGAGTTATGGTGTTGATGAGACGTTTAACCTCCTGATACCTAATTACAAGGGAGGATCAAGTCGTCCTTTTGACCGCACCTCGGAAACTTATAAGATATTAAGTCAGAATAACAATCAGGATTATTTCAAGCAGTTTCAGAAATACTGGGGAACTCAACCCACCACAGAAGGGCCCCACTATGTAGGGGCTATTGTTTTTTTCCTCTTTGTTCTTGGACTTATCCTCATTAAAGGTCCTGAAAAATGGTGGCTTCTTGCGGCAACAATATTATCAATAATGCTGGCCTGGGGGAAAAATTTCATGTCTTTTTCAAACCTTTTTATTGACTATTTCCCCGGATATAATAAGTTCAGAGCCGTGACAATGACTCTCGTTATTGCAGAATTTTGTATACCGCTACTGGGATTTCTTGCTCTAAGAGATATCTTCAATGGCACCACCACAAAAAAAGAGATAATCAGGGGATTAAAAATAGCCTCCGGGATAACCGGAGGATTTCTTTTACTTGTTATCATACTTCCGGGTATTGCAGGTTCATTTCTTAGTCAAAATGAAAGCAACCTGCCTGCATGGCTTAAGACTGCCCTTATAACAGACAGAAAAGATCTTCTCAGGAATGATGCAGTCAGATCTTTGGTATTTGTTTTACTCTCTTTGGGTATTATTATTGGGTTTATTTTTAATAAACTGAGGAAGGAGTATGCAATATTTATTATTGCTTTACTTGTTGTACTCGATCTTTGGATGGTAGACAAAAGGTATCTGGATGCTGACCGTTTTGAAAGACCATCAACAATTCAGAAGACATTCACACCGTCAGTTGCAGATGCCTTTATCCTGAGAGATCCCTCGCAGAAAAGGGTTCTCAATCTTTCCAATCCTTTTAATGATAACTCACCGACATCATATTTTCACAAGTCTATAGGAGGCTATCATGGAGCTAAAATGGAGAGGTACCAGGAGCTTATTGATTCATGCATCTATCCTGGATTGAGTATGTTTTTAGCCGGTGCAGGCAATGCAAAATCGGTTGAGGATCTTCAGACAATTTTCAATAACACACCATTTCCATCTCTTAACATGCTCAATACCAAATACATAATATATAATCCGGGGGCTACTCCTTTAATAAATCCAAACACTCTTGGAAATGCATGGTTTGTAGAGAAACCGGTAGTGGTAGAAAATGCCAATAAGGAAATTTCATTGATTAACTCATTTAATCCTTCAAAAGAAGCCATAATCTCTAATACTTTTAAGGATCAGATTACAAAATCCTCCTTCCCGGTTCAGGAAAATGAAAAGATTGAGCTTGTTTCGTATCAACCCGATGAATTACTTTATAAATATTCAGCCAGGGATGAGAAACTTGCAGTTTTTTCTGAAATTTATTACCCTGCAGGATGGAAGTGTTATATTGATGGGAAAGAGAGTCAGTATTTCCGTACAGATTGGATCCTAAGAGGAACGGTTGTTCCTGCCGGAGATCATGAAATAAAATTTACCTTTAAACCTGTTTCTTACTATGTCGGGAATAAAATTTCGCTGGCAAGTTCTCTCTTGCTTATTCTTTTATTCGCGGGCTATTTCTATGCTAAATTAAAGATAAAATCTAAGTCTGTTTAGTATGGTGCATCATAATGTATGTCCTCTCTGTTCTTCCGAAAAGATTGGCCTGCAATTCAACTGCACTGATCATTTTATAAGTAAAGAAGATTTCACAGTATTTAAATGCTCAGCCTGTGATTTCTCATTCACCCAGGATTATCCTGAGGAGAGCGAGATAACCAGATTTTACGAATCTGACAGCTATATATCCCATAGCAACACTTCTGAAGGTTTTTCTAATAAACTTTACCGTATTGCCAGGAGTATTATGCTGAGAAAGAAGAAAGAGCTCATTAAAAAGATCACTGGCCTCAAAAAGGGAACTATTCTAGACATCGGCAGCGGGACGGGCTACTTTGCCGGCGCAATGAAAAAAGCCGGTTGGAAGGTAAAGGGAATAGAAATAAATGAAAAGGCCCGTATATTCTCCATATCACAATTTGGTCTGGAAATTATTGCGCCTGATAAAATAACAGCAGTTGAGGCAGATAGCTTTGATTGTATAACACTCTGGCATGTGCTTGAACACTTCCATGATCCGTTTAAGTACACTTCAGAAATCTATCGGTTATTAAAACCAGGTGCCGTTTGTGCTATTGCTTTACCAAATTGCAGCTCATACGATGCTGAACATTACAAGAAGTTCTGGGCTGCATGGGATGTCCCACGGCATTTATGGCATTTTAATCCTGACACTTTCAGGCTATTTTCTGAAAAATCAGGATTCTTCTTAGAAGATCTAAGAATCCTTCCTCTTGATGTCTTTTATATTTCCCAGCTGAGCGAAAAATATAAAGGTTCATCATTGGCCTTTTTGTTAGGGATGTCAAAGGCAATTGTTTTTGCATTTTTGTCCGTTTTCAAAAAAAGGAAGAGTAGTTCGGTTATATACATCCTCCGGAAATCTATCGATTAATACCGGTCGAGCCAGCGGTATCTTCTGGAATTATCCCCAAACTTAAGGGCAACTGTTATTTCATGTGTACCATAGGTAATACTCTGAATTTCCTGAAGAGTGTAATCGTATGCATATCCAAAATAAATATTTTGATATTGTACACCGACATTTGCTATTAATGCCCCGCTGGTACGATAAGCCAGCCCTGCCCAAAAGCCCTGATTGTAAATATATGTAACTCCTATATCAGCCTGAGGTTTAAGTTGTTCCGACATTTTTAAAAGAAACGAAGGCTGGATAATTGTATTACTCCACCAGCTAAAATCATATGATCCGAAAAGATAATACTGCCTGCTCATTGTAAAGTTTTTGTAAGCAGGACCTCCGATTTTTGCTGCAGCTTCAGATAGCTGATCTGCAGAAAATCCGAGGCTGTATTTCGCATTAAGCAGATAGGCGCCAAACGTCATATCAGGGACAAATATACCACGACGGAGATTATTGTTCAGCCATGGCTCATTCGGGTCTTCAAAATTTATCTGCTTTTCATCAATCTTGAAATAATAGCCTGTAAAGGCAAGCCCGAAAGAGAGTTGTGTACTCTTTTGAACCCACATATGATAGGCATAAGCAACCTGGAAACCAGTTCTTTGAATCAATCCATTCCTGTCGCTGAATACATACCCGCCAAATCCAACTTTCCCATCAGATTTTGGCCTGAAAACTTCCCGTTTTATCTTGGTCTGCTTCAATATGTAGCTTTTTTTGAGCATTCTTGTCTGCCAGCTGAAAGAAAAGGTTCGTGGAGCTCCTGAATAACCAACCCATTGTTCCCTGGCAGTCAGACTGACACTTGTATATCCATCGCTTCCAGCTACCGCAGGATTAATCAGGAACTTATTATAAAGGTATTGACTATATAATGGTAGTTGCTGACCAAAGGTCAGGTTGCCAATCAGAAACAATAATAATATGAAAGCTGGTCTTCTCATAAAAGCTTTAAAATATTTTATTCTACCTTACTATAGTCACATTACCAACCATTGGTCTAGATCCGTTATGTAAATCAATTATATAATGATAAGAGTCAATTGGAAGAGAAGAGCCATTGCTTGTTCCGTCCCAGGGCCTTGGATATCCCCTTTCTGATCTCCATATGGTTTCACCCCACCTGTTAAATATTATCACTTCCATTAACGGATACAACTCCTTCAGCCCAATATTCCAGACATCGTTAATCAGGTCTCCGTTAGGTGATATCGCATTTGGAATTATGAGACAAGTTTCGTTTATCGGTTTGACATTTATAGAGTCCTTTATAGAACACCCGTTCATATCAGTAACAGTAACCTTATAATATCCTTCCGGAATATTTAGCAGGGTACTGTTTGTTGAGTTGTCTGACCATCTGTAAAAATAAGTAGCTCCTTTGACACCGCCTGTTACATTTGTCTGTATACTTCCATCAGGTTTGTCAGGACAGAAAGGTTGTGATATATCGAAGAAGAGTTTCATGGAATCAGGCTCTGTAATGGTAATTATTGAGCTGGCATGACAATTATTTGCATCGGTAACGATAACACTATAATTGCCTGCCGGAAGATTATTTCTGGTTTTACCAAAGATACCATCTGCCCAGAGATAATTGACCGTTTTTACCTGATTTACCGGTTCAAGATCAATAGATCCCGTACTTTCTCCTGCACAATTAATATTGAATCCTCCTGCAGTACTCGATGATAAGGTGAAAGTAAATCCAAACTTCCCGGGCTCAGTAAGATCAATAGTTTCCGAAGCTTTGCATTCACTACTGTCGACAATCAATAGCTGATACTGACCCGCGTAAAGGCTTGAAATGTTTTTTGTTGTAGCAGTGAATCCGTTAGGCCCGGTCCATGTGTAAATGAAAGGAGCCGATCCGGTTGTCGCATCTATATTGATGAAACCATTGCCCAGCCCATTACAGCTTATGTTATAACCGTTATAATCTGACAGATTCTTAGTATAATTCAGAGTGGGTGGCAAATCAACTCTTGCTGAATCTTTTTTTATACATCCGTTAAAATCTGTAACGGTCACTGTATAATTTCCAGGTGTCAGTCCTGCCAGATCCTTAGTTATTGCGCCGTTCGACCACAAGAAAGAATATGGAGCAATGCCACCTGTAACTGTCAGATTAATCGAACCATTATTAAAGCCCGGTGACTTGCATGTAATATTTGTGGCGGAAAGTTGCGTAACGAAGGCAGGAGGCTGAGTAAGGGTTATATCTTTTGTTATGACGCATTTATTCGAGTCCGTTACAACAAGATGATATGTCCCGGCAGTAAGTGAAGGCTGATCCTTCTGCCCATTTATAATTCCTGATCCGTCAGATGTACTCCAATTGTATTTATAATTCCCAATGCTTCCTCCTGATACTGTGATATTGATCCATCCCGAATTAGCCCCATAACAATTGATATTATAGGCTCCGTCTGTTGAAATTGATGTCACAGGAGAACTTAAGACTATGACAGATGGTTCTGTCAGAGTGAATGAAGGCGAAGGAGTCAGAACACAGCCATTCTGGTCCCTGATTGAACAGGTGTAAACCCCTGCTTTTAAACCGGTAAGATCTTCCACAGATGCAGTAAAACCAGCTGGCCCTGTCCAGGAATAGATATAAATGCCTGATCCGCCTGAAATATTCATCGAGATAGAGCCATCATTACCTCCATTGCATGAAATGTTGAAATTGCCATCTGCGGATTTAGACAATTGATAACCTGATAATTGCATCCCATCAGGCTCGATAACTATAGTGCTGTCAATCTTTACGCAGCTTAAAACATCTTTTGTCTCCAGGAAATAAGTCCCGGCAGTGAGATTATCTATACGGTTAGTATTAATGGGACCTGGTATATTCCCATTGAATGTATACCATCTATAAGTGTACCCTCCACGTCCGCCTGATGTCTGAACCGATGCATATCCATCATTATACCCTTTACAAGAGATATTATAACCCCCTGCATACTGCGATTTATTAAACACGGAAACAATCGGGGGAGGAACTCTGAAAACTATCCTGTTGAGATTCACGCAACCATTCACATCCTGGATTACAAGCGTATAGCTTCCTGCCCCGAGATTATTGTAATACCTGTAAGTTGTCGGGTCGGAAAGATTCAGATTATTGGTAAATAAGCCACTATATAACGTATCAACATCTTTGATAACCCAATAGTTGTAGGGAGGAGTAATTCCTCCGGTAACAGAAACAAGGATTGTACCATCTGTCGAACCAATACAGCTGATATTGTAATTACCGGGGGGAATCACATCAGCCGAGATATATGGTCTTGCTGTTACAGGAACAATGCTAATGGAATCTTTGCGGTTACAGCCAAGATTATCCGTCACCTTAATAACATACTTACCGCTTGACAGATTTGCAATTGCCAATGAATCAACTTTGTGATATCCTACAGGTCCATCCCAGACAACCTGATATGGATTAGCTCCTTTAGAAATCACCGCCTTTAATGCTGCAAGTCCTGCTCCTCCCGAACATGTAAGAGGCTTAGTAACAACAATACTCTGAAGCGGGTGTGCATGTATTTTTACTTCACTTACGACTTTTTCCCCAGCTACACAAATAGCATTATCAACTTTGGGTGTAATAGTATAATAGACAGACTGTATTGTATCAGAATTATTTTGATAAGTGAAATTGATTGTGTAAGAAGGTGGAAGGTTAACTGCCGGAGCAGCATTTCCAACCACGACTCCCGGTCCGCCTGTAACACCTACAGTATAATCAAACCTCATTGAACCCGATGTCATAATTGTAGGAGATGTCAGGACAATTTGAGTATTTACCTGAGCCTGAGATGTTCCGACATAACAAATACCGGGGAAAATATTATTAGGAACAACACGGGGTGTCGGATTGACCGTTACAGTAATGTTCTGTGCAGGGCCATCTATACAACCTGTGGGACTAACGGGAATAACCCTATATGTAATGATCTGGTAATGATCAGTATTATTAATCAAATTGTCACCAATGACTTGATAATTTGGCAATCCAGTTAACGGGCTTGTATATCCTGTTACTGAACCGGTTGTTGTTACAGTGTAATTAAATGTGATAAGCCCGCTGGTAAATTGGCTTGGACTTTGTAATTGTATATTAGTAGTTAAGCTATCACATTGTATTGTATTTTCCGGTACAGGGAAAATTCTTGGCGTTGGATTGACTGAGACATAAACATACTTAATAGGGTCGGATGCACATCCCATTGGACTTATCGGTATGATTTTGTAAGTAACAATCTGAGGTACATCAGTGGGATTATGAAGTATATCAGATATTACATAATTATTCGGTAATCCTGTCACTGGCGTGGCAAACCCTGTTACTCCGCCTGTGGCGGTAACTGTATAATTAAATGTGATGACACCATGAGTAAACGTACTTGGACTGCTTAAAATGACATTTGTTGTACCATCATTACAGATAGTTTGTGCCAGGGTACTTGGAACTACTTGTGGTGTCGGGTCAACTGTTATAACTACTATTTTGCCTGGTCCATCTGCACATCCTGTCGGACTAATTGGAATTATCGTGTAGGTGACCGTCTGGGAAGTATCCGTAGGGTTATGAAGTACATCAGATATAACCCAATTATTCGGCAATCCAGTCACCGGTGTGGTAAATCCTGTGACTCCACCGGTAGCTACTACAGTATAATTAAATGTAATAACTCCACTTGTGAAAGTGCTGGGACTGCTTAATACCACACTTGTTGTACCATCATTACAGATTGTCTGTGCCAGAGTGCTCGGAACTACCTGTGGTGTCGGGTCAACTGTTATAACTACTATCTTGCTCGGTCCATCTGCACATCCTGTCGGACTTATTGGTACTATTGTGTAGGTCACTGTCTGTGGAGCATCAGTAGGATTATGAAGTATATCGGATATAACCCAATTATTCGACAATCCAGTCACCGGTGTGGTAAATCCTGTGATTCCTCCGGTAGCTACCACAGTATAATTAAATGTAATAACTCCACTTGTAAAAGTACTCGGGCTGCCCAACGTAACATTTGTCGTACCATCATTACAGATAATTTGTGCCAGGATGCCCGGAACTACCTGTGGTGTCGGATTGACTGTGATAACTACTATCTTACTCGGTCCATCTGCACATCCTGTCGGACTTATTGGGACAATTGTGTAGGTGACCGTCTGTGGAGCATCAGTAGGATTATGAAGTATATCAGATATGACATAATTATTCGGCAATCCAGTCACCGGTGTGGTAAATCCCGTAACTCCACCGGTAGCTACCACAGTATAATTAAACGTGATCGGTCCATTGCTGAAAGTACTCGGGCTGCCCAACGTAACATTTGTCGTGCTATCATTACAGATTGTCTGTGCCAGGGTGCCCGGCACAACCTGTGGTGTCGGATTGACTGTAATAACTACTGTTTTACTCGGTCCGTCTGCACATCCTGTCAGACTTATTGGTACTATTGTGTAGGTTACTGTCTGTGGAGCATCAGTTGGATTATGAAGTACATCAGATATAACCCAATTATTCGGCAATCCTGTCACCGGTGTGGTAAATCCTGTGACTCCACCGGTAGCTACTACAGTATAATTAAATGTAATAACTCCACTTGTAAAAGTACTCGGGCTGCTTAATACCACATTTGTCGTGCCATCATTACAGATTGTCTGTGTCAGGGTACTCAGAACTACCTGTGGTGTCGGGTTTACCGTGATAACTACTGTCTTGCCTGGTCCATCTGCACAACCTGTCGGACTTATTGGTACTATTGTGTAGGTCACTGTCTGTGGAGCATCAGTTGGATTATGAAGTACATCGGATATTACCCAATTATTCGGCAATCCGGTCACCGGTGTGATAAATCCTGTGACTCCACCGGTAGCTACTACAGTATAATTAAACGTGATCGGTCCATTGCTGAAAGTACTGGGACTGCTTAATACCACACTTGTCGTGCCATCATTACAGATTGTCTGTACCAGGGTGCTCGGCATTACCTGTGGTGTCGGATTGACCGTGATAACTACTGTCTTGCCTGGTCCATCTGCACATCCTGTCGGATTTATCGGGACAATTGTGTAAGTGACCGTCTGTGGAGCATCAGTAGGATTATGAAGTATATCAGATATGACATAATTATTCGGTAATCCAGTCACTGGGG
>JADGPU010000151.1 GCA_017882305.1 Bacteroidales bacterium | reverse complement strand
ATTTTTTCAGATGCAGTATGCTGAATCCCAATGCGCGCTGCAAGTTCAGGCAATGAAGGGTTTACCATATATGAACCATCTTTCAGTATAATCAACGGCAGATCTGATTGGGAAACATTAGCGCTGATAATATATTTTTCTGCATCCGGGTTATTTTCAATATCCATCCATATAAAAGGAATTAAGTTGCCTGAGAGAAATTCTTTGATACTATGCGATTTTGGTGACCATTGAAAACCAATGATATGAATGCCTTCATGGTCAGGTGTATAAAAGGCCTGCCATTCATCTAATAGATCATTAAGAACTGGATATAGTTTTTCCTCAGGAGGATTCCATGGTTTGAGCAAATAAAAATTAAGTTTTATATCGTTGATAGCTTTTATCGCAACTTCAATATCGGAGTAAGCAGTCAGCAGAACTAATTTAGCATCAGGATAAATCTCCTTCGCTTTCTCTAAAAATACTACCCCTTCCATTTCAGGCATACGCTGATCGGAAATAAATAAAGCCACAGTTTCATTCTTAAGCTTCAGTTCTTTGATAAGCTCAAGCGCTTCATTCGCTGATTCGGTCGCGCTAACCCGGTAATTATCATGGTACTTATTACGAATATCACGCTGGATTGCCCGGAGCACATGCTCGTCGTCATCTACAATAATAATAAATGGAAGTTTCATACTTTGATTTTCTTCATAAAGCTATTGAGCTTGTGTAACCGGGATAGAAACAACAAATTCTGTTTTGCCCGTCTTTGAATTCACTTTTATGGTTCCGTTATGATGCTTAATAATCCTGTTCACAAGGTCTAAACCGATACCCGTTCCTTCACCAACTTTTTTAGTAGTAAAGAAGGGATCGAAGATGCGGGACAGAACATCCGGTGGAATTCCCGCGCCGTTATCAATGATTTTGACAATTACATTTTTATCATTGCAGATTGTTTCAATAGTAAGTTCGCCCCCCTGCCCAAGAGCGTAAATTGCATTATCAATGAGATTGGTCCACACCTGATTCAACTCTCCGACGTAAACGGGAATATCAGTAAGGTTTTCACAGAATATTTTATTAACGGTGATATTTTTTTCGCGAAACTTATGCCCTAAAAGTGTAAGAGTGCTATCGATACCTGTGTGAATATTTGCATTCTGCAATTCGTTTGTCTGATCCATATGTACATGACTTTTAATCGCACTCACTAAAGTAGATATCCGGGTTGAGGCTTCTTCCATATCTTTCAGGATTTTTTGTGAGCTTAATAAATTTTCAAGCCAGTTAATTACCTGGAAAAATGCATCCTTGTTGAGATCGCCTTTGATATTTTCAAATTCAGCCGGTGAAAATCCTGCATCCACTAAAGTTGCGCTTGTTTGTTGACTATCTATGAACCCAATCTTTTCAAGCCACTCTGTTATTTCATCTTCCTTATTCATCCGTTCAAGGGCACTGAGTTTTTTGTTATTGCTAATAGATTTTGCTTCAACCATACTCCGCAGATTTTTTATATTTTCTCCGGACGTCTTGTGTAGCAGCAGTTTTTCGGTAAGTTCATAATTCAGCTTTAATCGTTTTGTCAATTCTGATGACATCCTGTTGATGGCTGATGCCGGATTATTCAATTCATGAGCTATACCTGCAGAAAGTTGTCCAAGCGCGCTCACTTTTTCCTGTTGTAATTGTGTAGTAGCAAATGATTTTGCTCTTTCAGTCATATAACCGATGAGCCGCTGAATAAAATCAGGACTAAGCTGCTCAAGCTCCTGGAAATATTTTTTATGAAGTTCAAGCAAACGCAATTTACCTACAGCAAAAGAGCAACCGGGGTAGAGTTTCATCCTGGAGTAAGGGAGCAGACCGGTAACACCGCCTGATAAAGTATCATTGGTAAAATGATAATAGTACACTAAACGTCCGTGAACGTCCAGATAAAAAGAGACACCGCCCTCTAAGATTATTATCATATCATTTGCTTCTTCCCCTGTTTTTCTTATCTGGATTCCATCCTTATATTCATGGTACTCTGAATGATCCAGAATCCATTGCAGATGCTCGTCAGGCAGATCACTGAAGGCAACAACATTTTTTAATTCATCTATAGAAATTGATACCATAGGAACAATTATTTTACTTTTTTAATTCAATCAGCAATAAATGAATTTTAGTTTTCCCGATATTCTGGGTTTCATGAGTTGTTGCATCCAACCAGAGAGTTTGACCTTTCTTGAACTCAGTAGTTTTGGACTTACCGTCTTTGGTAGTCATTTTGCTTATCCCTCCTTCAATCACATATACCAGGTAATCAGGATGTGAATGCCACGCTGACTTATCTCCCGGATTACTTATATTATCAATAACACGAACTTTTTCGTTATCGATAAGAACTTTATAATTTTTAGGAGTAACTTTTGTTACATCCTGTGCATTTAATGATACCGCTGAAAAAATAACGATATAGAAAAGAATAAAAACGGTTAGAGCTATTCTGTTGTACATGGTACTTTCTCCTTTAGTTTACTGTTAAAAAAAGACTTGTATAATTATGATATATTATATTATTATTTCGGATTCTGCTATCAAATGATGAAGATCATATCCCGGATATAATTCCCTAAAAAATCTATTTCATTATAACTATACATTTGACTGACAGGTAAGGGTAAGAGATCGTTGGTTAATCTTGCCTCAATTGAATTCCCGTTTACTTTGTTAAGAACAGAATCCCAATAAGTATCAATATATATTTTTTTGTCAACTGTTTTCTTTTTTATCTCTTTTCCCTTTGCGCAAAGGAAAGGATAAACAAAGGGGGCACCAATTTTATCGGCTTCTATTTTAAATTCATTTATGTGCCCTAGCTTTTTGTGTAATAGTAAGAAATTATCCTTCCTTTGTTTCTTAACTTTTTCATAATTAATATTTCCTAATAATGCTTTTGTCAGATGAGACATGTACCTGATAGGCTGCCTATTCAATGACCGTTCATTCCTGGAAAATGATTCATAACCTTCTTCAATCCCCTTATCTATCTGAATCAGCAAATGCTCCATACGGTTATATGAATAGTCCTGCTCAAAAGTATCACTGAGAATATTTTTAGTATATAAATAAGCACCATCAGGCACACCAAAAAATTTGCGGGCTGAATAAAATGTATCAATACCATTCAAAGGGCTGCTGAAAAAATCATGGGTATTATCCACAATCAGGTTCTTAAATTTACCTGCAAGTTTTTCAACGGTCTTCATCTTTACACCGAAATAGTTTACATATAAAAATACCTCATCGTCATTTAAGGCTGAGGTTAAAACCGGGTCCAGTTTCTCATCAATATGATAATAATCAAATTTTATATCTAATTTATTCACCGGTTCAAATATTGCATCGCAGATATAAAACGGCAGGTAAATTTTTTTATATTCATTAGCCCTTAAGATATATTCCAGGCAATTCCTTCCGGTATTCAAATGCAAAGCTTCATCATGGTACCCGGTAAATTTATTTAACCCAAGCTCAGGGTATCCTCCAATGGGTTTGTTTATTAAGTTCATATTAATTCATCCTGATATTACATATACTGAATAAACTTAAACACAATAATAATTGAAAGCCAGAATTCATCTGAATGCACAGTTCAATCCGTGAGGAAGAAAGATATTGCTATGGGTCACAAATCTCTCTTTACCATCACAAGTTTGAAATAAATTATTAATTCATCACTTTATATAAAACTCTATTGCTCTATATTAAAAAATAAACTATAAGGAGAATATCAATGTCATTCATCAGCACAATTCCGGAGTCTGAATCAGCAGGGGAAGTAAAAAAAATGTACGACAGTGAAAATGCAACGAGAGGATATGTGCCTAACTTTGCAAAAGTATTTTGTCACCGACCGAAAGTAATGGGAGCCTGGAGGAATTTAATTCGAAGCATTATCGAAAATATGGATACGCGGCGTTATGAATTGGTCACTTTAGCAGCCGCAGGAAAACTTCATAGTTCATATTGCATGCTAGCGCACGGTTCTGTTTTGAAAGATAAATTCTATAATTCCGAACAATTAAACGAGATAATAAAAAACCCGGATTCATCTTTGTTAACTCCAATTGAAAAAGCAATTATGAGGTTTGCTGAGCAAATTGTAAGTGATGCTACATCCATAACCCAAAAGGATATTGATATGCTCAGAAATCTTGGGTTAAAAGATGAAGAAATATTTGAAATCGTTACGGTTGCTACAGCGCGATGTTTTTTCAGCAAAACGCTGGATGCACTTGGAGCTGAACCTGATAAAATATATTTAGATTTAGATGAGACACTGCGAAATAATCTGACGGTTGGACGAGCAGTTCCTGTTTAAAGGTCTAAGTCATGAATGAATAAGCGGTTCAACAATATACAATCTGAGCTCCATTTTTTACTCACCCAAAAGTTGTAGTGCCTTTTTCATCCCTTTGCACTATATCTATAAGCAAAAAATCCAGGTATCTTTTAAGCAATTAAAGAACGATCACTAATTAGACTTAGGAGATAATTTATTATGAACAATAGTAATACTTATAGTATAAGGATTTTAGACCTATTGGTACGTTTCCTCGGGACGATACTGATAATCGCTTTTATAGTGCCTACCGTCGCCGTCTCTCAGTCTTCGCCGTCACGAGTGAATCTTGGAACAAGCGGCGATTTCGTGATTTTATCAAAAACGGGGATATCAACAACGGGAACCACTCATATTACTGGAGATATAGGAGTCAGCCCAATCAAGGCAACAGCTATAACGGGATTTGGATTAATCATGGATGTCTCAAATACATTTTCAACATCATCTTTAGTCACCAGAAAGGTATATGCCTCTGACTATACTATTCCAACTCCGACCAAGATGACCACAGCAATTGGTGACATGGAAACCGCATACACCAATGCAGCTGGTAGAACATTGCCTGATTATACAGAACTTTATAACGGAGATCTTTCTGGCAAAACCCTCACTCATGGTCTTTACAAATGGGGTACTGGAGTTCAGGTATCTTCCGTTGGAGTAACAATATCAGGCACGGCAACCGATATCTGGATCTTCCAGATAGCTCAGGATCTGACATTGACCAGCGGTGCCATTGTTACTTTAGGCGGAAGTGCACAAGCTTCCAATATCTTCTGGCAGGTTGCCGGCCAGGTTTCCCTTGGAACGACAGTGGCTATGAAGGGAATCATATTATGTCAAACTAAGATTGTGATGAGTACAGGCGCATCGCTGCTCGGCAGAGCTCTGGCACAAACCGCAGTTACATTAGATGCTAATGCAGTCACTTCACCAGGCACAACAACCTCCATTGGTGCAGATGGAAAGCAAATGCCTGATCAATTCACACTCGAACAGAATTTCCCAAACCCGTTTAATCCCACAACCATGATAAACTATTCGATTGCAAAAGAAGGGCAGGTCAGACTTACTGTGTTTAATGCGATTGGAAATAAAGTAGCTACGATTGTAAATGAGAATAAACCCGCGGGCAATTATTCAATTCAGCTTAATGGAAGTAATCTTGCCAGCGGAATTTATTTATATAGGCTAGAGTCAGGAAATTTTAGTGCTACAAAGAAGTTTATGCTATTGAAATAAAATTGCCTG
>JADGPU010000074.1 GCA_017882305.1 Bacteroidales bacterium | reverse complement strand
TTTTAACCAGACAGAAATTCAAAATAATATTAAGGAAAAACAAACTCTGTTTTGACAAGAAGAAAATTGCTACGACCAAATAACATGGATGGTACCATGAAAAGTACTGATCTCTGGTAAGTCAAAATTAAATAATAATTTCTAAAAACTTCTTCTTATAAATCCTATAAAATCGCGCTTCTATATGTGGTCAGAATTTATTCTTCCACAATCTCTTGTCATTCATTTTAATGCAAAGGTACCTGAATAATGAATAGACATTTCCTGTTAAGATAAAGGTCCGAAGTTTCTTGCATGCAACTTAAGGCGAAGTCACCATTTTAAGCTGTGACCGGCCGAAAGAGTATTGCAGGATACTTTTATCGTTGTTTTTGGCTATTTATGACCTTCTTAGAGACAATTTAAGACAATGCCGGGGTTATGTTTATCATACTTAGCTTATTCTGGCTTAATTGAAGTTTTTCTCAATAACCTGGAATAAGTTATTAGACAGACTGCTGTTGTGTTTAGTTTGCGACTTCCTGCATTTGAGATTGTTTGATAAAGAACTAATTAGTATCTTTGATAGTATCAAATGATGCTATCGTTACTTAAGTTAATATGAGACCTCCTTACCAAATTACAAATAAAATTGTCGAGTTAGTCGCTTCAATTTCTGAAAAACTTGGAGAAGTAAATTCAGCTCATTTATACAGACCTCCAAGTGAATTAAGAAAAAAGAACAGGATCAAGACAATTCAGTCATCCCTTGAGATTGAAGGAAACACTCTTTCCATTGAACAGATAACAGCAATTTTAGAGAATAAAAAAGTTATTGCACCTAAAAAAGATATTCTTGAGGTAAAAAATGCAATAATTGTTTACGACAGACTAAATGAGTATAGGCCTTATAGTTTGACATCTTTCTGTAAAGCTCATGAGATTCTTATGAAAGGACTCATTGATAATCCGGGCAAAATCAGAAGTAAATCTGTTGGGATTATCAAAGGCTCGATTGTAACACATGTAGCTCCTCCTGGGAACATGGTTCATTCATTATTAAATGATTTATTTGATTATCTGAAAAAAGATAAAGATTTACTCCTTATTAAAAGTTGTGTCTTTCATTACGAGACAGAATTTATCCATCCGTTTATGGATGGAAACGGTAGAATAGGTCGACTTTGGCAAACTGTTCTTCTAAGACAATATTCACCTGTATTTGAATTTCTTCCTGTTGAATCTTTGATAAAGACAAAACAACTGGAATATTACAAAATTCTTGGAGAATCTGACAATCAGGGAAATTCAACTGGATTTATCGAATTTATGCTTCAAATCATTAATGACTCACTTGAGGATTTACTGACAAATCAGAATGTTAATCTGACAAGTGACGACCGTATAAATATCTTTAAAGAAAAAGCGGGGTCTGATTCATTTACCCGACAAGACTATTTGAGACAATTTAAAGATATATCATCAGCCACCGCAAGTCGAGATTTGAAAGAAGCTGTTGATAATGGAACTTTGGATAAAACCGGTGACAAGAGAACCACGCAATATAGATTTAAATAAAGATGGGGTAGTTATGTCGACAGATAATGTATTCATCCTGATATTCAATATGTTAATATCTAGACTTAAATAAAAGCCAACCGCTAACAAAGAAAATAGCTTTTTGCATTCGATAAATCCATTATACTTATCAAACATGATAGAAAAACTTCATCCCGATAGACATCATGCAGTAGAAACACTTCGCAGGTCTGTCGTAAAAACCGTCAGTTACAGGGTTGTTATCTTGATTCTCGACTTTGCCGCAATCTATCTATTTACTGGACAAATAAAGATAGCTTTGGGTTTTATGATTGTGAGCAATATCTACACTACACTTGGCTATTTTATTCATGAAAGAATTTGGGATAAAATAAAATGGGGTAAAATAATTTATAAAAAAGTTGGTGACTAATAAATTAACATGATCTTAAAAGAAACATGCCAACCGCTAATATGGTCAGGATTTAAGCCAATATTATATGAAAAAATTCATTTTGATCTTTCTATTTGCCAATTTCAATATAGTTGCTTATAATCAAGTTATTAAAGGAACAGTATTAGAAAATAAGACAAATAGCCCAATTTTTGCAGCAATCTATTTTAGCGGAACATTTGTCGGTACTCTGTCAGATTTGAATGGAAATTTTGAGCTAGACATCTCAAAAAATGCTTCAATGCCATTGACTATAAGCTCTATAGGATACTATTCTGTTACTCTGACTGATTTTTTAACTTATAAACCGTTAATAATTTATATGACACCAAAGGTTTATGAAGTGAAGGAAGTGGTCGTTTCTTCTAAATCCCTTGTCAAAAGAAGAATAGCAAATATAAATTTGTTTAAAAAAGTGTTTCTTGGATCAACAGATAATGCGCGGAATTGTAAAATAATTAATGAAAACGATATTACCTTTAACTATGACCATGATCGTGATACACTGAAAGCATTTGCTTCAAAGCCAATCCTCATTGACAACAGGTCGTTGGGGTATAAGATCACTTATTATCTGGATAGATTTGAGTATTATAAAAAAGACAGGTCCATGTTTTTTGCAGGAAGTCTAATCTTCAACGAAGATTTAGCGATTGATGAAACACACAAAGGGTTATATGAAATAAGAAGAAAAGAAGCCTATCTTGGGTCGAGAATGCACTTTTTCAGGGCACTTTGGGCAGATGATTTAGAATCAGCTGGATTTAGAGTTAAAAATTCAAGTGATAAATATCTCAACTATAATGATATTGTGGAAGATAGTCTCTCAGATTCTCTTAATAATCACACAAAATTTCTTAAATACTCTAAGAACCTGAGTATATTATACGACATAAGATTAACTAATATTGTTTTTCTTAAAGAGAAAGTTTACTTTGATAAAGAAGGATATTTCGATCAAACGGGCATGAGCATAAAATGGGAAGGCGATATGCTGGACAAGCGTGTTGGGGACATGCTGCCATATACATATAAAATCGAGCAATAAAAACCTCCGCATTTGAAATAATTTCGGAGGTTTTCTTTTTTAAAGGGTTCAGGCTAGAGTTAATCAGGTGAACCAAAAGTGGTACCTATCAGGTTTTTTTCATCGCAGTTAATATTCTCTCCGGTGTCATGGGTAGCTGGTACAACCTTGCACCTGTAGCATCATAGACAGCATTGGCAATAACAGCTCCCATGCAGATGATTGTGGGTTCTCCTCCTCCTTGTGGTGCCTGATCTTTTCTGTCCATTATCACTGTGTCAATTTTTGGGACCCATGAGAAACGGGGTATCTCATAAGTATCAAAAGAGTGGTTTTTGATATCTCCTCCCTGAAATTGTATTTCTTCAGTCAGGGCATATCCCATTCCCATGGTAATGCACCCTTCCATCTGTATTGTTGTACCCTGCGGATTAACGCACAGTCCCATGTCCTGTGCACAAACCACACGAATTACCTGGACATGTCCGGTAATTTTATCCACCTTCACTTCAGCAATATGAGCTACCAGGGTTCCGACATCTGTTCCACAGGCAATTCCATAACCCCTGCCACTAGGGTTCCTGGCAGGTGTATAACCAAATTTATCGGCTGCTGCTTTTAACACTGCAATCATTTTCTCATCCTTGAGATTCATGAGGCGAAACTCCAATGGATCCATTCCTGCCTTCGAAGCCATTATGTTTATCTGCGACTCCCTTGCAAATGTGTTGGTATTGTTACCAGGGGCTCGCCAGGCACCTGTGCCAAAGGGATGAACTGATCCTCCGGAGTAGTTTGTTGTTCTGGCATTTGGAACATCATAGATAGTATCTGATCCCCTTGCTCCGGCATAATAGGTATTATAATCCCAGAGTGTGATCTTACCTGATTTATCCATTCCTGATGTGATTTTCACGACAGCTGCCGGCCTGAATGTATCGTAAAAAAATTCTTCCTGCCGTGTCCAGGCAACCACCACAGGTCTACCGGTGATCTTTGCAAGTTTTACAGCCTCAACTGCTTGTTTGTGTGCTGATTTGCCACCGAAACCACCTCCCAGGAAAGGTGTTTTTATCCTTACCTTTTCAAGTGGAACGTTCATTTCACGGGCGATGGTTTCCTGTGCCCTGAAAGGTTGCTGTGTAGAGACCCATACGGTAATTTTATCACCTTCTATCATAGCTGTTGCAGCATGAGGTTCAATTGTTGCATGTGCCACATAACTGTTATGAAATTCCGACTCTGTAACGGAATCAGAAATTTTTCTGCCGGTTTCCAGATCTCCATTGCTCTTTATTACATTAGTTTCTGAATTTGCCTTCAGGATCCGATCAAAAATGGTTTTATCATCAACCTCTGTTTCATCGAATGAGTACCCGGCTTTTACTTTGACAATCGCCTGATCAACCTTATCCCGGTCATCACTCAGCACAGCGATCAGATCTCCGTCGCGAACCACCTGTATGCCTTTTATCTTTTCTGCTTCAGATAAATCGGCAGTCACTAATTTTGCTCCGTGTGACGGAGGTCTGAGCAGACGTGCATGTAACAATCCAGGCAACTGAATATCAGCGGAGAATTTGGCCTCACCGGTGACTTTGAGCCGGGAATCCTGATGTAAATATGGTTTCCCTACATATTTGAATTTTATATAATCCTTTAATTCCGGTTTGCCATCAAGGTGTTTTTCAATTCTTTTCCCTTTTGTCAACTCACCATAGCTGACTTTGCTCTTGTTGTTCTTAATATCAGTGATAATCCCATCCTTTACCTCCAGTTGTGATACAGGCACATGAAGGTAATCTGAACCCAGTTGCATTAATATTGTTTTTGCTTCGGCAGCTGCGACCCTCATGTGTGGACTGAATGAACGTGTTGTCTGGGAACCGTTTGTGCCACCATCCCATGGGCACAGGTCGGTATCACCCATAACCATCTTTACATTCTCAAACGGTACCTCAAGTTCATCGGCCATTATCTGGGCAAGTGATGTAATTGCTCCTTGTCCCATTTCAATCTTACCGGTATAACAGTTTACCGAGCCATCTTCCGCGATCTGGAGGAAAGCATTGAATTCTGTTGGTAATGATCTGCCCTGTTGGGCTTGTAATTCAAGAAGTTTAAAAGTATCCCGGGGTTGGAAAAAGATGAATATTCCACCACCGAGAAGTTTAAAGAAGTCTCTTCTTTTCATCCCGGTACGTTCTTGTGACGTCAATGATTCCTTTTCATTTGTAATTATCTTTTTCATGGTTATTTCCCTCCTTTCATTTCTTTACCTGCTGTCTGAATTGCTTTAGTGATCCGTACGTGAGCTCCGCAGCGACAAAGGTTACCCTCCATACCCTTAATAATATCCTGTTGAGATGGTTCCGGATTCTTCAATAACAATCCCACAGCATTCATAATCATACCCGGTGTACAGTATCCGCATTGTAAAGCATCATGTTCCATAAAAGCTTTTTGCACCGGATGCAGATTACCATTGAGTACCAGTCCCTCGATGGTGACAATTTTTTTATTAGCTGCATCACTTACCGGCAAAGTGCAGGATCTGACAGCTTCCTGCTCCAAAAGAACAGTACATGCTCCACAGAATCCCATACCACAACCATATTTGGTTCCGGTTAATCCGAATTCGTTACGTAAAACCCATAACAGAGTCAGATTTGGATCCAGGAGCATTTGTGTTTTTTTACCATTAAGTTCAAAACGAATTGTCTCTTCCATACCGTTTGAATTTGATTTACTTCATTTGAATATTTTTAAGGATCTATTTTTATATAAAATTAATCTATTTCCAAAGAAATATTAAAGCAATCCTGCGCAGGTGACATATGACATTATCGCATGACCGTAAATGGCTTAAAAAAAGGCGACACTTATTTGAAATGTGAAAGCCAATGTCTGCAATACAATCCTGTCGGGCAGGTAATAGAAAGTGCCGCCTTCTGAAAATGTCTTTTATAAGTTACTGTAAGATTATCTTTTTAACTGCTTTAATTATATTAAATTAGAGTGCTACAATAATATTAAGCAACTCCTGTTTTGTTTTTCCAAGTTTATAACCCAGCATTTCAATCATCTCTTTTTCCTTGCCTTCCCTGAAACATAAATCTCTATCAGAAAGGTTTTTATATTTCTGTTTGAGTTTTTCTTTCTTGACTTCCCAATATCCGATTACCTTAGTATTCATGTTGTTTGACTTTAAAATGTATTGCATTGAAAGATAGTTTAAACTAAATGCACAATAGTTAGCCAATTAATTAACTTATTAACATTTGCCCTTCACAAATGAACAATCATAATGGTCCATTCTCCATGAATGGTTGTCCATTTTTTTTAAACGAGCAGATTTTAATTTACACTAATAATAAATGTGGAGATTGTTGTTGCAGGATTATTTGCTGTAACTGCCACTGATTAAGCTACTTTGAGTTTTTAAGTTCATTCAGGAGTTCATTTAAATCAATAGTAGCATAGGTAGATGCGTAGTCTGACATGGCATAAGGAACAATAAGATTTCTATTGTGAATAATCGAACCACAGGAGTAAACAACATTAGGTACATAGCCTTCCCTTTCTTCACTATTGGGAGCTAATAAAGGTGTCTTTAGCCTGCCAATTTCTTTTTCAGGATTATCAAGTTCATATAATGATGCTCCTAATACGTATTCCCTCATTGGTCCTACTCCGTGTGTAATTACCAGCCAGCCTTCTTCTGTCTCGACAGGTGAGCCGGCATTTCCTACCTGTACCAGATCCCATGGATATTTTGGTCTCTGAATGAGTTTGGCTTCACGCCAGATATTGATATTATCTGAATAAGCCAGATAATTATTCACTCCATCTATCCTGCACAGCATGGCATATTTGCCATTGATCTTTCTTGGAAACAATGCCATTCCTTTGTTATTTGCCAGTTCTCCATGAATGGGTAAACCTTTGAAATGGTAGAAATTTTTGGTTGAAAGTAACTTTGGTAATATGGATATGCCATCATAAGCAGTATAGGTTGCATAGTAAGTTACTTCACCGTTATCCTCGGTGAATTTAACAAAACGTGCATCTTCAATGCCATTTCTTTCAGTTTCAGAAGTTGGAAAAATAACTCTTTCGGAAATTGCAGAATCAAGTGAAAAGTCGAGTTCGTAGTGAGATTTCGCCAGCCACATCATTTGATTAACTATTAATTCTTTGTTTGTCGTAAGGCGAGGTCTTTTTCTTGTTTCTTCCACAGCCCTTTTCAATTCGTCATAAGTAAAACTTTCGCCCAATTTTTCCAATACAAAGACCGGGGAAATTTTATTGTCGAAATCGTGCATTTCATCCAGCTTCTTTATAAATGATTTTTTATTGTAAATATGCCTTTTGATTCGCTCTGCTTCTGCCAGCATTTTTCCGACAGGTTCAATAATAAGATTATTGTTTTTATTAATAATGCCTGAACGAAAAACAATGGACGAAATATGCCCTTCGCCAGTTGCCCTGAAACTTAAAATCACTCTTTTTTCATCTGTTCCGGTTTCCGATTGATCAGGATCTTCTACAATTGATGGATTAAAAAAAGCTGCCGATTCAATAGAATATTCCCCTGTGAAATATGAACCTATAAGCAGCTTATGAGATTGATTAACATTGCCTGGTTTTATTCCCAGCTCATCAAACAAGTAATGCAGTTTATTAAAATGCGTTTCAAATATCATTGAAATATTTCTATGACGTCTGGAATAACCTCTCAACACCTGATTTAATGTTGTATATACCTCACTTTCAGACATAGCCAGCACATTGGTAATAACATACTTACTTCTTTCATCGGAAATATTAAAGAAACGGGCGATTACCCTGCTGGGGTCAGGGAGAAATTTACTATCCTTTCTGATCACATTAACTTGCATAGTTCTCTGATTTTATTTTAAATTAAAGTTCCTAAACTTAACTAATAATTGCAGCTTTTAACAAAAGTACAAAGCTATACAATTTCTCAAATGAAAAGTCAAGGGTATTTGCAATAGCAAAAGATGAAGTTAGCAGCCATCTGTGCCAGTCGTTAATATAGTTTTCGATCCTGTCATTAATGAGCTAATTAAAGGTCAGGGAGCAGGGCATCACAAACCCCTGAAGAATTTTTTTAAAAAAACAGAGTTAATCATTTTAGGTTATAAAATCAAATCATTGCCGGAATATCAGGATCAAATGCAATGAAATATCCGGAACAAATTTGCTAAAGATGTATCCATGCTTATTTATATGAGAATACATTACAAGAATAACATATATTTGATTCCTCTTCACCTTGCAGTTCTATCTTCTGACGAAACTGAGAATGATAATCTTCCATTAATTCCTTTGCTACTGCTTCAGAGATCGTTATCCTCGCTCCTTTAAGAAGGCCATCCTGAATAGTCAGTCGCTCATCAAGCATTTCTATTGCTGTTTTCATTGCTGTATTTATTTTACTCTTTAATAGTCATTTCTGCTTTAATAATTAAATCATGTTCCGGAATCCAATAAACTCATTCTGAAAAGTTTTCACAACCCTCAGCAATCATATTAATTTTGGCCGGACTAAGCCTCATTTCTCTATTGTTAAAAGTAATGCATTAGAAGATTCCTGTCAAGCAGCTAAAGTCCAATTAGTGGGGAAATTAGAGAGTTCTAAGAGCTCTTTGTCAATAAAATATGGTGGATTATTTACAATAAAAAACAACTTACACGCAGAATAATGTTATTCGTCAAAAATGTATTAATATTTATCAGAAATCAGGGAAAGAAATGGATTTTCAAGTCATCTAATATCCTATATTGCTAATTATCTGAATGATAGAGGAGCAATATATTTAATATTTAGAAAGTTGCTATTTTGACAAATGGAATGTTTAAAAGGATAAGAATTAATCCCAAAGGCATAGTTCTGAGAATTTTATGATAGAAAACTTATTTTGGAACCTCAAAAAAATCTTTCTTAACCCAAACTGTCTGAAAATTAATATCCGGAGGATTTTTAGTATATTGCATTAAATAATGGGGGAATTCAAAATTTTTGTTTAAAGTAATGATGTCAGGTGAACTTCATATTTTACCTACTGACAATACTCCGGAGTTTCTTTTCAGCCCTGACGGAATGATTAAGATAAGAGGACGGGGATTGTTTCAAAATAAAACTGAAACTATTGAACAGATAATGAATTGGATTGATGATTACCTTAGCAATCCTGCAGAGATCACATATGTCATAATCGCATTTGAATATCTAAACAGCTTTAGTACAACAATTTTAGTTTCTATTCTAAGAAAACTCTCACAAGTTATTCTGCATTCTGAAAAGCTCGTCATTCAATGGTATTATGAAGAAGACGATGAGGATATAGTAGAACGGGGGGAATATATTTCATCTGCTTTTAATATTCCCATTACATTTATCCTTACTACTCATATTTCTGATCGTTAAGCAAAATATTATATTTGTTTTTGGCTGAAAAAAAGATATTTACTTATTATATTGATTAAAAGCTTTCTATCTGTTGGCTTTGAGATGTAATCATTGCATCCGGCTTCAATTGATTTTTCACGATCTGCTTCCATCGCATAAGCCGTATTTGCAATTATAGGTATTTCCTTATTTTTCTCCCTTATAAGTCTGGTAGTTTCATATCCATCTATCCCTGGCAATTTGATATCCATTATAATTATGTCAGGTTTCTTGTCTGAGGATAACATTTTCAACGCTTCAGTACCATTCTCTGCATGCAATATATTAGCCCCATACGATTTAAGAATTTCGTACATCAGCATGAAATTAGAAGTGTCATCCTCGACCACAAGAATATTCCTCCCTGACCATATTGGTTCTGGGTGGTCATGATTGGCAATTACTGCTACAGGTTCAATTACGCTGCTGGTCATTTTAAGAGGAAGTGAGAAATAAAACCGTGATCCTTTGTTTATTTCTGATTCTACTTTTATTTCACCTCCCATAAGCTTTACAAGATTCTGTGAAAGGGAAAGGCCTAATCCTGTACCCCTGTATAATCGCAGTTTATTATCTTCCACTTTTCTGAACAATTCGAATATAATTTCCTTTTTGTCTTCAGATAAACCTATACCAGTATCCTCCACGAAAAATAATATCCTGTCTTCCTGCAAATTGCATCCCAATAATATATGTCCGGAATCGGTAAATTTAATAGCATTATCAAGGAGTTTGCTGAGGACCTGCTTTAGACGAACGCCATCAGCCTCAAAAGTCAGATCCTTATCCTTAATATCCACAGAAAGACGAAAATCCAAATGAGATTTTTCTCTGGACTTTATTTCCTCAGTAAATCTCAGATAAAGTTCATTTAGAAGGGGATAAACCTGACAATTCCTGAAGTTGATATTCATTTGGTTGGATTCAATTTTTGAAATATCAAGAATATCATCAATAAGTCCTAACAGGCTATTAGAGTTTGAAACTATCAGGTTCACAAATTCGGTTCTTTCTTCCTCAGAATAGCCTCTGTCCTTTAGGAGCTCAGCTAATCCAACTATTGCATTCATCGGAGTTCTTATCTCGTGCGACATATTTGCAAGAAATGAGCTTTTAAGTTTATCCGACAGCTCTGCTTTTTCTTTTGCAGATATCAATTCCTTTTCCGCCTTTTTTCTTTCCTTTATGATTTCCTCTTTAACGATTATTTCTTTAGTCTTTTCATCAAGATTCTTTAACAGCCGTTCCTGGGTTGTCTTCATGCTTCTCTCTCTTATTCTTATATACTGATATAGAGAGAAAACCAATACGGTTACTATTGTTAAATAGAACCAGACTGTAAGGTAAAATGGTTTTTTAATTATGATTTTAAAGGTTAACGGTTCCGTATTTGATATATCATCTTCATTAAATGCCTTAAGTTCAAAAGTATATTCACCATGGCCTACTTTTTCATAGATGACTTTCCTTGTAGTTGACAGATCCGACCAGTTAATGCTATAACCTTTTAAAAATGTTTCGTAATTGATCATTTCAGGATTGCTGAAATTAATCCCTGTATATGCAATTTCAATCTCATAATTCCCGGGTTTGAGTATTAAAATATCATGGAAGCTTACTTTCGCTTTATTGATATAGACCGCATCAATGTGAAGAACAGGAGGCTCCTTCCTATTTGTACTAATTTTAGGCAGAAATTTTACTATTCCTTCTGATGTTCCGAACCAGATATTATTCCGGAGGTCAATTAAAACCGCATTGGGAAAGAAATCAGTTGAACTTTTAATCCCTTCATAACGAGTATAATTTCTTATCCTGTTGGTTTCGTTATCTATCCGCGAAAAGCCACCCTTGTGGCCGACCAATATTTTATGACTTCCATCAAATGCCAGACTATAACAATAATCTGAGAATAATCCCGAAGCGCGTGTATAATTCAGGTTGCCATCATTTTTAAATCTGTAAACACCATTACCCTGGGTTGCAACCCAAAGCGATCCGAAGTTATCTTCCGCAAATGATATTACCGAGTTATGTCCCAAAGAATTCGTGAGGTCCAGAGTGCTAACATTGTCATCCGGATCAATGTAGTAAATAATACTGCAGATTGTTCCAACTAATACTCTGCCAATTGAATCTATAAAGAGTTGTTGTATATTATTATAAGGCAAACCATTATGTATATTGAACCATTTCCTGGTACCTGTAATTGTGTTTAGTTTGCAGGCGCCTTTCTTAGTACTGATCCATATAGTATTCCCTTTACCGGTTATGTGATTTATTGAATTCTCAAGATCATCATTCGATAAATATATATTTGTGAATTTTTCATGGATGGGATCAAAAGTAAAAACTCCTTCTTTTTCAAAGCCAAGATATATCAATCCTTCTTGCGAGCAGTAAATTGAATTTAGCCTGGAGCCGGATAGCCCGGCCGGGAAAGAATAAGATTTACTTATCTTGCCATCTTCCGGAATAACTTTTGTAATTGATTTATCACTTGCGAGCCATATATTATTTCTGTCTTTTGATAATGAGTAAATGTGGTTAGATCCGATTCTGTTCGAATAGGAAAGAAATTTAATATTTTCATCGACCAATCTGAGAAGTCCTTCTCCATACATGCCCAGCCATATGTTACCTTCACTGTCTTCAAATAGGCATTTTACATCATTCGAGATCAATCCATTCTCAGTATTTATGTATCCCTGGAAGGATAACTTACCAGATTTATTATCTATCTGATATTTAATGATCCCTTTTCCCATTGTATTTATCCAAAGCTCATTCTTATTTACTATATGACCTCCCTGGATATTGTCAAGATCACCGTTCTTGTCTGCACCTATCTCAGTGAGATTGAAAGTCAGGTCTGACTTGTTAAATGATAACTGGTAGATACCTTTATCCCTGGAAAAAATCAAATATTCTCCTTCCTTCTCTTCCAGAATTTCAACCACCTTTGATGATGGATAATTATTGACTCGTATTCTTTCTGTCATTGACCCGGACTCCTTTTGATACTCCATAACATAAAGATTTTCCTGAGTTCCAACAAAGAATAAATTACCGGAAATATACTTGATCTTGAAAATCAGTTCATTATCCAATGGGGTTGAAACCCGGACTATTTTTTTGTTTGCGGCCAAAACAATAAGGCTTCCATTTTGAGTTGAAAACCAGATTGTTCCTGTGTCAGATTCTGTAACTGATGTAATAGCAGAATTTAACGCTGATGTATCTTTAAGTATATTAAAGTGGTTATCCCTTATATGAGTGATGCCACCGTTCATATGGCCCAGCCATAATCCTCCGGAAAAATCTTTGTAAATAGTGGTAATGAAATTTTCTGCCAGACTATCTTTATCAGTAAAGTGTTGAAATTCAAATCCATTAAATCTGTAGAGACCTTCAGCTGTACCAACCCATAAATACCCGTCTTTCCCCTGATTTATTGAATAAATGAAGGAGTTTCCCAATCCATCTGCTGAACCATATTGCCTGAAAAAATGATCCTGTCCATTGAGCTGTAAAAAAAACTGTGTAAGTAGTAATACAAAACCGAGTTTAATTTTCATGTCTGACAGGATTTACTTTTTTTTCTAATGCTATCATTCTTAACACCTGTTTATATTTCGGTAACCCGCCTGCTGGAATTACATAAAAAGGAAGTGATACCCCCAAATATAATCAAAAAGAACGAGTGAATTTAGCTCACTCAGCTGCTTGACTTGAGAGTTTATCAAATTCCTTAACCATATCTTTATTCAATTTCCGATAATTGCATTATAATTACTATATCTACGAAAGTTAAATTTTCCTTCCTGATGCTCTTTCTTCTCTTTTCAGGTGTTGTTATTTCTTCTTTGCCTTCGAGTACGCTATCGCCACCGCTTGTTTTTGCGCCTTTTTCATCGACTTTGGGTGGCTCGTTCCTATTGTTCCATCTTTCTTGTAATTGTGAAGCAGTTCCCCTATGTTTGAACTGATCACTTTCTTTGAGTTTCCTTTTTTTAGTGGCATCTTCTTGTAGTTTTAATTTTTCTTCTTCGGCAATGATCTACTGCTCTCCATCCAGGTAACTTGTATTTTAATTTTATAATTCACTGGTTCAAAGTTATCAATTTTAAACTTAACCAGTGATATTTAATTCTATTTGATTCGGGGAGAGTATTGAATGGCAACTATCTTAAATCATTAATTTCCACACATCTATGTGTGAATAATATAACTTATTTCTGCAATTATGTAACGTTAATCGGAATTAGAGGACTTACCTTTGTTCAGCTTTTCTATATGCTGGGGTTAGAGATGAAGTGGACAATGAGACAGAGTGAAACATCTGCAAACACCTACATATAGAATTTGAATCAAGTTCCTATATCAGTTTTAAATAATTGAACCTATGAATAAAGAAAATATTAATGCTGCATATCACGAAGCAGGGCATGTTTTGGCTTTGTTATTAACAAATAGAGGGTTTAAATATGTTACATTAGTTCCAGAAAACAGGAATAAGGGATATGGGATCGAACCATCAAAATATGTAAGAGGTATTCCATCTGAAATATATAATCAATGGGAAATTCCGTCATTCTTCAATCCAATTGAATTTATTAAATATTTTAAAAACGACTTTATTAAGGTTGCAGGACTTGTGGCAGAACAGATTTATACCGGGGCAAATACAATCGGTGCTAGTGAAGATTTTAAGAAATGGATAAATGTCTCACTTCTTGGTCTTCCGGATACGATAAGTTTAAAATATCAATTTTTTTTACTTGAGTATACCAGGGGAGTATTGGAATTAAAAATTAATTGGTTACATATTACTGCTATAGCAGAAGCCTTGATAGAAAGAAAGACTCTTAATTATACTCAGGTTATTGATGTTTTTATGCAGAGTTCAAAAATGTGGAAAGAAAAAAACCTGAATAAGTCAGAGTTCAATTCACTAATGGTCATTGTTTAAGAAAAAACTTGGACTCAAAAATAATTGTCGTTACGCCACTTTCAGAGTGATGTCCCAAATCATTTAAAAGTGTCATATTTATAGTTAGAATGAATTTTTAATTGTTTTGAATATGGCGGTTACCGACACTGAAATACAAATGGCTTTTAGAATAAAAAGATGTGTTAAAGAGTTTTTTGATACTCATAACCAAACAGAAATTGAATGAAAAGGAGAAGTATGCGATAATATTACTGAGGGAAGTACATTCCAAAACAGTAAACGATTATTTGACAATTGAAGTCATTAGTGCCAATAACATAATGAAAAATAATTTCATATTATAAAAAATTGTAACTTTGGAAATATGCCAATAATTTAAGGATTATGAACTACTAGACCATAAAGAATAATTATAATATTTATGAAAACAGTGAATAGCAAAACAGAATACGTGGGTGAGAATTTTTAATAGTAAGAGTTTCTGCAACCTTCTTGGAATGAGTTAGTAAACAATTTTTAATAAATAATAAGATTTTGTCTGATAATCAGAAAATATTATCTTCTACAAGAGACACACCGGAAGTCATTCTTGATCCGAAAGGGATTATTAAAATAACAGGTCGGCTAATTCCCGAAAATCCTATACACTTCTTTGACCCAATAGATGAATGGATAAATGAATATTTTTATAATCCAGCTGATATTACCTGCCTTGAAATTTGTCTTGAATATATTAACAGTGTAGGTACTAAGTACTTACTTGATACAATTCATAAAATTGCACATATTCATCTCAAGAATAAAAAGAAAAACCTCGTAATTAACTGGTACTACAAAGTTGATGATGAAGATATGCTCGAAAAAGGAACATTTTTTTCTTCGGTCTTAAAAGTACCATTTAACTTTATTAGGATAATCTGATAATTTTAATTCCCCATTTTCGCACACATGTGAGATTATTTTGTCTGTTATTATTATTAAACGGATATTGAAAATAGAATAGATATTGATGACTTTAAAAAACAAATTAAGAGTCAGATGTAATTTATTTATATTATACTGAGCCTGATAGATTGATTACTTCGTTTGCAAATATTGCTTCTGAATTAAGGACAGCGATTAAAAGGCTGAATGGTCGAGCTGTGCGGAAGTTATTACTTGTTGCAGGTTGCTTGCTGCTGGTTTTTAATTCATCCTTTGGTCAGGCAAATGGAGATTACAGAACAATCGGCAATGTTACCTTTACTGCTCCTTTTAACTGGGAGCGTTATAATGGTAGTGCATGGGTAGCTGCAGGTGCTGCTCCTGTTGTAGGAGATAATATAATTACAATCAGAACTGGTAACACAGCAACTGTAACTGCAAACAAGACGTTAGATCAGGTAGTTGTTGCGAGTGGCGGAGTTCTGACTGTTAATTCAGGACAAAACCTTACTATACCTAATGGTGTGGGAACAGATTTAAGTGTAACGGGGACAATTAATAATTCAGGAACTATCACTCCGGGCGGCACAATTGTTTTTAATGCTTCATCTGCATATAATCATACCCAGGATGGTGGAACAATTCCGGATGCTACATGGAATGCATCGTCAAATTGTAATATTACAGGAGTAACTGCAAATGAACCGGGTGGATTAAGTCAATATTTTGGCAATTTTACCTGGAACTGGCCAGGACAGACCGGGATAGATCTTAATATTAATCCATTAGAAGCAGGTAATGGCGGAGCTGTTACCGGAGACTTTACTTTGATAAACACTGGAGTAGGTTCAATCCGGCTCTCAAACATTTCAAACAGGGTTCTTGATATTTCCGGTAATTTTAATATATCAGGGGGTACTTTTCATCTGGCAATTGCGGGTGGTTCCGCTACTGTTAATATAGGTGGCGATTTCAATATGACCGGAGGTACCCTAACTGAGACTGGAACCAGCTCAGCGTTATTTGTGTTTAATAATGGGGGAACTACCCAAAACTTTAGAAGAACTGTTGGCACCATTTCAAATAATATTGGATTTAATGTAAATTCAAACGTTACAATTGATTTTGGAACAAATGATTACGCCAATGGTGGTGGTACATTTACCCTAAGCAACGGGGCAACTTTACAAACTGCAAATACAACAGGGATTAATGGATCAATACAAACAACATCGCGGTCTTTA
>JADGPU010000073.1 GCA_017882305.1 Bacteroidales bacterium | reverse complement strand
CCTCTTTATAGTAAGACAGCGGTATTCCTCAAAGAATACATTGGAATTAATACAGGAATTGTATAAAGACGAAAAGCTTAAACACATGGGGATAATTATTAATGATATAAGCCTTACCGGTTATTATGGGTATGGGATAAGATATGGTTATTATAAAGGATATGGATACTCATACGGTAAAAATTACTACGGTCAGTATTCTTATGGCAGGTATGGATATTCCGATAAAGAACATGGGTATTATAATACTTAAGGCTAAGGTTAAGGTTGAGGCTGAGGTTAAGGTTGAGAAGAAGAATATATAAAACATGATTTACAAAAGTTTTACTGAAATGCCAGTTTGGCAGAAAGCACATAAACTTTCCATTGAAGTATTTAACCTGACAATTAATCTTCCGAGATCAGAAGATTACGGATTGACATCCCAGATTCGTAAATCATCCAATGGAGTACCTGCATGTATCGCTGAAGGATTTGGTAGAAGTACAAAAAAGGACAAATCTAACTTTTACATAATCGCTCGTGGTTCCTCATTCGAAACACAGAACCATTTGTTATATGGTAATAAAGTTGGATATTTTGAAACTCAAATCACGGAACAACTTTTTGATGAGTACAATGAACTAATTCACGAGTTGAATAAACTTATTAAATCCCTGGAATAATGCAAAACTAAGGTTAAGGTTAAGGCTAAGGTTAAGGGGCTGGAACTGCTACTTTTATCCGGACAGTAAGTTAAGCTAAAATGCTTAATTTAACGGATATGAAAACAAGAAGAAAGTTTGATCGAGAGTTTAAACAGATGGTTATTGAGCTTAGTCAAAATCGTAAAGACATTGCAGCCTTGGCATCCGAACTGGCTATAGGTGTTGATTTGATCTACCGATGGCGACGAGAAGCAACGAACCATCAAGATGCAAGTTTTCCAGGCCAGGGCAATAAGATTCTGACCGAAGAGCAAAAAGAGATCGAAAGATTAAAGAAAGAGCTCCGGGATGCGCAGATAGAACGTGATATCTTAAAAAAAGCTGTAAGCATTTTCTCCAGGAACGATGGCAAATATTCCAATTCATAATGGCTAATAACTCCCTATTTCCCATTGAGAAGATGTGTAAAGTATTAAAAGTAAGCAGGAGTTCATATTACTGTTGGCTGATGCGCAAACCTGGCAAGCGGGATATAGAGAACGATGAGTTATCAGATCGCATAAAAAAGATATACGAGTCTAGCAAGAGGACCTATGGTAGCCCCAGGGTTACAATAGCACTCTTAGAAGAAGGAGTATATGTGTCAAGACCAAGAGTAGCTCGATTAATGAAAAAGCAAAACTTACAGAGTATCATACGTAAAAAATGGGTTGTTACAACTGATTCCAGACATAATTACCCTGTTGTGGAAAATAAGCTTAATAGAGACTTTAATGTGATCAGAACCGGGCAGGTATGGGTCTCGGATATCACTTATATTAAAACTTCACAAGGATGGCTTTATTTGACTGTTATAATAGATCTTTATGATAGAAAAGTTATAGGATGGGCATTTAGCAAATCATTAAAGGCGGTATGTACAACTATTCCAGCATGGAGAATGGCCATCAGGAACAGACCTATTACGCAGGTGCTGATTTTTCATTCTGATCGGGGTGTTCAATATGCTTGTAATGAGTTTAAAAACATTCTCTCATCCTTTAAACTTGTAGAAAGGAGTATGAGCCGAAAAGGAAATTGCTGGGATAATGCTGTTGCAGAAAGCTTCTTTAAAACACTGAAAGTTGAACATATTTATCATAATAATTATAAAACATTTAAAGAAGCTGAATTGTCTGTATTTGAGTACATTGAAGCTTGGTACAATGTAAACAGGATTCATACAACAATAAAAACATCAATTAAGAATAAGAAAGAAATATTAAATCAATTAGTAGCTTAATAAAATGTCCGTAAAACTATTGCAGGTTCACTCAGCCTCAACCTCAACCTCAACCTCAACCTCAACCTCAACCTCAACCTCAACCTCTTCTCACTATCAGCCACTTATAATCCTCCGGATCAATAACTGCATTAATTATAACCGGCTCATTTACTGAAAGTGCCTCAATTGTTGCTTTTCTCATTCCTTCCAGGGAATCAGCTCTTAATACTTTAATGCCCAGGAAAATATCGGAGCCAAACAGGTCGTCCTGATAGAGAAGAGTCCCATAGGCAGGAAGATTTTTCCATGATTGTTTTACTTTAATCAGATTAAGCTCACCATCAGAAAATACAACGACAATAACTGGCAGGTTATATCTTTTTAAGGTTGCCATCTCTCCGGCCATCATCAGGAACCCGCCATCACCTGTAATACACACAACAGTTGCTTCCGGATAATTCATCTGGGCTGCCATAGCTGCAGGAATACCAAAACCCATTGACGACCAGCCGTTCGTCATGATCAGTTTCCCCTTGTCATGTGTATTCCAGAATTGTCCGATCAGATGAAGATGGGAACCAACATCAGAAGTAAGGATTGATTCTTCGGGCAATTCATCCTGGAGGACTCTGAGTGCTGCAGCCGGTCCGAAATGATTGGTAAAACCATTAAATACAGCGGCCATCTCATCACGGATTCCTTTTATGACTGCCTCTTCAAATATCAATGAACCGCTATTCAGATTTTTAAGGATAGCGAACCACTCTTCAGCCGGACCAATAAATTGAGTAACATTAGTTTTGGATGACATATCTGTTTCCCTGATATCGAAATGGAGAAGAGGTACATCGGGCATCCATGCTTCGTAATTAAATTCAACCGGATCATAACCTATTCCTATCACCAGATCAGATTTTTCGTATATGTCTTCAAGATAGTCGCTTAGTGAATGAAATAGAACTCCTGCATAGCAAGGATGGTCTTCAGGGATCACTCCTTTTGCCATGGGTGTTAATACTACAGGTATTTTACTTCTTTCAAGAAATGACAGCAATTCATTCTTCAGATCAAGCCGGGCTGCTGTAAGTCCCACTGCTAACAAAGGCCGGCGGGATTTCTCCAGAAGTGAAATAACCTTTTGAATGTTATTCTGGTAATAATTATTCTCCGTCATGAAACCGGCAGAAGATTTCGTATCTATCTCAATATCTGAAATGTCCGCTGGAAGTCCGATATGGACAGGACCGGGGTAAAGCTCCTGGCAGACCCTTAATGCTGATTCCATAACCTCCACCACGTTTCCAGCATTCATCCTGTAAGTCGCTTTTGTTAACGGTTCAAAAAGTTTCTGATGATCGATATTCATCTGAGTTGTACGTTTGAGCATACTATCACTCATTTCACTCGTGAATACGATAACCGGAGATCTGTCGAGTAAAGCTCCTCCCACGCCGGTTGAAATATTGGTCGCTCCTGGTCCGAATGTGGCATGACAAATACCCGGAATTCCTGTTAATCTGGCTGTTACATCTGCCATAATTCCTGCTGAGGCTTCATTTGATGTGAGTATGAACTCAATGCCCGCATTTTTGAATGCTTCCATATAAGGGATTGATGGTCCTCCCGGAATGCCGAATATATATCGGATTCCATATGTAAATAATTGATTCGCAATGTATTCTGCAACAGTCATTATTATTATTTTGAATAATAAACAAAATTATTAAATATTACGGTGCTCGGCACCTTTATTATGGATTATAAACATGTTTCTACAAATATAGGTTTTCTGTGCACTTTTTAACAAAATAGAAAGCGGTAGCACCGCATAATATTTGTAGAAAAGTATCTGAAAAATAAATCAACAGGTGCAGAGCACCGTAATATTAAACTCTATTCCTCTATCCAACCTAAACAGATATTCCAGCTTGATGATTGAATAGTAGAAAAATGATTTTTTTTCTGATATTTGATGCCAAATTATTTTTGATTGAACAAAAAAGGGAGCACTATTTTCTGGGCGATTATAGCCTGCCTGCTCTGGTCTACAGCTTATGCAGGTATTAAACTTGGGTTACAATATGATACGCCGTTCCATTTTGCAGGAATCCGGTTTATCATTTCAGGATTGATTGTACTTCCTTTTACAGTCAAACCGGCAGTATACTTAAGAATGATCAGGGACCACTGGAGAGTGGTTGCCTGGGTAATAACACTACAGATGGTGATTAATTATTCACTTTTCTATGAAGGTCTGAAGCTGATCCCGGGTGCCCTGGGAGCTGTGGTATATGGTGCGCAACCCCTTATAATTGCTGTTGTTGCCGCAATTCTGCATAAAGATGACAAGCTTACAAAGAAAAAAATTGTTACAATTATTTTTGGAATCTCAGGTGTTATCCTTATCAGTTTAGGTAGACAGGCTTTCAAATTGGGAACCGCTCTTGAACTTTTAGGAGTGTTGATGATCCTTGTTGGCAATATTGCCACCGCTACAAGTAATGTAATTATATCAATCAAAAGCAAGGATATTAACCCATTCGTTCTAAGTTCATCATCGCTATTTTTAGGAGGAGTAATACTTTACCTTATTTCAATTCCTGCGGAAATGAGACCAAACGGATCATTCCCAATGAAATACTGGATGATTTTATTATGGTTAAGTTTTATGGCAGCTGCAGCATTTTCAATATGGTTTAAACTACTTCAACGACCAGGTGTTAAAGTATCAGAATTGAATTTATGGAAGTTTATTACGCCTGTTACCGGAGCCGTATTAAGCTGGCTGCTTATTCCTGATGAACATCCGGAATGGCTCACCATTTCAGGGATGATAATAATAACTTTATCATTGATATTTTATTACGCAAACACAAAAGAAGCCGCTTCAGTTCAGAAGTTATAATTTTAGTTATGCAAAAAAGATTCATCGCTATCGGTAATTATGCACTATTCTGGCTAGCGTTTTTCTTTATGGCCAGGCTGTTTTTTATTTTTATGCAATATCATTCTTCATTTCAAAACAGTATAGGTGATCTGTTGGGTACATTCTGGCATGGGGCAAAGCTTGATATCTCAACAACGGGATATTATCTGCTTATTCCTCTATTGTTTGTAATCCCCGGAGTCTACTTTAACGGCAATTGGTTCAGGATATTTGTCAGGTGGTATTCATATATTATGATCATTTTCTCATCTATTATCATAGTTTCTGACGCTAACCTTTATTCATACTGGGGATTCAGGATGGATTACACACCAATGTTATATCTGAAAACACCTGGAGAGGCGATGGCATCGGTAAGTACACTGAAGGTTATTATGTTTTTAGTTACAATAGGTTTAATAGCTTCGTTCGTAATATACTTCTATAACAGACTAATTGACAGATTATTCAACAGTTTTGACAGAATCCGGTACAGGATACCCGGAGTTCTATTCTTTTTGATCCTATGGGGGGCTCTTTTAATACCAATCAGAGGAGGGTTTGGTGTAGCTCCGATTAATGCAGGAAGTGTTTATTTCAGTAAAAAAATGTTTCTTAATCATACGGCTATTAATGCAGTTTGGAATGTGGGTTCATCTGCCTTTGCTCAAAAACCTGTAAAGAATCCTTACGAGTTCGGCGACCTTTCAGTTGCAAAAAGTGTTGTTGATTCACTTACAGTTAAAAAGGGAATTCCGGTGAAGGTTTTAAACACCTCCAGGCCTGATATTATTATTATCGTGATTGAGAGTTTCAGCGGTTATCTGATCGGACCTCTTGGAGGAGACTCGTTGGTTACTCCGAATTTTAACAGATATTCCAGGGAGGGAATACTCTTTTCAGACTTCTACGCATCAGGAACCAGAACTGACAAAGCTATCCCTGCTATACTTGATGGTTATCCTGCTCAACCAGCCCAGTCAATAATTAAAGAACCAAAGAAGAGCCAGTCTCTACCGAGTCTTGTTAAAATCCTGATTGAAAATGGATATCGCAGTTCATTCTGGTACGGTGGTGAGATCAATTTCGCAAACTTTAATTCCTTTGTTATTGGTTCAGGTTTTCATGATATAATTACCAAGAGTAATTTTGATCCTGCAAATTATAATTCCAAATGGGGTGTTCACGATCATATTCTTTTTCAGACTCTTAAAGATTCTATGAAGGAAGTTAAAGAACCCTTTTTCAAAGTTGTCCTTACTTTATCAAGCCATGAACCTTTTGATGTTCCTATGGAACCGGTATTTAAAGGTTCGGATGACATGACCAAATACAAAAACTCAATTTTTTATACAGACAAGACTCTTGGATCATTTCTCGATTGGGCAAAAGGAACATACTGGTGGAAAAACACGCTTATAATCCTGGTAGCTGATCACTGTGCCAGGATTTCCAGCGATATGCCTAATTATAAGCAGAATGTCTTTAAAATTCCGATGCTGTGGGTTGGTGGAGCATTATTAAAAAGAGATATAAGGATTGAGAAGCTTGGCAGCCAGGTTGATATTCCGGTTACATTATTAAATCAACTTGGCCTCACTGGAAACTTCCCGTTTAGCAAAGATATGTTATCAGATCAGTCAAAATCATTTGCATTTTATACTTATAATGAAGGATTCGGATTTATTACCGATAGCTCCGCAGTCAGTGTCGATTTAAAAATTAAGAAACCCGTACTCCTTGAAGGCAAAGATCCGGAATCTGGTGAGAGAAAAGGGAAAGCTTATCTTCAGGTTTTATTTAATGATTACATAAAAAGGTGATTCTTTATAACTATTATTTTCTTAATAATTGAAAGCATATCTTATTGATAACGCCAAAAAAAAGATACCCCATGTAGTTATTATGCTGGGTATCGTCAGCCTCTTCACAGATGCTGCTTCGGAGATGATCTACCCGCTGGTTCCAGTTTATATCGCAGCCCTGGGCTCCGGTGCCATTTTACTTGGTGTAATTGAAGGAGTTGCTGAAACAACTGCTTCAATGATAAAGCTGGTCAGCGGAATTATCTCCGATAAGATAGGAAAGAGAAAACTCCTTGTTCTTATCGGCTATTCAATATCATCTTTTATAAGGCCATTGACAGGTATTGTGACTTCAGCATGGGAAATAATAATAGTCAGGATGTTTGACCGGGTGGGGAAAGGGATCAGAACAGCTCCCAGAGATGCATTGATCGCTTCTTCGGTTGATGAGAGTATCAGAGGAAAATCTTATGGTTTTGAACGGGCTATGGATAATACCGGCGCTGTAGCAGGACCTATTCTGGCAATAATAACACTTCTGGTGCTGTTTATCGGTTTTGGAATGAAAGATTCTCTGTTAGCTTTAAGATGGACATTCATTCTTGCAATAATACCTGGGATTTTAGCAGTACTTACAATTGTTTTATTTGTAAAAGAATCTGTACCAGATAATGGGGTTAGAAAACCGTTTACCTTCTCGTTAAAAAGCTTTGATAGAAACTTCAGGAATTATTTACTGATTATGATTCTGTTTACCCTTGGCAACTCTTCGGATGCTTTTCTTTTATTCCGGGTTGAGGAGGCTATCCATAAAAGCGGGGCTGTAGTAAATATGGTTAATAGCATAGCTCCTCTTCATAATATGGTTTCAAATTTTGGAGATGAAGCTGCACAATCAAAGGTGATCAATATACTGTTTCTTCCGCTCGTTTGGGTCTTTTACAATATAATAAAGGTTATTTTCTCAACTCCGATGGGGAGTCTTTCTGATAAGATCGGAAGGAAAATTGTAATTAATATCGGGTGGGGAATTTATGCTTTTGTATACATCTCTTTTGCTCTTCTCGTTTTTCTCTCTCCTGATCTTCAGATTATTGCTACATTTTTCCTTTTTGCTGTCTATGCCTTGTTCTATGCATTTACTGAAGGTACTGAAAAGGCTTTTGTAGCTGATCTTGTAGGCGAAGAGAAGAGAGGAACAGCATTTGGATTGTTCAATTTTTCGATCGGACTGGGAGCACTTCCGGCGAGTATTATCTTCGGATTCCTTTACAGCTATTTTGATAAAGTAATTCCCGGATTCGGAGGCACAGTCGCATTTGGATTTGGAGGTACCATTGCTATTATATCAATGATCCTTCTTAATATAAAAATAAAAGAGCCCTCACGAGGCTCTTGATAGGTTTTTGTATTTCTCTGTGTAGCTCTGTGTTCCCTCAGTGCACCTCTGTGTCACTAAAAAGAACTTACACAGAGAACCACAGAGAAGACACAGAGAGTCACAGAGTTAAAGCAGTTAATTAATGACTGTACTTCTTCTTATCCTTCCGGCCGAATTTGCTTTCTCTTTTATAATCATTACTCTTACTTTCCGATCTGCCCTGATTTCTCTTTCCGGGTTTCCTGTCAGACCATTTAGCGGGTCTTTTTCCTGAATAATCGCCTGTTCTCGGCTTATCGGTTTTTTCCTGGGCAATCTCAACTGCAACTCTTCTGTCCATAAATGTTGCATTACTTAATGCGCCAATAAGATCGTCGGCGTAGCTTGCTTCAACTTCAAAAAATGAAAATGTTTTCAACAAATCAATTTTTCCTATCGGTACTTTTCTCCCCCTGGTGTTACTGTTCACAAGTTCAATAAGTTGTTCAGGGTAGAAGCCATCGGACTTACCAAGATTGATAAAAAGGCGGGTATAATTACCTGTATATTGTTCGCGGGAATCCCTTCTGCCTGATCTTTCGTGGCTACCTTCTCTTTCAGCTACAGGAGCTATAATATCTTCCCCATAACGATAATCATCAAGAAAACGGTCAAATTCCAGCGATACAACTCTTTTGAGAAGTTCCTCCCTGTCGAGCCCGGCGAGCCTCTCCTTAATGTCAGGCAGAAATTTTTCAATTTCCTGGTGATCCGTAACAACATTCTCCAGTTTATTGACCCAGTTGAACAGTTGCTTGCCGCATATCTCCGTTCCCGTTGGAATAGGTATTGCTTTGAAAGGTTTTTTCACTCTTCTTTCGATCTGCTGAAGGATGTGTCTTTCCCTCAGGTGGACAAGAGAAATTGATATTCCGGTTTTTCCTGCCCTTCCTGTTCGTCCGCTTCTATGCGTATATACCTCAGTATCATCCGGCAGGCTGTAATTTATTATATGAGTAAGGTCGTCGACATCCAATCCGCGGGCAGCAACATCTGTTGCCACCAGTAGCTGGAGGTTCCTAATCCTGAATTTCTGCATAACAGCATCGCGCTGCATCTGCGACAGATCACCATGAAGTGCATCAGCATTATAGCCATCGTCAATCAGTTTAGATGCTACTTCCTGAGTCTCTTTCCGGGTTCGGCAAAATACAATACCATAAATATCCGGTTCAAAATCTGCAATGCGTTTGAGTACTTTGTACTTATCTTTTGCATGAATAAGATAATAAGCGTGGCTGACATTTTCCGCCGAAGAATTTTTTGTACCAATTGTTATTTCAACCGGGCTGTTCATGTATTTCCTTGCAATTGTTGCAATTTCAGATGACATCGTTGCTGAAAATAAAAGAGTTCTTCTTCCAACAGGAACCTCTTCAAGTATTTCATTTATACTGTCAAGAAAACCCATATTCAGCATCTCATCAGCTTCATCGAGGATGACTGTTGTGACTGAGGAAAGCTTTGCCGCCCCTCTGCCAATCAGGTCAATAAGTCTTCCCGGTGTTGCAACAATAATATGGACACCCTTTTTCAAGCTTCTTATCTGGTTGTCAATACTTGCTCCTCCATAGACTGCGAGTATTTTAAGCTTACCGGTATATCTGGCATAATCTGTCAGATCTCCAGTGATCTGCATGCACAATTCACGTGTAGGACAAAGAATAAGTGCCTGAGTATTATTTATTTCTGTATCAGTTGCCTGAACAAGGGGCAACCCGAAGGCTGCTGTTTTGCCGGTCCCGGTTTGTGCCAGGGCAATAATATCTACCTCACTACCCAGCATTAATGGAATTACTTTTTCCTGCACGGGCATAGGGATTTCAAATCCAAGCTCCTGAATCGACTTCAGGATACCTGGAGTGAATCCCATCTCTTCAAAATTTATCATTATTATATTTTATGGTGTGGTTCCGGGAGCGATGGATTTGCTATCCCGGCCGAAATGAACTCAAATGCAGACTGGGCAAAATGCTTAACAACGCTTCGTGGAAATCACCTTGTTAATTAGGGCGCAAAGATAAGTAAATTATTCTAATTGCAACAGAATTAAAAGTTTGGAGTGCCTGAAGTGCCTAAAATGCCTAGAGTGCCTAAAGTTTCCACAAATATACTAATCTTCAACCTTTCAACCATTCAATCATTCACCCATTCGACCTTTTAACTTTAAGTATTCAAACATTAGCTCACTCCAAACTTTTTCATTGAGATAGAAAATGAAATTCAAGGAAAAAGTCATTAAAATTCTCAAACTTTATACCATTAAATAACAAGTAATTACATAAATTTGTAATTATGGATTCGGGACCGGTAAAAATATATTCGGCAAAGGATACACCTCGTCTGAGGTATATAGCAGGTATTATCCTGGGAGATATTCTTGGTTTACAGTGGGAAGTAATTACTGACAAGCGTAAACTGGGTAAGCATCCGGTTATTAATTATTCCACAGATAATTTATCCGGCTCATTTAAAATCAGTCCTGAATCAATTTTATTTGAAAAGGGAATCTTCTCTAAAAAGATTACTATCAGTGAATGGAAAGGATTGGCTGTCTTTTTTCAGACTTCTTCTGATTCCGATCTTCCTTTTGATGTTTTTGCTGCATCTTTTTTTCTGGTAAGCAGGTATGAGGAGTATCTTGAATTTAAACCTGATGAATATGGACGATTTCCTTCTTCGGCCTCAATTGCTTTTAAAAACGGATTTTTAGGAAAACCCATTATCGATTTGTGGGCAAAAGAACTGGCAAAAGCTTTCCTGAAACGGTTCCCGAATCTTGTTTTCAGACGTAATGAGTATAAAGCTCTTTTAACCATCGATACAGATCAGCCTTTTGCTTACCTGGGTAAGAACTTTTTAAGATCTATCGGAGGGCTGTTTCATGATTTTAAAAACAACGAAGGTCACGCTGGCGAGAGATACAGGATTTTGGCCAGGGAAGAAAAAGATCCATATGAGGTATTCGATTATATTATCGATATTATTAAGACAAACGATGCTACTGCCAGGTTCTTTTTCCCGGTTGGGGCCCATTCAAAATATGATATAAATCCTTCGTGGAAAAATGATGCGTACAGGAAACTAATTAAAAAGATCTCCAATATTTATAAATCAGGAGTGCATCCCTCTTATTCTGCTTCCAGAAGTTTTTCACTGATTAAGAATGAAACACATCGTCTGAAAATTATATTAGGAGAAGATATCCTCATGAGTCGTTTCCATTATCTCAGATTATTCATGCCAAAATCATATAACGATCTTCAAAAGGCAGGAATTACTGAAGACTATACAATGGGTTATCCTGATGAACCGGGTTTCAGGGCAGGAATTGCCCGTCCTTACTTTTTTTATGATGTTTCTGAGGATAACCATACAGATCTTAAGATCATTCCTTTTCAGCTAATGGATGGTACTCTTTACGATTACAAAAAGCTTGACCCCGGCAGTTCGAAGGAGGTCATTTTAAAACTTATTAACGAAACCAGAAGCGTTGGCGGACTCTTTGTAAGTATTTGGCATAATACATCTTTGCTTGACAATGAGGAATGGAAGGATTGGCGGGAAGTTTTTGAATTTATGGTTAAAAACCAGAAACCATGATAGTTTACCATAAGCATAATGAAATAGACAGGGAACAATGGGATAATTGTATTAAAAACACGCCCGGGGCAAAGCCTTATGCATATTCTTGGTATCTTGATATAATGGCGCCGGGTTGGCAGGCACTCGTCGATGATGATTATGATTCTGTCTTTCCGGTTCCCGGATTCAGCCGTTTTGGAATACAATATATAGCAACCCCTGTTTTTCTTCAGCAACTCGGTGCATTTTCTCCGGACAAACCTGTATCCAAAGCAGTTGGTGAGTTCCTTGATTACATGCCAGATTTCTTTAAGTTTATCGACTTATGCATCGGCCAGAAAATAGATGCAAACGGATATAAAGTGTCTGAAAGAGTTAATTTCGAGCTGGATCTCTCAAAGCCATATGAAACAATATTTAAAAACTTTTCGGATCATTGCAGGAGAAATATTGAAGCTTCAACCAGAAAAAATCCCGAACTTGTTTATAACATTACACCTGATGAGATTATAGATCTTTTCATACAGAATAAAGGGAAAGATATAAATGGTATTAAAGTCCGTGATTATCAGCGTCTTAAAAACCTTATGAATTTTTGTATTATCAACAAAAAGGGTAAGTTGATTGGGGTGAGAGGAGCCAGGAAAAAGCTGATATTCGGGATTTTCCTTGTTGAGATTCGTGGAAACAAGACTATCCTGATCGAAGTTAATACCCCGTTAAGCAGGGAAAGACGGATTGATTATTTTGTTGTCAATGAATTAATAAAAAACTATTCATCGACAAGGAATATACTTGATTTTGCCGGTTCATCAATACCTTCCGTTGCTTCTTTCATTGAGTCATTCGGGTGTGTGAAGGTTCCCTTTTACCGTCTCTATCGCAACAGGCTTTTCTGGCCGGTAAGGATGTTGAAATAGGCCTGTCACTGCAAAAGCTCCATTTCCTCATCGTTAATTACTTCTCTAAGCTCTCCGTTGTCACATTTAAGTGTGCGTGCAGAGAATTTCTTCAGGAGCGTATAATTATGTGTAGCAACAACCACAGCTCTGCCGGTTTTACTGATATCCGTAAGCAGCCTTAAAATACCCTCAGACGTTTCCGGATCGAGGTTGCCTGTAGGTTCATCGGCCAGAATTATTTCAGGATCGTTCAGCAGGGCTCTTCCGATAACTACGCGCTGTTGTTCGCCTCCCGAAAGCTGGTGAGGCATCTTATATCCTTTCAACCCGAGACCTACTTTCTCAAGAACTTCACCAATACGTATATCTATCTCTTTCTTGCTTTTCCAGCCTGTTGCTTTCAAAACAAACTCAAGATTCTCATTAACCGACCTGTCGATAAGCAGCTGGAAATCCTGAAAGACGATACCGATTTTCCGGCGGAGGTATGGAACCTCTTTTTTCTTAATTTTTGAGAGGTCATAACCTGCAACAAGTCCGATGCCCTCTTTCAGAGGTATCTGGGCATTGAGAGTTTTTATCAGGCTCGATTTACCGCTGCCAACTCTTCCTACCAGGTACATAAATTCACCTTTCCCCACCTGCAGATTAACGTGGGATAGAACTAAATGATTCTGTTGCCATATACTACAGTTTGTCAGTTCTATAATAACATCCAGTGGAAGATTCTCCTGCATTTCCCGCCGATTTAATGTGCAAAATAAGGAAAGAATTGATAATTAATATTTATATGTTGATAAAATCAATAATAAAGGCCCGCTGACGGCGTTTAATAGTTGTAATTTTACGATTAATTAAAAAATCCCGATTAGTGTTATATGTGGTTTACAATTAACATGTTATATGTCATTTATATTAATTAAAACATAAACCGTGTTTTTTTGTGAAGGGTCAAAAAAAATAAGTTATGAACAGAAACAAATTCATTTTAATATTCACTTTCCTTTTAATATTCGTACTTCCTGTCTCATCCCAGGTTCCATTTACTGCTAAAGAAATTGGTTCTGAATTTTACAGGGGAATGGAATTGTTCAATAAAGAGAAATACCCGGCTGCAATAAGACTTTTCGATTCATTTGTCAGAGATGGTGATAAATCCAACCTGATACTTGTAGCCGATGCTGAATATTACAGCTCAATTGCAGCGTTGAAACTTTTCAATCCAGATGCTGAATACAGGATGATGATGTTCATATATTCACATCCGGAAAGTCCCCGGATTAATGATGCAAGACTGGAATTAGGCGACTATTTCTATCAGAACAAAAACTACAGGAAAGCTGTAATTTATTATGAAACCGTGAACAGGCAGGAATTGAAATCAGAAAAGCTGGCAGAATATTTTTTCAGACTCGGATATTCGCTTTATATCAAGGGTGATCAGAGCAGAGCACTTCTGATGTTTTCTGAAATTAAAGATATTGACACCGAATATACACCACCTGCAGTATACTATTTTTCTCAGATCGCCTACGAACAGAAAATGTATCAGACAGCTTTAGAGGGGTTTATACGTTTAAAAGAGGATGAAACTTTCGGAGGGGTGGTGCCATTCTATATTGTTCAGATTCTATATCTCCAGAAAGATTATGACGGTATTCTGTCAATGGCTCCCGATCTTCTTAAGTCTGCCGGTAAAACCAGGGCTGTTGAACTTTACAGATTTATTGGGGATGCTTATTACAGTAAGGAGAATTATAAAGAAGCATTGCCCTATCTGGAGAAATACTCAACAGGAGCAAAGGCCAGTGGTCGGGAAGATAAATATCAGCTTGGTTACTGTTATTATAAAACCGGAGAGATTGATAAAGCCATCAAACTTCTTCTTGAAATAGGTGCAAAGAATGATCTTCTCAGTCAGAATATCTGGAATATTCTTGGCGATTGCTATCTTCAGAAAGGTGACAAACCTCGTTCCCGTTTAGCATTTGGTGAGGCATCAATACTTAATTTTGACAAGAAGATCAAGGAAGAATCACTTTACAACTTTGCAAAACTGACGTACGAAACAGCATATGCTCCTTTTGGAGAGGCCATTGCCGCTTTTCAGGAATATATCGATCTCTATCCCGGGTCAAAAAGGATACAGGAGGTGTACGATTATCTTGTAGGTACATTGATGCAGATTAAAAACTACAAAGCCGCCCTGGCTGCACTTGATAAAATTGGCAATAAAGATAGCCGACTGGAAGAAGCCTATCAGAAAGTTGGATTTTTCAGAGGACTGGAACTCTTTAAAAACCTGGAATTTGAAGCCTCAATCAGTATGTTCGATAAATCACTCAAATATGAAAAATATAACATGCAGATCAGGGCAAGATCTATCTATTGGCGTGGTGAAGCAAATTACAGGCTTGGTCATTATGAATTGGCAAAAGAAGATTATGAGTTGTTTATGGGATTGCCGGGTTCGATCCTCTTAAGCGAATATAACCTTGTGAGGTATAATCTTGGATATACCTTCTTTAATCTTAAAGATTATACAAATGCTTTAACCAATTTTAAAACTTTCGAATCGGGGGTAACAAACGTGAAACCGGAAGTACTTGTTGATGCAAAGAACAGAATTGCCGATTGCTATTACATTGCCACCAGCTATGCTTCCGCAATCGATTATTATGACAAAGTAATTACATACGGTTATCTGGATGCCGATTATGCTATGTTTCAGAAGGGATTCTCCCTCGGACTTATTAATAATACAAAAGGGAAAATTGACGTGCTCACGGCTCTGATGCAGAAATTTCCCTCTTCAACGTTTGTTCCTGATGCAATCTTCGAAAGAGGAAGGGCATACCTGGTACTTGAAGATTACAAAAAAGGAGAAGCAGATTTCAATACAATCATCTCAAATTACTCAGGAAGCTCTTTTGTGCCACGTTCTATAGTTCAGCTGGGTCTGCTTTATTATAACCTCGGGGAAAATGAAAAGGCTATTTCCCAATACAAAAAGGTGATAGAGAACTACAAATCTACTCCTGAAGCAAGGGATGCAATGACCGGATTGAGAAATACTTATGTAGATTTAAATGAAGTAGATACATATTTTGCTTATGTAAAGACACTCGATGGTTATGGTGATATTAACCTGACTCAGAAAGATTCCCTCCTGTACACATCGGGCGAAAATCTGTTTATGACCGGTAAATATGATAAAGCTACTGATGTTTTAAAAAGCTATATCAGTGAATTTCCGAATGGCAGCTTCAGACAGAATGCACAGTATTACCTTGCAGAATGCCTGAGATCGGCAGGTAATAATGAGGAGGCACTTAAACTATATATAGCTGTTTCAGGGGAACCAAACAATCAATTTCTTGAACAGTCGTTAATTGCTGCTTCTTCAATGCTTTATGATAAAGAAGATTATTCGGCATCCCTCGGTTACTATGAGAAACTGGAGAAGGTTTCCTCGAGTGATGCAAATACCCTCATCGCTCTTAAAGGACAATTGAACTCGGCTTATCAGGCTGGTGATGCCCAGAAGACCATCATTGCTGCAGGGAAAATAAACAATTCGGCAAATATACCTGAGGAGTTAGTCAGGGAGGCTACATTTATGAGCGCAAAAGCAAATTATAGTCTCAATAATTTTGATGATGCCCTCAGAGATTTCAGGAAGGTAGCGACAGAAGTCACCAGCGTGGAAGGAGCGGAGTCAAAATACAGGGTAGCTGAGCTTCTGAATAAGAAAGATAAACCTGCCGAAGCTGAAAAGGTAATTACTGAGTTCATTGATCAGAAAACACCTCATCAGTACTGGATGGCAAGAGTATTTCTTCTGCTTGCTGATATAAGCATTAAAAAGGGCGATTCCCTGCAGGCCCGCGCAACTCTTCAGAGCCTGAAGGATTATTACGCAGTTGATAACGATGGAGTACTCGATGAGGTAAAAGCTAAATTAAATTCCCTTGACGAAAACAAACCGGAGACCGATAAAAGTGACAAAGTGCAAAGTAATATCCAGCAAAAATAATAAACTGATAAAGAAATTGATTTGA
>JADGPU010000023.1 GCA_017882305.1 Bacteroidales bacterium | reverse complement strand
AAATGGGATGTAAGATACTAATTGCAGAAACTTCGGGTCTGGAGCATTATGCACCGACAAGAGCATTCTACATTAACAATCAATTCGTACTTGAAGCTAGGCTGAAGGACTTTTATACTGAGGGTGATGATAAGCTTTTCTATACAAAAAGAATAGGCTAGTCCCTTAATTCAGCCCCAATCACCATATCTTTACCCCCCAACCCCCCAAATGGGGGGCTATAATACATTAACTCTATTCTTAACCCCCAAATGGGGGGGCAAGGGGGTAGCATCTGAGGATGAGAGACAAATCTTTTTTTAATTGGCAATATCAACTTTTACAGTTGTAGCTTTCAATCCTTTAGATTCAGCTTTTACTGTAAATGACCCCGTAGCTCCTTTTTCTGCAGCGACAATTACAAGACATAAACCATTATAAGCTTTCTTTGATTTAGTCTGAAATGACTCATGACTGGTAGCATCGCCGTTATCGGTTGCTACGATTCTGCCAGGCCCTTCGATGCTGAAATTGAGCTGGTTATTACTTTTTGGAACAAGAAGTTTATTCTTATCTTCAATCCTTACAGTAATATAAATAAGGTCTGCACCATCAGGATGAACAGCAGACCTGTCAGCAGACATAGATACCACAGATGCTTTCTCTGTTGTACGTACTAGATCCTCTACCCATTTAGTTCCGTTCTTATAAGCAATTACTTTAAGTTCACCTGGTTGATACACAACATCATCCCATTTGATTCGATACTCAAATTCTCCTTTTTTCTTCCTGCCAAGCGATTTGCCATTCAGGAACAGTTCAGCTTCATCACCCGATGTATATACATGAACAGGAGTAACCAGACCTTTTCTTTCAGGCCAGTTCCAGTGAGGAAGAATATGCGCCATAGGAAGTTCAGGTCTCCACCTTGACTGATACAGATAGAAACGATCTTTTTTAAATCCTGCAAGATCCATTATTCCAAAATAACTGCTGCGGGACGGGACTTCTTTTACACCCTCTTTCTCAAGCATCTTAAGTGTTTCCTTATACCCCCATGAATCTGGTTTGAGACCGGTCATATCGCCATAATATGGGGTAGGCTCACCAATATAATCAAAGCCCGTCCATACGAACTCGCCCATTGCAGCCGGGAATTTATCGAGAAGAGTCCATTGCTGATCAGGTGTAGAAGCCCATGCCGGATAAGCTACATCATAAGATGTAATCTGGAAGATCCCTTTACCGGGCAGGTTATTGTCGAGGTCGCCCTGGACTATCGGGAAGAAGTATTCACCTCTTGAACTGACTGTTGAAGCTGATTCGGTTGAAACCAATCCAAGATCAGAATTGTCTTTCAGATCGTAAAACCTCTTGTAGTCACCAAGATGATAATTAATGCCAAAAACATCAAGTGTCTTCTGGAACCCATTTGTGCCGGAATTGCCATTATCGCAACCTGCTGTCACCGGACGAGTATTATCTTCTGATTTAACAATTGCATTCAGAGCCCTGGCAAGGTAAGGATTCCCCTGATCAGGAACCTCATTGCCAATACTCCACATGAATACAGACGGATGATTGCGGTCGCGACGTACCATAGCTTTTAAATCTTCCGAATGCCAGGCATTGAATATGAGATTATAATCTTTTGGTTTCTTACCAATTCTCCATGCGTCGAATGCTTCAACCATGATAAGAAATCCCATCTTGTCACAAAGATCAACAAGTTCCGGGGCAGGTGGGTTGTGACTTGTCCTTATGGCATTACAACCCATCTCCTTCAGAATTTCAAGTTGCCTTGCAGCAGCGCGTGTATTGAAAGCAGCTCCCAGAGCTCCCAGATCGTGGTGATTGCAAACGCCATTTATTTGTACCCTTCTGCCATTAAGAAGGAATCCGTTTCGGGCTGTAAAATTCAAAGTTCTGAAGCCGAAATTGGTTTCATATCTGTCAGTTACATTTTTCCCCTGCATCACTATAACTGCAACCCGGTAGAGTTCCGGTTTATTTATATCCCATAAAACCGGGTCTTTTATCGGAATATCAAACCTGAAGTCGTGTTTCTTCAGTCCCTCGATTGTTGCAGTGGCAACAACTGATTCTGCAACTGGTGATGCAGCCGGCTCAAATTTATCATTCAGTTTATAGACAATAGTTTTAACTGTAACAGGTGACGGATCATTAAGATGGCTTTCAACTTCAGCCTGAACGCTGAGCATTCCTCTCTCTTTTTTTATTTCAGGTGTAGTGCAGAAAACGCCATTATTTGTAATATGCAGCTGTGAAGTCTTTACCAGCCAGACATTCCGGTAGAGTCCTGCTCCCGGATACCATCTGGAGTCCCAGTTCCTGGTGTCGAGTCGTACGGCAATAATATTTTCCTTACCGGTAATTATATAAGGCGTAAGATCTAGACGGAAAGAAGTGTAGCCATATGGCCATTCTCCTACATACTTGCCGTTCAGCCATACTTTAGCATTAGCCATTGCTCCGTCGAAATCGACATAGATACGTTTCCCTTTGTCATTGTCATTAACGATAAAATGTTTCCTGTACCATCCAATGCCTTTCCATGGTAAAAGTCCGGTATTGTTCTCAAGCGTATCGCTGAATGGCCCCTCGATTGCCCAGTCGTGAGGCAGATCCAATGACCTCCAGCTATTGTCGTTGACAGAAGGGAGCTGAAGATTTTCAGGCTCTTTGTCGGATGTAACTGCTTCCTCAGAGGCATTAAAGTACTTTACGAATTTCCAGCCCTGGTTGAATGATTCGCGTGACCGGGGTGACTCCTGTGCCAGCAAAGCACCACTGATACAGATTGTTATCACAATCATTAAGAATGTTAAGATTGATGTTCTTTTCATATTAATGTTTTTTAGGAAATTTTACTAAAATAATTAAATCTACTATTTTTTCACTACCCTTGACACAGCAAACTCACCGTTGCTGAAGACTATTCTGGCAATATACATTCCGGTCCTCAAACTGGTCACATTTGTGCTAACAGTAAAATCATTCAAGTCGTTCTTTTCAATTACCAGCGTACCCGTGATATTATATAAAGCTATGCTTTTGATCTCTTTATCTGATTCTATATACAGGATATTGCTGACCGGATTAGGGAATATCCTGCATTTGACCTGATCTTCAGGATTCTTTTCTACTGAGAGGGCTGAACCGATCATATTAGCATCGAGCCATGCCAGACGAGTGCTTATCCAGTCTTTAAATTTTTGAATCTCGCCGCTATATGTTATCGGCTGAATGCCTGATTCAGGTGTTCCGGCATTAATTCCAAGTATATTCCATTTTTGAAAATGTCGAAACTGGGCTTCATTTATCAGACTTGCTACTGAATCAATAGTGTTTTCTATCTCAGTCTGACTCAGGATATTCTTTCTCAATTCAAAATATCGGTCATGTATCAGGTTCGCAAAGTCTTTATCCTGCAACATACGGACTTCCCATGAAGGAGGGACTGGCCAGGCATCACATTCATTTACTTTATATGCCCAGCCTGACCCATCGGTCTGATTGAAATGAATACAGTTTTCCAGCAGGTTTCTCCATGCCCAGTCGAAATCCCAGGCAGGTCCGGAGTGTAATAAACCATCCTTACTGTCTTTATTCTTATAAAAATACCGGCTCTTTTTATATGTATCAACGTTACGCGTGACTTCCCCTAAAATGAAATAATCAGCAAACGAATTAATATCGATGTAAGATTTATATCCGAAAACGGGAGCTCTGAACGAGGGATTATAGAGAACTGTTTCGAGGGTGTTAATAAATCCCTGGATATATGTTTTTTGCTGATCAGTCAAATCCGCTGGTTTGGGATCATGATAGACAAAATATACCTCAGCTCCGGGCTTATTCAAAGGAGAGAAATTGCTCTTCCAGCTGTCTGTAGCGGTAAAATAGTCGTTTTTAATTATATACCCGCCTGTTACCTCATCTCCGTAGTTATCCACAGATTTGAGTTTGGCAATATTTACCCTTCCATTGTCCTGCTTTATTTTTTCTCCCAGCAGATAAATTCCCTTGTATTCATTATTTAAAACTACTTCACAGAATCTTGTACGTGTTGAATAATTTCCCATCTTATGGAAAATATCAAATGCGAGGACGTTTCTTAAAAATGTTTTGTCGTTATAATTTGCAAGAAGCACCCAATCATTTTCGCTGGGCATTCCTAAAAGAGACACATTCCTATTATTGCCTGCAATATCGCGTGTCTCAAACCCATATGGCTTTTGTGGGAGTGACGCTGAATATACACCTCTTATCTCAATCCCTACTTTACCGGTATAAATATTGCCGGAATCTGAGGCGTAATTTCTTATCCCGTTGCCATGGTATATGATCTTCATATCCGCTGTAATCTTAGGCTCATCCACTATTACTTCCCCCTGGTTAGTAGTAATAACGACAATAGGAAGATTTGATGATTTAAAATCAATAGGGGCCAGAAACCATGAAGGCACCTGGCGATAATTATATGTGTTATTGGTAATACCTAATGATAAAAACGCATTCGAGGACATGTCAGATGACGTTGTGCTTGAATTATGAACCTGAATGCTCAGGACATTATCTCCAGGTAGTAAGCATGTCTTCAGTAATTTTTTCTCAATTATGAATGATTCTGGTAATCCTCCGGAGTACATGGTCGCTTCATGGTCAGTACCCAGTTGGTTATAAGCAGGATGGAGACCCGTGATGCCTGCCCTGGCTATCTCTACATCGTTAAGATAAGCCACAAAGGCATCATCATAATCCATACTTAACAGAGCACTGCCTATTGAAGCGGTATCTGTTATAATAAATTTATGCCGTAAAAAGACAGAGGTAGTTTGCGGGATAACTGTCCCATCATCATTATCGCCATAACCAATGCCACCCGGACCCCGGGGCCAGGCTGAATCATCAAAAGATAACGATCTCCAGTTTGCATTGGGTTCAGAAGTGCCGACAAAATAACTCCATGTATCGTTGTTAAAAACAGCAGTTTCCCAATGATCAACCAATTGACTCTGAGCCTGATCAGTAATAAATATTGACAGGAAAATGAAGCTCAGGGCTATAATGAAGGATTTCACGAATAGGTTTTAAAAATAGCTGCAGGTAAAAATACAATAATTTATCGGAAGGCAAATGTCGAAAGTCGAAAGTCGAAATCCTTTATTGACCTTATGGATTTTAAAGACTTTATGGACTAATCTTTTTACTTTTGTCTTTATACTTTTGTCTTTATACTTTTGTCTTTTATCTTAATACTCTCTTCAATGAAAAGATTATCCTCCATCTACCTGGCCTTCCTAATCTCTATATTACATTTATTTCCGGTTCGGGCCCAATATCAGCCACCAGCTAATAAGACATTTACACGGCAAGACACACTTCGTGGATCGATAACTCCTGAGAGAGCCTGGTGGGACCTGACGTATTATCATCTCGATATTGTTGTTAATCCTGCTGATAGTACAATAAACGGAACTAACACAATAACCTACAGAGTCGTTAAACCAGCCGGTTTGATGCAGATTGACCTTCAGGAGCCACTTAGAATTATAAAGGCAGTTCAAAATAATAATGTTCTTAATTTTAAACGAGAAGGTAATGTATACTGGATTGAACTTGCTGAAAAACAGGAGCAGGGGAGTAACTATTCCGTTGTTCTGACTTATGGTGGTAAACCTAAAGTATCAACCAGGCCACCCTGGAGTGGGGGCATAACATGGAAGAAGGATAATAATGGTCTGCCTTTTATCGCCTCCTCCTGCCAGGGTGATGGAGCGAGTTTGTGGTGGCCCTGCAAAGACCATATGTATGATGAACCCGATAGTATGCTTATAAGCGTGAATGTTCCTGGAAACCTGATGGATGTTTCAAACGGACGGTTGAGAAGTGTTGTAAAACAGAAGAATAAAACAAAGACATACAACTGGTTTATAGCAAACCCTATCGACAATTATGGTGTAAATATCAATATTGCTGATTATGCGCACTTCTCTGAAATCTTTAATGGGGAAAAAGGGCAGCTTGATTGTAATTATTACGTATTGAAGGAAAACCTGGAGAAGGCAAAGCTTCAATTTAAGCAGGCTCCTATGATGCTTGAAGCTTTTGAACATTGGTTCGGTCAATATCCGTTTTATGAAGACGGATACAAACTAGTCGAGGCGCCTTATCTGGGGATGGAACACCAGAGTTCTGTGACCTATGGCAATGGATTTAAGAATGGTTATCGTGGAACTGATCTGAGCAATAGCGGATGGGGACTAAAATTCGATTTTATCATCATACACGAATCGGCCCATGAATGGTTCGCAAACAGCATCACTTTTGAGGATATTGCCGACATGTGGGTCCATGAGAGCTTTGCTAATTATGCTGAGAATCTCTATGTGGAGTATTATTTTGGCAAGGAGGCCGGAAGTGAATATGTCCTTGGTGCACGAGCCAACATTATGAATGACATACCAATAATTGGAATCTATAATGTCAATCATAAAGGATCTGGCGATATGTATTATAAAGGAGGGAATATGCTTAACACGATCCGGCAGATAGTCAATGATGATGAAAAATGGAGAGGCATACTACGTGGTTTAAATAAGGATTTTTATCATCAGGTTGTTAAAGGCTCTCAGATTGAGAACTATTTAAGTGAGAAAACAGGTATTAATCTGAAATCCTTTTTTGATCAGTATCTGAGAGATATAAGAATACCTGTATTTGAATATTTTGTAAAAGGTAACAATCTCACTTTCAGATGGAACAACTGTGTTCCCGGATTTGATATGCCACTGAAAATATACTCTTCCGGAAAAGAAATGAACATATCTCCCAAAACAGGCCCAACGACCATAAAACTAGATTCTGAAAATGCAATTATTAGGGTCGATCCGGGGTATTATGTTGCAACACTGAATGTGACAGGAAAATAGGGAAAGAATGGGAGACTCATAGACTCAGAGACTTAGAGACTTAGAGACACCGAATAGCTCTAAACTTTAAACGCTAAACACTGAACTAGCTAACTACTCTTAAAAACGATTGTTATTTTATCGGATAAGTTGGATGATTTGGGATTTTTTTAGCCTTTGTTTTCAGATCATCCAGAATAACCTCGATAGCTTTATTTAACTGTTGATCTGTTCCTGTATACTCAAGATACGGATCATTATCAACCACGATATCAGGTTCTACGCCAACGCCTTCGATAATCCATTTTTTCCCTTCCAGATCATATATAGAGAATTCCGGTCTGTTAAGGAATCCTCCATCAACCAAAGGCAGGGTCCCTCTTATCCCGGTCACTCCTCCCCAGGTTCTTTTTCCGACTACCTTACCCAGGTTATAATTTTTGAACCGATATGTAACTATATCGCCGTCCGAAGCTGAAAATTCATCACATAACATGACCATCGGACCGTACAATGTTCCATCAGGATCGATTCCAGGTTTTGAATTACGGGTCACACTGATCTGTGAAGCAACCCTTCGCAGGTTTTCAATTACAATAGGTGAAACAAAGCCACCGGCATTACCTCTGACATCTACCACTAATGCTTCTTTTTCAAGTTGTGGGAAGTAATATTTAATGAACTCATTAAGGCCATCAACACCCATATTCGGAATATGAATGTAACCTACCCTGCCACTGGTTGCTTTATTTACTTTCTCAATGTTAGCATTTACCCATTTTAAATAGTACAACTGGGATTCATCATCAATTGGCATAACTGTGACTTCATGTTTTCCCTGTTCATCCGGAATAGTGTTCAAAGTAAGCTTCACCTGCTTACCGGCTTTATTTACAAGAGCTTCATAAATATTATTCAATTTATTGACCGATTTCCCATCTATTGCGAGTATATAATCACCTTCGCTGGCATTTACCCCTATTTCAGTTAAAGGCGACCTAACCTGCCCGGTCCAGTTTTGTCCTTTTAAAATTTTATCTATCCTGAAATAACCGCTCGTTTTATCTTTAGTTATCTCTGCACCAAGTAAACCTGTTTTTATCCGCTCGGGTTGAGGTCTATCGCCTCCCCCGACATATGCATGACCAATATTCAATTCACCGATTAATTCACCGAGGATATATGTCAAATCGTTCCTTTGATTTACATATTTCACCAACTCTTCATATTTATCACCCTGGGCTTTCCAGTCAACACCATTCATGTTAGGAGAATAGAAAAAATCCCTCATCTGACGCCAGGATTCTTTATAGATCTGTTCCCATTCTTCCTGTTTATTAATTTTCATCTGAAGACCGGATAAATCTAATTTGTCACTAACCTTGACTTCAGAGGAAGGAAGGTTAATAATACCGTACACCCCATTTTGAGCAACAATCATTTTTTTCTTATTTGCTGATATTTCATAACCATCAATAAGTCCTAAATTCTTTTCTTCTCTTGCGTCAAAATCGTACATACATAGAGTTGATTTATCGTCTTTCTGTCCTTTCCGCTGATAAAAGAGTTTGTTCTCTACTGAATTCAGATTGAGATAATTAGAGGCTTTTATAGGCAGTTTCCCGATTCTTCCCTGGATCCCATCAATATCAATTTTTATAACAGTAATCTTTACTGGAGTCTTAGATTCCTTCTTTTTATCATTTACTTCAGGCTTAACTTCGGCACCGGGCTGTTCTGCTTCATCACTTTTAAGCTTGAATAAAGATTGAGTGTCTTTACTTAAAGTGACAAAATATATATTGGCCATATCAGAATAACTTATTGTAGGTCCGATATTGCTGAAATCGGGAGTAAAATCGCGTGAAGAAACAAAGAACAGATACTTTCCATCAGTACTGAATGTACTGCCAAAAGCATTGTACCAGTTTTCTGTAACCGGGTTTGATTTCTTTTGTTCGAGAGAATAGATGTAGATTTGCTGGAATCGATTATCGCTGTTTTTTGTATACGTAATCCATTTGCTGTCAGGCGACCACGCATATTCCTGAATTTCAAATATGGAATCGATATCAACATTTGTAGTCACTTTTGTATCGATGTCGACATAATGCAGCATTTGATTACGATCGGACCAGAGAAGTTTTTTGCTGTCGGGTGACCAGTGTGGCTGATATTTGTAGTTTGTGCTTCCGGATGTTATCTCAATGGCAGGCCGGCTTCCATCCTGAGCCTGGATAAAGATCTCATCTTCACCTGTTTTATCTGAGATGTAGGAGATCCACTTTCCATCAGCTGACCATTTCGAATCTCTTTCATGTATACCTGATGATTGTGTCAGATTTCTTGTTTCACCATATTTTTCAGGCACAGCAAACACATCACCATGGGCACCAAATAAAGCCCGTTTTCCATCGGGAGAGATTTCAAAGTTACTGATGCTTTTGCTTACATCTATCAATCCTGATCTTCCCGCAACAAAATCTTCAGCAATAGTAATTTTTATTTTTTCAGATTTTTCAGTGGACAGGTCCATTTTATAGATGTACCCACCGTTTTCGTATACAATTGCTTTATTACCAAGTGATGGAAATTTTATGTCAAAATCTTTGAAATCAGTAAGTTTCTTTGTTTCCTTCGATATTAAATCATAAACATAAATATTCATCCTTTTGTTTTCATCCCTGTCAGATAAGAAATAGATTTTATTCCCTGACCACATTGGAATTATATCCTGCGCCGGATTATTGGTAATGTTTTCAATTTTATTGGTCCTGAAATCAAAGATCCAGATATCATCGGCCATTCCACCACGGTACCTTTTCCATGTTCTGAACTCTCTGAATATCCTGTTGTAAGCCATTTTCTGATCATCGGGTGAAAATGAGCAGAAACCTCCCCTGGGAACGGGTAGCTCTTCAGGTAATGATCCATCAATATTTACTGTGTAAAGTGAACCGTTGAAAGCGTTAAAAGACTTTTTCCTTGAACGAAAGATGATATTCATATTATCATGTTTCCAACCAAAGACAATGTTGTTCGGTCCCATCCTGTCTGCAACATCATCACGTCCCAATGTTGCTGTGAAGGTTACCCTTTTAGGAATACCACCTTGCGAATTCATTATATATACCTCAGTATTACCATCGTACTGTCCGGTAAAAGCAATAGTCTTACCATCAGGTGAAAACCTTGCAAACATCTCATATCCATTGTGATTGGTTAGCTTTCTTGCAATCCCTCCATCTGCCGACACAGTATATAAATCGCCTGCATATGTAAACACAAGCTGATTGTCATAGATAGCTGGAAATCTCAACAATCGTGCTTCATCCTGCGCCAGAAGTCTTATTTGTAAAAAGAACATAAACATCAGAATTACTAAAGCTGTCTTTTTCATGGAGGATGAATTAAATATTTTAATAAATAACTAATTGAAGCCTCCGCGAAAAGTCGAAAAAATCTTTTCGGAGAGGGATCAATAATCAGATGTTTTAATTTGAATATTTAAAGATATGGCCTTATCACCGATTTTCAAAATTTATACCTGGTAGTTCAAATATTTTTAAGTTACATTTGAAAAAATAGCCGGATTTATGGTACGGGTGACAGGAACACATAGGTTATCACAAAGTAGCACAAAGGTAAAGGGGATAATTACGGTTTTACCAGTATGGGTTTACCGAATCCAATCTTTTCAAGTGGTTTCATCTGAGTAGTGGCATCACCGACAACTACATAATACATTTTATCCGGAACAATATATTTATCTGTAATTGCCTTATGCTCTTCAATCGTCATATTATTGATTATGTTTTCTTCCTTCTTGATATAATCATCAGGAAGTCCGTATTTAGACATCGTTGACAGCATTTGAACCAATGATCCATTTGTTTCAAACCGAAGGGCATTTGACAGAATCATACAGTCTTTAATAAACTGCAGGTCCTTTTCGTTGATGCCATTACGATATTTCTCCATCTCATCTTTAATTATTTTAACAGATTCGAAGGTTGCATCCGACCTCACACTTGTTGCAGCGAAAAACGGTGCTTTAACTTTCATTTCCTGGAAATAACTTGAAGCACCATAAGTATACCCTTTCTCTTCACGAAGGATCTGATTCAGGATACTTGTAAATGCACCGCCGAGCCTGTAGTTGACAAAATCTGCCTTCACAAAGTCAGGATCATTTCTTGACAAAGCCAGATATCCTATATATATCACTGACTGTCGTGAGCCGGGGATATCAACAAAATAGATCTGAGATTTCCCGGGATTTGGTGGAATCGGGTAAGAGTTCAAATTAACCTCTTGTGCTTTCCATTCTGTTTCAAAAGGTTTAAGAGCTGCAAGTGCTTGTTCCTTTGATATATTACCGGCTATCAGGATTTTTGAAACATTTGGGGAAAAATTCTTTTCATAATAGTTTTTCAGATCATTCATAGTTATTTTACCGATAGATTCTTTTGTTCCCCTGTTATTATAACCAAAGATATGATCGGTACCGTACAATAATTTGTTAAACAACAGATTAGCTACACTTCTGGGCTGGGCCTCTGCCTGAATTATACTGTTTTTTGTACGGGTTTGTGCCATTGCAAACTCAGCAGTGTCCCAGCGAGGTTGCAGTAGAATCTCTTTCAGGAGACCTGTTGTTTTCTCAAAGTTCCTTGAAAGCGAACTCGCGTTTATCATCATCTCTTCACGACCGGCATACATATTAATATTTGAGCCAAGGAGCTCTGTCTCTTCCTCTAACTCTTCAGGAGTCCGGTTCTTTGTTCCCTGCGGAAGTACACTGGCAACCATCCCTGCAACTCCGGGAAGATCTGTTTTGTCCTGAAGAATCCCGCCGTTAATTACAAGACTTAACTCTACCAGAGGCAATTCCCTGTTTTGAATTCCATAAACCTGGATCCCGTTTGCCAATGTGGCTTTCCACAATACCGGTACATTTACTTCAGGTGCTCTCTCTGCAGTAGGTTCAACCGTTCTGTCTAATGAAGAAGGAGACTTCACAATTTTTTCTTCTACTGAATTCGCAATCTCAACCTGACTGGCTTCATTTATATTCTCTTCTTTAACGCCGGCTGGAATAGAACTTTCAGCAACCATTTCAGGTTTCCCTTTCGGCACAAAACTGGTGACAATATGGGGCTTCCCCTTAATATATTTTTCATAGGCCAGCTTTACGTCACTCAATGTTACTGCTTTGATATTTTCAATATCTTTTTCGATATATCCCGGATCGTTAAGGAAGGTATTATAAAAGGCAAGCTGTATTGACTTATCGAAAACACTGGCGATCCCTTCGTAAAAACTCTTTTCACTCGACGCCTTTACTCTCTCAATATCCTTTTCTGTGATGCCATCCTTTTCGAAACGGTTAAAAGCTTCAAGAACAGCATCTTCAATTTCTTTGAGCGATTTTCCTTCATTAGCTCTGATTGTTATAGTGAACTCTCCGGCCAGCTCGCTGGAATTATTATATGCAGAGGTTCTTGATGTCAGTTTTTTCTCTTTTATCAATACTTTATAAAGGGGAGCTTTTTTGCCGTCGGCAAGTATCTTTGCAAGAAAATCAAGCGCATAAGTCTCTTTCTGATATGATTGAGGAGTGGGCCACACAAGAGTTATCTCAGGCACATTTGCGAAATTATCCTCATGATAAAGCTTTACAGTTTTTTGAAGAGTTGGTATCATAGCAGAACGCTTAGCTACTTCACCGTGCGATTTTATTTCTCCGAAATATTTGTTTATCATCAATTTCACTGAGTCCGGATTAAAATCACCGGCAAGAACAAGTGTAGCATTGTTAGGCCCGTAGAAATGTTTATAGTAGGCCTTTACATCTTCGAGTGATGCATTTTTCAGATCAGCCATTTCGCCAATCACTTCCCAGTTATAAGGATGATCAGCAGGGTAGAGGTTTTTATCGACAACATAATCCGTAAAGCCGTAAGGTGTATTATCTTCCCTTTGTCTTTTTTCATTTGAAACCACATTCTGCTGAACAGCAAGTGTGTGTTTGGTTACAGAGTTTATAAAAAATCCCATCCTGTCGGATTCAAGCCATAATATCTTTTCCAGCGCATTCTTTGGAAACATTTCATAATAGGTAGTAATATCGCGTTCAGTAAAACCATTATTTGTACCCCCAACACCTTCAATAATTTTATCAAATGTTCCACTCTGAACATTCTCCGAACCTCCGAAAAGCAGGTGTTCAAAGAGGTGAGCAAAACCGGTCTTGCCGGGTGTTTCCCTGCTTGATCCCACATGATACATTATGGCATATGAGATCATCGGATCGGAATGATCGGTATGAAGTATTACCTGAAGCCCGTTTGGCATGACATATTTCTCATAGCTGATTTTCAGCTTGTCCGTTTCAGGAGCTTTTTTGCAAGCTGAACTACCCAAAAGTAAAGCCAGAATTGCAAAGATCTTGGATAAAAAGCGCATCTTATTCATTTTTAATGATTTAAGGGTATTTTTTTTTATGAAATGTTAAGGTCAATTTGTGATTTAAAAACCTGATTGTATAAAATCAAAATTAAGCAAATTTTGCTTCTAAAATTTTGCGGGGGACTTTTTGGAGACAATTTTGTGTATATTTCCTGAAGATTTAATGTCTACTTTATATGAAAAGAGTACTGCTTTTAATTATTTTCTTAAGAGTTGCTTATTTGGCAGCATCACAAGATAAAAATCCTGAATATCAAAAACTGGCCAGAGATATATTCAAAGAGCTGATTGAGATAAACACTACCTCAAGCTTTGGAAGTACCAAAGCTGCTGAAGCCATGGCTGAAAGGCTTAAATCTGCAGGATTTCCTGAAAGTGATATTCATGTGATAGGACCAGACCAGCAACATAAAAACATGATGTTTCGTTTCCGTGGAAGTGGAAAACTGAAACCTGTCTTGTTCATTTGTCATTTGGATGTGGTAGAAGCGCTTCGCCAGGATTGGTCAGTTGATCCTTTCACCTTTCTGGAAAGAGATGGTTACTTCTATGGCAGAGGTACAACTGATGTAAAAAATGATGATGCAAGCCTGATCACTAATGTTATCCGGCTTAAAAAAGAGGGGTTTATTCCAAACCGGGATATTATCATTGCCCTTACTGCTGATGAAGAAATGGGCAATGCAAATGGAGTAAACTGGCTTATAACAAATCACAGGGATTTAATTGACGCAGATTTTTGTATAAATCCCGACGGTGGTGGTGGAGATATGAAAAATGGCAAGCCAGTTAATATGGCAATTCAGACAAGTGAAAAGATATATGTTTCATTCAGGCTGGAGACAAAGAACAAAGGAGGTCACAGTTCTTTGCCAGTAAAAGACAATGCAATTTACAACCTTGCGAGGGGATTGACCCGTCTGGCTAACTATGATTTTCCTGTCAGACTGAACGAAACAACACGTAATTATTTTGAAAAGATCGCTATAACTGAGTCAGCCCAGGTAAAATCCGATATACTGGCTATACTTTTAACTCCTCCCGATACTGCTGCTGCCAGACGCCTGGAGGCTGCATCTGCCTATTATAATGCAATGATGCGAACCACCTGTGTAGCAACAATGATGAGTGCTGGGCATGCTGAGAATGCGCTTCCAAACACTGCCCAGGCAATTGTAAATTGCCGGATGCTCCCTGATGATAATCCCGACAATGTTATGTCGGTTCTTAAATCTGTTCTCGCAGATAGCCAGATATCCGTTACAAGGATTAATTCAGACTTTACTGCTCCTTTATCGCCTCTGAGAGAAGATGTTACAGGGCCGGTCAATCAAATATCTTCATCAATGTGGCCCGGTGTTAATGTAACGCCTATCATGTCTACAGGTGCCACAGATGGCAGGTATTTACGCCGTCAGGGAATACCGGTTTATGGTGTTTCAGGTATGTTTGGAGATATGGACGATGTTCGTGCCCATGGAAAAGATGAGAGGATTGGGGTAAAGGAGTTCTATGACGGAGTAGAGTTCATGTACAGGTTCATTAAAGCTTTGTCATCAGAAAAGAATAATAATCATTAGAAGCCTGTATAAAATGAAAAGGAAACTATTGTTATTTCAGGTATTTCTGTTATCAGTAATTGCTTCAGCCCAGCAAAAACCTTTTCTTACAAATATTTATAACTATCTCGAAAATACAAAAGTATTTGAATTGAACCAGGAAGCGGGTCATGTTCCTCTTGTTCCATACATCTCTGTCGATGAAGCGCTGAAGAACAACCGTTTTACAGCTAACAGTTTTCTGTCACTTAACGGTACCTGGAAATTTCACTTCTCGAATACCCCCGAGGGAACGCCTGATGACTTTTTTATACCAAACTTCAATGATAATAAATGGGATACAATTCATGTTCCGTCAAACTGGGAAATGCAGGGCTTTGGCGATCCTCTCTTCCGGAATGTAACAACTCCCTTTCCTCCAAACCCTCCTTATGTTCCAAGGGAATATAATCCAACTGGTTCTTACCGGAAGACTTTTAATATTCCCGGTTCGTGGAAAGGCAAAGTGATATTTCTTCGAATGGAGAAAACAGCTTCCGCTTCATTCGTCTGGATTAATGGTAAAGAGGTTGGCTATAATGAAGGTGCACAGGAACCCGCTGAATACAATATCACTAAGTACCTGAAACCCGGGAAGAACATTATTGCTGTAAATGTTTATAAATATTCTGACGGGTACTATCTTGAGGACCAGGATTACTGGCGGCTGGCCGGGATCTTCGATGATGTATGGCTTTTTGCAACGCCGTCAACTCATATCTTTGACTGGCATGCAACAACCGATCTCGATAAAGCATATACAGATGCTCAACTTAATCTTTCTGTGGATGTGAAAAACTATTCCAAGGCAACTGTAAATGATTTCACACTGCGAACAACTCTTTATGATTCTGGTAAAAAGATAGTAAAGACTTTTAAATCTGAAAAATTCTCAGTTTCGTCAGGAGATAAACAAATTCTAAAAATATCTGATGAGATTAAAAACCCGGATAAATGGTCAGCAGAGTTTCCAAGTTTATATACACTCGTTTTTGAACTCATAAATTCTGAAGGAAAAACAGTTGAAGTGATAAATGGGAGAATTGGTTTCAAGAAAACAGAGATCAGGAATCAGGTTTTTTACTTGAATGGCGTTCCGGTTAAGCTTAACGGGATCAACAGTCATATGCAGCATCCGACTCTTGGCCATACCATGAATGAAGAGACGATAAGAAAGGACATGAATATACTCAAGCAGTTCAATATCAACTGTGTGAGAACATCACATTATCCTCCTGTTATTAAATACCTCGAACTGGCTGATGAATATGGCATTTATATAGTAGACGAAACAGGTGACGAATCTCATGCAACAGAGTATGTGTCAGAGAGAAAAGAGTGGGAGGAGATGTACCGTGAAAGAGCCCGCAGGATGGTATTACGAGACAGAAACCACCCGTCAGTTCTATTCTGGAGCGCCGGAAATGAGAGCGGTGAAGGAGATAATATATGTTCTGTTATTGATGAAGGGAAGAAATATGATCAAACCCGATACTGGATGTACGGAGGAAATGCTTTTTCTCACAAATGTGAAGAGATTATAGGTCCAAGATACCCTCAGTTGTACAGTCTTATAAAAGATGTTTTCCTTATACCTGAAAGTATTGATCCACGACCATCATTTCTTGATGAATATCTTGCTGTTACCGGCAATGGAGGAGGAGGTCTCGATGAATACTGGGAGGCGTTCCACAGTTATCCGAGAAGCATGGGCGGGGCAATCTGGGATTTTGTAAGTACTGGTCTGACAGAAAAGATTAAGTCGCTAAAAGATGCATCCGCAAATAATGTACAGGTGAATGTTATGGGACGGGCAAAACTGGTACCTGCCATAGACGGGAAAGGTATTGACCTTAACGGCCATGATCAATGGGTTGAAGTATACAGGGATGAAGCATTGGAGATAAGTGGAAACCAGCTTACACTTTCACTTATGGTATATCCACGTTCGCTCAGCAGTTCGGCAGGAACACTAATAACGAAAGGAAATTACCAGTTTGGCATCCACCAGATCAGAAAAGACTCCCTTGAATTTTATATTACTACAAATCAAAAAAAAAAGGTGCTGATAGCCCTTCCTGAAAACTGGGAATATAACTGGCATCAGGTTGTAGCAAGATATAACGGTTCTGCAATTTCATTGTCAATTGATGGAAAGGATAGCAAGGGTGTACCAATAAGCGGAAATATCAGGAATACACCATTCCCGGTTAATATTGGCCGGAACGTAGAAATCCACGGGCAGGAAACATCAGTTTATATCTGCGATGCAATAATTGACCGGATCGGGATTTTCTCAAAAGATGTTTCAGCGGATTTACTTAAAAATCCTACTGCTGAGCTAAAAAAACAGGCTGCCCTATGGCTCGATTTTGAAGAGATAACCGTAGGAGGCGAGTTTTACAGCTACGGAATCGGAGCAAGAACCTACGGTGCAATATGGCCAAACCGCAGACCCCAGCCCGAAATGTGGCAGATAAAAAAATCGGGACAACCAGTGGCTGCAACTCTCATTTCTGCTGAAAAAGGAGAAGTTGAGATAACAAACAGGTATCTTTTCACAAATCTGAAGGATCTGCAAACCGAATGGATATTACAAGGCGATGGAGAGACTCTTGATAACGGAACTCTTTCGCTAAATCTTGAACCTAAGAAAAAAACAGTTGTGATTGTGCCTTTTAAAAAGCCTGTGATTAAAGAGGGAGTCGAGTATCGTTTGTTGCTGAGCTTCCGACAGAAAGAAAAAACACTTTGGGCTGATGCAGGATTTGAAATAGCATGGGACCAGCTTGATTTGGCATGGTTTAAGCCTGTTCAAACGGTGGCTAAAGCTCCGGAATATGCTTTAACTGTCAGGGAAGATAAAGGCAAAGTGGTCGTTGAGGGAAAGGAGTTTGCATACATATTTGATAAGGTAAAAGGTGTTCTTGCTTCAATGCAGTTTCATGGTAAAGAGCTTATTAAAAGAGGAGCAGAGCTTAATGTATGGCGTGCACCGCTGGCTAACGAGACTGATGAATGGGGATTCTGGTCTTCAAATACCAAACACGTGACGGATGGTTATGGTCGTATGGCAGCAACTGAATGGTACTCGTCGGGTCTTGATAAATTGCAGACAATCAACGAAATGTTCAATGTCAGAAAGGTTGATGACAATAATGTCATAGTGGAAATAAAGAATTTAATGTTACTCGGTACTCAGAGAGGAGCATTCATGAACCAATATACATATAATATTAATGGCAGCGGTGAAATGTCAATTGAGCATTCTGTAGTTCCAAATGGTGATATGCCGGCCTGGCTGCCAAGGGTAGGAGTTGACTGGATACTCGATAAGAGTCTTGAAAATGTCCAATGGTATGGCAGAGGTCCCCAGGAGAATTATCCTGACAGGAAATCAGGTTATAAAACCGGGGTTTACAAATCCACTGTTACTGATATGTATGAACCTTACCTGATTCCTCAGGATTATGGTTTAAGAACCGATAACCGGTGGGTTAGAATGACAGATGATAAAGGTATGGGTTTGGAGTTTAAAGGTGATAAATTGTTTAATTTCAGTGCACAGCCATATTCAACAGAAAACCTTACTAAAGCTCTGTACACCTATCAGCTTCATCCGTTTGATGGAATAACTTTCAACCTCGATTATGCTACCAGCGGAGTAGGCTGCACGGCTCTGTCGGTTTTTACTGCTTACCAGGTGATGCCTCAGAGATATGATTTTAAGATTACAATCAGACCAATTATTCCATGAACTCATCATGGCGAAATATAGATAGAGACGCCCAATTTGGGCGTCTCTAACATGGTTGATTTCATTTATTCCATCTCCACTTTCGCATAAAGATTACTCACCGATAACTCAACTGCCTTCTTGAGATTCTCAGTTGCAGCATTCATGTCGCCAAGGCCTTTAAATCCAAGCCCTTTCAATAAATAAGCATTTGAAAGTCTGACGTTTTCAGCCTCTCTTTCCCCGAATTTTGCAAAAAAATCAACCTCTGATCCTTGTTTAACCCTCTTGTCACCTTCTGAAATAAGACCATTAAAATATTCTGATGCCTTTTCTTTATTTCCAAGTTTGAGAGAACTCAAACCCTGGTAATAATGGATATAGCTATTCTCTACTGATAACTGGTCACATGATCGGGTAAAATATGATTTCGCATCTGCTTTTTTGCCAAGTGCTTCATAAGCCAATCCTATATAATAGTTTATTTGTGGGCTCCTGACATCACCATTAGCACCTGCGGCTTTTGAATTCTCAGGTGTCTCAATAGTTGAAAGGAATTGCTCCAGGGCCAGTTCATATTTTTTATCATCAAGATATTTCTTCCCCAGCAACAGGTGTGCATCTACTGTAATATCCCTTACCCGTGAACTCCCTTCACGAAAATGAAAATTGCTTTTGCTTAGATAATCCACTGCCTTTTCAGACTGTCGCGAAAGATTCAGAACTATGATTTCTCTGACAAAAGAGTCATCACGTAGTTTGACAATATCATTCTTTGCCTCAAAAAGTTTAGCGCGCTTTTCTATAGATGTATTGTTCATTTCATAGAGCGGATCAAGTTCGGCATAGTATACCGGATCATCCTTTTTAATTTCGAATGCTTTTTCATAAGCATTTATTGCTTTTGCCAGATCGTGTGAATACTGATAATATCCCCACCCCAGATTCCTCCAGCCAACTGCCAGTGTTGGATCAAGTTTTACTGCATTCTCCCAGTTTTCTATTGCCTTTTGCGGTTGTTTGTCGTAAAGCAAATTTCCCAGGTAATAGTAGGGTTTTGCATCATCAGGATGATACTTTGAAGCCAGTTTCAGAACTTTTTCAGATTCGAGCCGGTAGGGAAAACCAAAGTCAACTGACTGATCTGATGCTTCTTTGAAATATTTTTCAGCCTCTGTTTTATTCCCGTTTTTATCCTCGATATAACCAAGGTAATAACTGATTTCCTGGTTTTTACCATTATAACGTCTTAGTATTTCTTTGGCCTCAGCAAAAAATCCATCGTTCATATAATCTACAGCAAGCTCAAGATAGTTCTGATCAAAATCCCTCATTTTCCGATTAAGTTCCGCAAGGAGTTTCTCGGAATTATGAGGAGTTTCAGATTTTTTTGCAAGGAGATAATTCTCATTGGCTGTCCTGAAATCGAGCGGGTCACTCTTTATAATCGAAGCAATTGTTGCCTTCGCACCATCCAAATCGCCTATGGTCCTCTGTATGCAAGCTTTAAGAGTTATTGCACTGTTATTCACGGCATTTGTCGATAGAGATTCATTGATCTGACCCAAAGCTTTATGAAAATCACCCCTTAAACATGATATTCTTGATAGCTCAATATAAGCGGCTGAATGATAAGCATAATCCCAGGTTGCGCGGTAAAGGGTGTCAATTGCTTCCTCCCAAAGCCCGAGCGACTTCAGAGTCAGTCCCTGAAGGTAAAGTGCCTCACAGGTTGCCGGACGGGTATAATCTTTTGTAAGTCTTTTTATCGCTTTGGCAAGGCAGCTTCTGGCAATATTGTATTCGCCATTTCTAAGATGAATACAACCAACTGCTATATTGGTTCGTATATCTGAGGGGTCACGTTTTAAAGCTTCGTCAAAATAATCCATCGCATTGAGTGTAGGATTGTAAAACTGCTGGATCCGGCTGCCTGTAAGGTACAATTCTTCAACTGTCGGAATGGCTGCTGGAAGGGGTGGCCTTTTAACGGTCCCGGGAAGCTTATCTGTTTTTTTATTCTCAACAGGCTGGTATGCAATAAGTACTTCATTGTTGTCTGAATTGATCATTTCTGTTGAGATATCAGTAATATTGAACGGACCATTTATATTAAGTGATTCAGTGAAAGTTTTTTCTGGTGAGACCTCAGTAGTTTTCTCAAAGATTATTTCACCTTTTCTCTTTAGAAGAATCTTCGCCCTGGTCACTTTTTGTGTTGAGTAATAACCAAGAAATACGACATTGTCTCCTCTTTTTTCTAAGTTAACGGCTCCATTCAGGTTAGCATACTTGAATCCCTTGATATCTTTTACAGGATACCAATATTGCCTGAATGTTTTTACTTCATACGGTCTTATCCAGCTATAATCAGGCTGATTGTCAGAAAATGCACCAACCATTATTTCTACGTATGGTCCGGAATCATCTGTAAGTCTGGCTTCAGTTGCCTGCCCTGCTTCACCTGATCCCCATTCCCATAGTTTTGCTCCTTTTATAATATTATGATCACCTATATGTACTGTGCCTGTCTCTTTCCCGTGATCATAACCTCCCATAAAATCTTCTTTCAGATCGTAGGCGAAGTATGAATCCTGATTTACTGAGTTTTTCCACCAGCTCAGGTCGACGCCCTTTGTAAAGTCTTCACCATTATAAACCTCAGTGGATACAGGCCAGTTGGTGAAGCTGTTTTTAGCGTGATAAGTGGCAATTCGGACACTGGGTGGGAAAATAACCTGGTAATCTTTGTTGGTATGTGCTGCCACGTTTGCCCAGTATAAAAAAGTATTTGTGTATGGCGTAGGGTTAATAATCTTTACATCAGCCGAGTAGTAGGACTTGCCGGGGTAAGCAGTAATCCCGATTGTCCATCTCATTCTGTGACGGGGTTCAGTCTCACCTATCCAGATTGTCTTGCTTCCGTCTGCATTTTCCGCAAGGTCATAGTCGACAGGAAGAAAAGTCGATGCCCTGTGATGATGAATTACACACCATTCAATTCCTCCGGAAACCCACGCTCCCAACATACCGATATTTGATGGTTTCACCACTCCATTTTTATAAATGAAGTTATAACCATTGGATTTATCGGTACCGTAATAAAGTTTTCCACCGATCTCTGGCGTAATACATAGTTTAATATATTCATTTTCAAGAATCAGTGCTTTCCATTTCTGATCTGATTTTTCGTTGGCAATCACATCATTCATGCCGTAAGGATAAATGTATTTTGAGGCTCCCTGATATGATTCACCTTTGAAGAACATCGGGTTTTTATCCGGCGGGCCCACTTTATAAGTTGGAATGATCCATTCCTGTTCCGAGATCTTAACCTGAGCCGTTAAAGTAATTGTGTTAAGGAGGAAGATTATAAGAAAGAGCACACAAGGTCTTGCCGGTTTAAGATGTTTAATATTCATCGCTTAAAATATTTTATCTAAAATTATAAAAAGAACAGAATTGAGGGACATAGTTATACAACTTATTACCGGGTCATGAACAATTTTGCTGTTTAATAGTTATAATCCTAGTTCTTAAACTATAAAAGATATGAAAATTGCAATTATCGGAACAGGAATTGTTGGCAAGACCATTGCCTCCAGACTTGTGGAACTGGATTATGAAATAATGATGGGAACTCGTAATGTGTCAGATAAACTTGCGAGTACTGCAAAAGATAACTATGGTAACCCGCCTTTCAGTGAGTGGTTTAAGCTTAATAGCATGTTAAAATTGGGATCATTTGCCGAGGCAGCTGCTTTCGGAGAGCTTGTAATTAATGCTACAAATGGTAGCAACTCTGTAACAGCGTTGATTCTTGCAGGTGCAAAAAACCTTGCAGGGAAAGTTTTGATTGACATTGCCAACCCACTCGATTTTAGTAATGGAATGCCGCCTAGTTTACTTCCAGGACTAAACAACACTAATTCACTGGGGGAAGAGATTCAGAAGACATTCCCCGAAACCATGGTAGTAAAAACGTTGAATACAATGTGGTGCGGATTGATGATTAATCCGAATTTAGCAGGGAATGGAGATCATGTTAATTTTATCTCCGGCAATGATGTAAAAGCAAAGAATAAAGTTAAAGATATTTTGAAACAATTCGGGTGGAAGGATGAGAATATTTTTGATCTTGGAGATATCACAGGAGCCCGGTCAACAGAATCAATGCTTCCGATATGGTTAAGGATAATAGGAGTAACAAAAAGCGGTGCTTTTAATTTTAAGATTGTCAGGTAAATGCTAAAATGCCTCTCCAAACCACAACAATGCATCAATTACTAATTTATCCTGTGTTTCATTATTAAATGTAAAGGAGAGTTCCTTACCGGTTTTATTTTCATAGTCAATGTCGTTATGTCCCATGTTCACATATAACATTTTATAGTTTTTATTGGTCCATACAACAGGGTAATAACCACTGTGCCATATCTCAGAAAGTTTAGGCCCTGTACCAAGTGGAAAACTTGTCGAGTCAATTGATAAAAGTATCTCAATATCAGGATTTCTTCTTAAATCATTTTTCCAGCTATACCATTCATTTGGAGATGATATAAAAGTATCGGGCAGGTTCCTTGTTGAAGGATGATTATGGTTCTCCACTCTCAAGACAGCAGATGTTGGCCGCCACGTGTTTCCTTTATATTCTCCCGAGCCAAGAAAATGGTTGTGATACCAGTCCCAGTTCTGGGGAAAGTCGGAAGGTGTAAGAGCAAAGCCGGCAAAATGAAATCCAATCCAGGCACCTCCATTCTCCATATATTCTCTGAATGCATTCCTTTGTGACACAGAATCAGGCCGGGTATCAAGGAAAATTACTACCTGGTATCTGGCTAGGAACCTGGTATTCATATTATTCCAGTTATTTGTCGAATCATAGATGAAGTTGTAACTGGATGCCATTTTAGTAAACCACCTGTTCGCCTCATGAACAAAACTTATATGCGCCTTGTCGTTTTTAGCCGTGTAAAAGGCTATTGCTTTGAATTTTGGGATCTCCTTCCATTCTATCCCTGAACAAACCAGAGAGAGGCATAAAAGAGAAAATACAATAGTCCGAAATCCTGTCATTTTGATTTTATTTAATTTTAACATTTTGTCAGGTATTTGAAATATTGAAATTTGGTAATAGAATTGGTTGTTCAATAGGACCAGAAGGAGGGACCACATTCAATAAAATGTATTGGTATATCTTTTATGAAAGTCTGTAACCATTCAGCACAAAAACTCATTCCGGCTTCTTCAGAATTTATATGACCAAGGAAAATAATGGCCTTATTTCTTCCCTGAGCAACGGCATCACGCATGTATTCATAAGTCTCCCATTGTTGTGCCTCACCGGCGACTACAACATCTACGTTATTATCCTCCAATAACCTTATATGTGTTGCACTTCCGGGTGCACCAACCGCGAGCCTGACATTAGACAATTTCATTTCAGGATTTCCGATAACATAAAATGCATTTTTAGGAAATGTCTGTTTCAGATTCTTAAGAAGATCTTTTAAGGTTGTCTCAGGCATAACAAATTGATTGGTGGTTCCTTTGACAAGATAATCTTTCCAGTTAAGCTTCGCTACCATCCCCATTTCAATTCCGTCGGGTTTCATATTGTGAATATAGTCGTGAAAACGCCATATAACCAGTTTGTTATCGTTGATAAAATGTTTTTTTTCAAGGAACACCCGATCATTCTGTAACATTTTTGTTCCATCGAGATGGTTATAGTACAAAGGTTCGTGCACTATTAAAAGATTACAATTTTTAATTACAGCCTGTTTCAGAACATCCATTGTAGCGAACATGCATGTAATTATTCCCGTGACCGGAGTTTGCGGATCACCTTCTTTAATAACATCTACCGTATTAGAAATTGGAGAACTTCCCGTATTTTTAATAATTGTCGCGATCACCTGTTCAGCTGTGGTTTTATTTACATTTTGTGAGTCTTGTCCATTAAGTATCCCGGAGATGATAGTGATGAACATAATTGCAAAAATTATTGATAAAGCTTTCATAAAAAAGTTGTTTAAATTAATTTGATTTAGCGTAAAATTAAGAGAAAAACAGGAAAGTCCGAACAGACTTTATATATTTACACCTTGCCTTCCTTATCAGTACATTTTTAATGATATATGATTATATAGTAATTGGTTCGGGATTTGGTGGCAGCGTTGCCAGCCTGCGCCTGGTCGAAAAAGGATACAAGGTCCTTCTGTTGGAGCAGGGGAAACGGTTTAATCCGGAAGATTTTCCCAAAACAAACTGGAATATTCCAAAATACCTCTGGATTCCGTCTCTCAGATGCTTTGGATTTCAGAAACTTTCATTTTATACTACTGCAACTATTTTAAGCGGGACAGGAGTAGGGGGAGGAAGCCTCGTTTATTGCAATACATTATATATTCCTCCCGATGAATTTTTAAATAACAGATCCTGGAACAAGTTCGGCGACTGGAAAAAAATCCTGGAGCCATTCTTTGACCGGGCATCATTCATGCTTGGAAGAAAGAAATATTCGAAGCTGAATACCGAAGATAAGTTCCTTGAGGAAGTTTCAAAAGAGATGAATGCTCACAGTACATTTGAGACAGTTCATGTAGGAGTAAATATCGATGGGACGGAACAGGAGACAGATCCGTATTTCAATGGTTTAGGTCCGCTTCGAAAGGGATGCATTGAATGTGCAGGATGTATGGTAGGATGCAGGGAAAATGCTAAAAACACTCTTGACAGGAACTATTTATGGTTTGCAGAAAAAATGGGATTGGAGATCCTTCCCGAAACGAAAGCGGAAAAAATATCATATCACGATAGTCTGTATCATGTTGAAACAAAAAGGATAACCGCTTTTTTCAGAGGTAGAAAGAGGGTTTTCAGAGCAAAAGGAATTGTCGTAGCTGCAGGTGCATTAGGAACATTGGAACTCATGCTTAAACAGAAATACAAATATGCCACACTATCGTCTTTATCCGAAAAGCTTGGGCATGAATTAAGAACCAATGCTGAAACGCTTTGTGCTGTTTCCGGCGGCATTGAAAAACTTAACAATGGTCTGGCCATTACATCAGTCTTCTGCCCTGATCCTTTTACACATGTAGAGATCGTAAAATATCCTGATAATTCTAATGCCATGAAATGGTTTTTCGGTCTTTCGGTTGCAGGGGCTCGTACCTCAGCCGGGAGAACACTGAAATTGTTTTTGAAGACTATAACCAATCCCTGGTTGTTCCTTAAAACAGCTTTTAATTTTAGCTGGTCGACCAGGACAGTTATATTTCTTGTTATGCAGACGACAGATAATGCAATGAAAATGGTATGGAAAAAAGGAATATTCGGTGGTAAAATGAAGATCGATAACAGCGGAAACAAAAAAGTTCCGGCTTTTATACCTGTCGGACAGGATGTAATGGAGCGTTATGCAAAAAAGGTGTCCGGAATATCACAGAATATATTGCTTGAAGTGTTTTTCAACAGGCCAACAACAGCTCATATTCTGGGAGGTTGTCCTATGTCCGATACTATCGAAACGGGTGTTGTGGATAAGAATCTGAAGGTCCACGGATATCCCAATTTTTATATCACCGACGGTTCAATAATTCAGGGTAATATAGGTGTAAATCCCAGCCTGACAATCACGGCTATGGCAGAATATTGCATGAGCCAGATCCCTTCATTGGCACAATCGCATATTACGGATATTTCTAAACAATTAATACTTCTTGAAGAGGAATGGAAAAAGAGGAAATAGGGTTAATTATTGATGCACAGCGAAAATTTTTTGCCACAGGCAAAACATTTGATATAAGATACAGGATTGAAATTCTAAAAAAGTTGCGTTCTCTGATCATTGCACATGAGAGGGAAATCGTGGATTCACTGTGGAAGGACTTTCATAAGCCTGAATTTGAGGCGATTGGTACAGAATCGAGGCTTGTAATAAAAGAGCTGAACCTTACCATTCGCAAACTGAGAAACTGGTCAAGGCCCAGAAGAGTCTATACTCCGATTGTGCATTTTCTTTCCCATAGTTTTGTTGCTCCGCAACCATATGGCCAGGTATTGGTGCTATCACCCTGGAATTTTCCCTTTCTGCTTGCATTTATGCCATTGGTGGGGGCCATTGGGGCCGGTAATTGTGTAATACTTAAGGTTTCCAGGCAAGCACCCAATATTGTAACTGTGATGGAAAAAATTCTCGGCAATTTTCCTCAGGAGCTTGTTGCAATGATATATGGTGATCATAGCATAAGTGCGTACCTTCTTGAGCAGAAGTTTGATTACATCTTTTTTACCGGAAGTTGCAGTGTGGGTAAATATGTGATGCAAAAAGCAGCTGAGAATCTCACACCCGTATCGCTTGAACTTGGAGGGAAAAATCCATGTGTTATTGCAGCCGATGCACGACTTGATTTCGCCGCAAAAAGGATTGCCTGGGGGAAATTCCTGAATTGCGGACAGACATGTGTTAGTCCTGATTATTTATTGATTGATAAAAAGGTGAAGGATCGGTTCCTGGAACTTATTTCCAGGGAGATTAAATTATTTTATGGTGACAACCCGGAGAAGAGCGAAGATTTTGCCAGAGTTATCAGTTCTGAGAATGCTCAAAGACTGTCAGAGCTTATGAAGTGCGGTCAGATCGTAACCGGTGGTATTACTGATACGGAATCCCGGTATGTTGCTCCAACAATAATAAAGGATGTAAAACCCGGCGATCGGATAATGCAGGAAGAGATATTTGGACCGGTTCTACCGGTAATTGACTTTGATGAATTCGAAGAAGTCTATGGTATTATTGAACAAAACCCTAAACCTCTGTCTGCCTATATTTTTACGAGGAATAATAAGCTTGTAAGTGAGTTTATGAGAAGAACCCGTTCCGGGAATGCTGCTGTTAATGAGACAGTCCTGCAGATTGCTTCTCCATATCTTCCGTATGGAGGTGTCGGAAGCAGCGGAATGGGCAGATATCACGGAAAATCTTCATTTGATACTTTTTCGAACCTGCGTTCAGTGCTGGTAAAATCGAATCTGATCGATATCCCCGTTCGTTATCCTCCGTATTCAAAATTAAAGGCAAAAATTGTCAGTTTGATATTAAGGTAATAATTAATTGATTATAAACTTATTAACGAACTGAATTATAACCGCCTGGTATTCCCTTTTTGGACAGCACTATCTGCCATACCTGACTGCGTCTTCTTGATCTGAATGAACCTGCAGAAGAAAGGAGAAAATACTTCCACATCCTGTAAAAGCGTTCTGAATACTTATCTTTGATTTTCTCCCAATTCTTATCAAAGTTCTGATACCAGGCCATAAGAGTCTTATCATAATCCTGACCGAAAGAGTGCCAGTCTTCCATCACGAAATGATTTTCGATTGCTTTTCCTATTTGAGCGACAGAAGGAAGCATACCGTTTGGGAAAATATATTTTTCTGACCAAAGATCCAGAGTGTCTTCCGATATGTTGGTTCCGATAGTATGAAGAAGTAATAGTCCCTCATCGTTCAGGCATTTATCAGCAATTTCAAAGAAAGTTTTGTAATTTTTATAACCTACATGCTCAAACATTCCAACACTGACAATTCTGTCATACTTTTCATTTAAATCGCGATAATCCATCAGTCGGATATCAACAGGAAGGCCTTTGCATAATTCCCTTCCCATTTCCACCTGCTCTTTTGAGACAGTGATCCCTTCAACTTTGACATCATATTTCTCCACGGCATATTTTCCAAAAGCGCTCCAACCACAACCGATATCTAGAATACGCATTCCGGGTTTAAGATTAATCTTACGGCAGATTAATTCAAGTTTCTTCTCCTGAGCCTCATCTAAATTTTGAGCATTCTTCCAGTAACCGCAACTATAAGCCATCCTTTTATCGAGCATATTTTGAAAGAGATCATTGCCCAGATCATAATGCTTTTCTCCGACAATGAATGCTCTCCGTTTGGTTTGCAGGTTGAAAAGTCGCACTGAGAGAAGTTTGAGAAGAATTGATAATTTCCGCCGGATTTTTTCGTCGAGTTGCGCTTTTAATACCTGACAGATAAACTCATCGATTTTTTCAGCATCCCACCAGGAGTCCATGTAGGATTCACCTATACCCAATTCACCCTCTGTGATTGCTTTCCTGTAAAACCCATCATTGGAAACTCTGATATCCCAGGGATTATCCCCGTTAATCTTCACTCCGGCAAGCGCTAAGACATCTTCTGCAATTATTTTATAGTTGTTCTTCATAATATTTATCAGATTTAGTTCGATAAATTGTTCAGGAAGAAGTTATTTCAAAAGCACTTATTCAAAGTTACTACTTAATTAAAGCTATGTCAACAATTTTTTATGCCTTGCCGTCGTGCAGTCCTGCGGTCTTGCAGTCTCCATAAATTGGTTTATTTTTGATACATATTTGAAAAATGTTCAACAATGAACCAGGAAAAAATTATTGTCGGGTTTATAGGTTCCGGGGGTATTGCACGCTCTCATGCTTATTCACTCAATTCATTGCAGTATTTTTATGATGATGCTCCTGAAATTGAACTGGATGCTGTTTGTTCGGCTACTAAAAGGAAGCGTGAGTCGTTTGCAACACGTTATGGTTTCATCAAATCGTGTGATTTAGAGGAGTTTGTTGCAGACAATAAGATAAACACTGTCTTTATACTTAGTCCAAATAAAGTACATTATGAACACCTGAAAGCAATTATTGGTATGACTGGTTTAAAACGGATATATCTTGAAAAACCAGTGTGCTCAGGTCTTGAGGAAGAGAAAGATATAACCGCCTTAATTAAAAAACATCCGGATATAAAAATTCAGGTTGGTTTTCAGTTCCTCTTTTCAGCAACAGTCAGAGAGATGCTCGGTCTCTGGAAATCAGGAAAACTGGGTCAACCTCTCCATTTCGATCTGAAATACTGGCACAGCGATTATCTCAGGAAGGAGTACCGTGACCGGCGTCAATCGCGTTTGACACCAGCACCGGAAGGTGGTGCGATGGCCGATCTTGGATCACATTCCTTAAGTTTGTTGATTGCATTTCTTGGAAAGGGTCTGAGGATCACTGGCGCTTTACAGGGCGGTCACTTCACTGATGTCAGAGAAGATTCGGATCTGTTCAGCCTGATATCTGTTTATGATGATATTTCGGGAGCTGTGGGGACACTTTCGGCGAGCCGTATCAGCTCGGGAACAGGAGACTATTTTTCTGTTGAACTTTATGCTCAGGAAGGAGCATTACGTTACTCCTCATCATCACCCGACTCTTTCGAGTTTTATAGGGAGGAATCTGGTACATGGAACAGAAGGATGGTTGGAAGTAACTATAAATCCGTAAGCAGTTTCCCTTCAGCACACGTCCCTCCGGGATGGTTGAGGTCGATGATCCATGCTCATTATGTGTTTCTTACGGGCAAAGACGATAATGAGTTTGTACCTGATATTGAACATGGACTGGCTGTTCAGAGGCTGGTAACGCTGACTGCAAAATATCTTAAGACTTTCAGGGAATCAGCTGCTAAAGGTCATTAAAGCATGCAGCTCAAAATTCAGAATATATCGAGCTTTTTCTTTCTGTCATCCACATTTTTGTAAAAAATATCCGTGAAAGCTTCATTTGCACCTGTAAGCAGATAAATTTCTGTATTAAACTCCCTGGCATAAGAATTTTCAACTACGCCCATTAGTTTAAAGTTTTTAAACTGGCCGGTCACTCGCTGACCAGGATTCTTTCCCACTAACAGTATATTCTCAATCTTTTTTAAACGAGGCAACCAGTAAATATAATCTGTGTTATAAGAGTAAGCCTCCGGCATTTTTGTCCGGTTGAAGTAATTTAACGCACCTGCCTGGCCATAATTAAAACAAATTACCAGTGTATTTTCACGCTCATTTGCAGGGATCATATTATAGGCAGCAAGTGATTTATCTGCCATCTCACGCCAACCAAGCATATCAGCAAAATCCTGTGGCAGATTGTGGTTTTTTCCATCCTCCCAGCGAAGTAAACCAAATTTTTCAAATGCCATTGAATTCTGTCTGATCTCAGCCGGAGTATAAATTGGATAGACTACTTTAAGTGTAATCAGGAATATGCCAAGATTAAATGCGATTAGTAGTGGAAGAATTATCAATCGCCATTTTTTTGATAGAATGCAATCGATATATACACTTCCAAAAGCAATAATTACAGGATATATCCCTATAGCATAATAGCCTTTTGCCTTCATATAAGCGAAAAGCGCTATTACTGCAAAAAAGCTGATTCCGATAAACCTGTAAGCCCTGAATGATTTGAAAAAGACAAAAGCAACAATGGCACCAATAGTCAGGGGTAATGAGCCGAAAAAGAACAAAACCTGACTTATCAGAAATCCGGATGATGTATTATTATCAAGCTGATTATGTTTCAATACTTTCATATGTTGAAAAACCGGAAAATGATTTGCTGCCTGCCAGATAATGTTTGGGGATAATAATATTAAGCTGATTATCACGGCTTTCCAGAAAGAAGGGTTGGTAAATATTTTTCTCTGATATGTAAGTAAAAGACCAATCACCAATCCGCTAAGCAGGAATATGAGATTATATTTATTGTAAAAACCAACGGCAATAATAATCGATAAAAACCACAACCATTTAGTTTTTTCAGATTGAATAAACTTAATAAGGAGATAGAAGATAATTGTCCAGGTTAGAATATCGAACGAGTTAGGCTGGTACAGGATATTGATTCTTATTAATGCTGAGAAAACCAAAGCACATGATGCCAGGATCTTAGAGAATAAACTACCTCCTACCGACTCGACAATTAGCCAGGTGAAGACTATAGTAAGAGCACCAAAAATGGAAGGGAAAAATCGTATCCAGAATATGCCTCCCCCAAGAAAATATATTATTTTAGAAATAAATGCAGTAAAAGGTGGTACAGAAATATACCCAAAAGCGAGATGATCAGCCTGGTTGAGATATAGAAACTCATCACGGTGAAGTTCATAAACCGGATTGACAAGTATATATTGTAAAACTAGTTTTATACCAATCAGAAGTAAAAGAATCCAGTATTGGTCAAAGAACCTTCGGAGTTTTAAATCCATTTGATTTTTCTTTTTTGAATTGTTTATATGTAAGGCTTAGATTAAAAAAAATCGGGAATGAAAAAGTGAACATGATGTTTACTGTCAGTAAAATAATTTTCGGCTAATTTACAAAAGAATTACTCTTGCTAATTAAGGAAAGAGATGTAATTTTAAACTGCGAATAATCTGGCATTTAAAATATGGTATTAAGTTAAAATCAACAATAATTGTCAATAATAAATTACTAAAACTATTAATAAATGGCATCAAAAATTTTGTATTGGATTCCACGGATATTAACAATCCTTTCAATTCTTTTTATGACGATGTTTTCGTTTGATGTGTTCGGTGGAAATGAATCTTTTGGTATGAAGATGCTTGGGTTCCTGATACATAATATTCCGGTTTTGATATTAATCGCTATTTTAATAATAGCATGGAAATGGGAAGCGGCCGGCGGAGCACTTTTTATTGTGGCTTCAATAACCGGTACTCTCTTTTTTCATTCCTTTTCAGGAAACCCTGGTTCACTTATTGTGATCTCTCCATTTTTGCTTACCGGGATATTATTCATCCTTCATTATGTTTTTTATGGAAGGAATCCTTTGAGTAAGAATGAATAGAATTTGTCAGATTCATGTCTGATCTCCATCAATTCGCTTTATTGCTAGTTTCTCGTTTCTTGTTTCTTGTTTCTAATTAATCAAACAACCTATTTCTATTTATTTCATTTTATACATTCATTAATTGATTGACAATTCTGATTGAATCTGAAATACATTTCTCACAAACAGTTTCAAACAGATTATTTTCTTTAGCAAACTGATATCCTTCTTCTGTTTTTAAATCACATTTCAACAACGAAATGCAATCTGTGGTACCGTTAATCTGTTTAAATTTTTCACTGAATTTTTGTACCATAGAATATGTTACCTCTTTTCGGTCCTTATTATCTGTAAACTTTTTACAGTTATAAATTCCAAGTACCATAAAAGACCCGGTAACTGCACCACATGTCTCCTGTAGTCTTCCCATTCCTCCACCAAATCCGCATGAAACACTTAATGCCATGTTATTATCAAAATTCATTTCATCCGAATAGGCAGTCAATACAGCCTGTGCACAGTTCAGGCCTTTCCGGAATGTCATGATTGCTTTTTCTTCAACCGGTTTTATCATATAGTTTTTTTCTTTAAAGGTAAAAGATTCATCGTAAAAAGAGAGTGGAGAAGTTTAATAAATATTATCAAAGAATATTCAATTGGCAGCATGTCGTCGAATTGTTTTGGTCAATATCAGTTTGTCAGCTTTTTTCATAAATCAGATGGGAGTAGTTCAAAACAAGGGCCTCAGTCATAAGAATATTACTCTTGTATCCGGTACAATGATTATTAACTTCCCTTTTCTGTCGGGTATAATACAAGGCATGTTATCGCCACCAAGTGAATACTTACGTTTCTCTCCAGCAATAATATAATCAGGGTGAAATCTGAACTTCATTGCAGACTGATAGTATTTGTTATGGTTTAAGTCAGATATCTGTTTTTCAATTCTCCCGATATGAATTTCAGGCGTTTTACGATATTCATTAAAATGATATTTCCGATGGTTCCCATAGAGCTTTTCCAAGGAGGTAGTATCCTTATTTGGGAGCTGTGAATTATTTACTGAATTGGTTGTCTGTCCGGTCAGTGATCCATTTATCATTAAAAATGAAAACACTATTATAATTGTTGTTTTCATAGCTGTTGTTTTAAAATTAGTCAAAACGGGACATTTATAACTATAGTTGAAAAGTTTTTATAGCTGAATATAAACTTGTCATTTCAAAAATTGTACCGGTTTTTCTGCCACCATTGTCAACCACTTTTTGGAACGTTTTAGATTCATAATCATCAAATTATCGATCTCCAGCTGTGTTAATTTTTACTGGTTTGAAAGTCAATGGGAACTGCGATAATCATATTTACTTTTTTATTTTCTATTTCTCCGGGGTTCCATGTATCCGGCAATGATTTGATAACGCGCAATGCTTCAAGATCAAGAAATCTGTTTATTTTTTTCGACAGTTCTATCCCTCTGACTGTTCCATCTTTCATTACAATAAGCCGGACAATAACAGTACCTGTGATATTTTTATTATAAGCATATTTTGGATAACGGGCATGTTCAGTAATAAAATTCACAAGCGCAGTATCCCCTCCATTGAATTCTGCAACTTTATCCGCCAGATAGAAAACGTCATCAATATATTCCGAATCATTAATCCAGTATCTATTTGTAATCAGTTGATTTTCTGAATATTCTTCCACAGTTTTCAAATTGCCTGTTGAATGATCAAATTCCCTCCAGTGTCCAAACTTTATTACAGGGAAAATCAATTTACTGAATCCTTCCTGAACAAGAACCGAGCCTGCGTAGTCTCTAATAAAATATCCTCTTTTGGTCTTGTGAAAGAATCTTGTTATTTTCTGATTAAGCTGACTTTTAGAAATGATAGTGATGGAGCTATCGGTCTCTTTTTTAATATTTGTTTCATACATCATTACCCATTTCTCATCCTGCCTGGCAAAGGTGGTTGATAAGTATTTCTTTCTCGTTTCTTTTGTAATTTTTTGATAAAAGAGAGCGTTTGAATCTGGACCCACTGATCTACCTAATCCTGAATAGTAGATAATAGTGTCATTCTGACCTGAAAGGCTCATTGGAATGATCAATATAAAGAGAATAGTAAAAATTCTCATACCGTTAGTTGGTATTTAATATTTTAAAATAAAAATTTTATCTCATCTTTTAATTTTGTATTTATCAGTTGTCAGTTCACAATCATTTAATCGCACAAAAATATAACCCTGCTGGCGGAGTATGGGGACAATTTTCTGCAATGCTTCCTTTGTATTCCATTCAGGATGATTAAAATGCATAATGACTATTGCTCCAGGTATTATATTTTTCAGGACGTTTGCTTCAATCACCGCCTCAGGTATAAATGGAATGGCATCACCAGAAAGTACCCGATAACTAACTGCAGTAATCCCTAATCTGGAAGCCATACTGGCACAGGCTTCATCAATAAATGTTGCAGCTGAGCGGTAGAAATGGGGTCGACGATTTGTAATAGCTTCTATTTTACGGGCATTTGCTTCAATTTCGTTAAATGCCTCTTCTATGTTCGATGTACCCTTGATACCATATGCACTATGACCATTGATAGAACAAGGTCTGTGGTTCAAACCATGGTTCTCAATCTCAAACAAACTATCACGGCTAAGATTAAGAAAAACAGTAAATTGTGAATCGATCCACTTTCCGCTGACAAATAATGTTGCAGGGACCTTTTCATGACGGAGATAATCTATCAATTCTTTATCGTATCCATTCCCATTTTTGCCACCACAGGCATCAAAGGTAAATGCTATGACTTTTTTTTGTGTAAGTATTATTTCATCGACACCTCTAACAAATTCTCCCCACTGTCCTGCCGGGATATGGGCAAATTCAGAAACAATCTTCTTCTTTAATTCCAGGTATGATTTGTCTTTATAAAGTTTTTCCAGGAATGTTGCATTTTTTAACCCTGTTGGATCCTGAGGAAAAGCAGGTTTGACAAGTCCAAGAAACAGGAAAAATATGAAATTATTCTTCATAAAAAGTAAAAATTACTCATACCTGAGCGCATCCACCGGATTAATCCTTGATGCTTTATAAGAATGGACAAATATGGTTAAAAGAACAACAACTTCTGCAACAATGAAAGCTAAAGCAAAAACCCACCAGTTAATGCTTACCTTATATGAAAAGTTTTTTAGCCAGTTCAACATAAAGTGAAGTGTTACAGGAACTGAAATGAGAGCTGCTAATGTCACAAGGATGAAGTTTCCGCGAAGAAAGGAATAAATAATTGATTGTTCCGGACTGCCAAACACCTTTTTGATTCCGATCTCTTTGGTCCTGGATCTTGCAACAAACAAAGTAAGCCCAAATAATCCGAATGAAGCTATAATTAAAGTGAAGAGTGCAAAAATAGAGACAATTACAGTCAAGTTCTTTTCTGAAGAATATAGATCTTTTATCACCTCTTCTATTGTTGAGTAATTAAAGGGTCTTTCGGGTGCAACTTTTTTCCATTCCGTCTCAAGCATAGGAAGGATACTTTTTAGTGTTCCAGGCTTATAATGTACGACAACCTGATTTATATATTTATCTGTCATCGCTATTTCAAGAGGCGGAATATCGGAATGGATAGAATGAAGATTAAAGTCTCTTACAACTCCGATGATAGTCTTATCAGCGATTTGCTTCCCAACCGGATCGGTTATTCCCAACCTTTTGACCGCTGTCTCATTCAAAATGGCAGATTTTGTAAGATCGCTTCCAAACTCTTCAGAGAAATCCCGTCCCTTTAGTAATGTAATCCCCATGGTTTTGATAAAATTATAGTCCACATCAAATCCTTCAACATTTACCTGCACTGTCTTGTCCTGGAAGCTAGGATACATAAATGACATTGATCCCAGCATAGGCAGACCATCCATGACCCCTGCTGCCATGATCACATTAGGATTAGATTTAATATTGTTGATATATGATGAATACCCTTTGAAATCACGACCAAGATCAATCAAAAGGATGTCACTGTTATAATATCCCGGATCCTTTTTCAGAGCATATTGATACTGAGAGCGAATAATAAGAGTACTTGCTACAAATGAGCAAAATATAACTAATTGAATAACAATGAGAGAGGAGCGTAAAATGAGTTTCCTTTTTCCCGATTGGGTGGTATTTTTTAAAATATCAATGACCTTTAGCCCGGAGAGATAACCTGATGTGTATATTCCGGACGCAATCCCTATAATTATTGTTAAAGCCAGATAGACAGAAACATAAATGATTATATTTGATTTGATGATAATTAACTGAGTCTGGAAAAGCTTCCCTGCATAAGGCAGACACAGCCACATCATAAGCATAGATACAGGTAACACAAACAATGCCAGCAAAATTGATTCACTTAACAATTGATTCTTGATGCTGTCGTTGCCCGCACCATATGTTTTCCGTATACCAATCTCCTTCGCCCTGACAGATGATACCGCTGTGGAAAGAATGATATAATTAAAAGCTGCAACAAGCACTATCAGAAATGCGATAGCAGAAAAAAGCCTGACATTGCTCATATTACCACTGATTCCTGTGTTTGCAACATCATCTGAACCTAAATAAACATCTCTCAGGTTTTGAAGAGAGTAATGATTATGAGGCTTTTCACTTATATTTTTAATTTCAAATGCCCTGAACAGGTTTTCAAGCATTTTGGCGTTGGTGTCTTTCAAAAGCAAAACATATGTGAACCAGAAGTCGTGAGTCCAGCTCTTATCGGCATTGTTAATTCCGAAAGCTTTGTTGATAGGGTCAATTGTCCACCTGCTGTTTAAAAAACATTGTGCTCTCAGGGTTGAGTTTTTCGGAATATTCTCAAAAACTCCCTTTACGATGAAATTGTGCTCCTGATTATTTGCCAGTCCCACAATCTCTTTACCAACCGGATTCTGACCAGGAAATAATTTTGAGGCCAGATCGCGTGAAAGGACAATTGAATTCTGATCTTCCAGCAAATTTTGGTGCGATGAACCCATGATCAATGGAAGAGTGAAAATGTCAAATATATCAGAATCAGTTGCCATGGCGTTCGGAACATTTATCATTTCATCTTTAAGTTTTAGCTTAAAGCCTCTCATAGGTCTCACTCTTATTGCTTTTTCTATTTCCGGGAATTCCTCTTTTAATGCCTTTGCCAGGATGTAAGGAGTTCCTGACATTGTCTTTTTAAAATCCTCATAGTAATTGAGGACCCTGAAAACCCTTTTACTGTTTTTGTGACAATGGTCGTAACTGAGTTCATTAATTACAAAAAGCAAAATAATGAATGAAGCGGCCAGTGCTATTGAAAGTCCTAAAGCATTGATTCCGGCAAATACTTTGTTTTGCTTTAAAAACCGCAAAGCTGTTTTAAGATAGTGTTTAATCATTGTATTTTGAATAAGCTGATTTCAGCATATCAATGGCCGGGTTGTAATGCTATCAGGATAAAGCAAAATATCAGAAGAAAATTTCGACTGATCATAAGGTTCTTTAGTGATCTTTTTTCAGAAATATTTGGGTAAGCCATTGGTTATTGCGTGAGTTTAGAGGTATTTGAGGTCAACAAATTGTTTCTTCGTAACCGGATTATTAGCTGTGTCCCATCTGCTTGCCTTGCCTGGCTGTTCCATGTCGAAGTGAATCTGTCCGTTATGCCTGGCCTGTAATGGCCAGTTATTAGACCGGCGTTTACTTATTTTTTACAAATTCGATCAATTCTATCGGAGCTCCATTATGTTCCACCATAGCAACTCTTACACCGTCAGAGGGTGCATTGGGTTTTGTAATTACTTCTAAATCATGGATTGATAATTCATAATCCAAGTCATTTACCTCAAACGCAATATGGGGAACAGTCTGAATTAATTTATTGACAGGACATCCCTCTTCAAACCGCATCCACTCTATTCCAAACGGACTTTCACTAAACCCGGAGACAAATAACCTGAATTGTGGTAAGTATCGTTCACCAGGCATGATCTTATCAGTCGGTATCCCGAGATGATGATATTTCCAACCCCATTTTTCAATTGAATCAGGTAACTCATTATCAAGTCTTACTTTTAACATATGTGTTTAGTTTATATATTCCAGGCAGAAAGAAACTCAAAACAGGAAGCAATAAAAAACAAGGGAACTACAAGGATATAAATATATCCCAAATCTATTAAACTTGTTTTATGAATTCTATATTTCCATATCATCCAACCATTCAATTTGTTATCATTATAAAAATCAATTCCGCATTTGATACCTGCCCCGACAGATAACGAATAAGGAATATACTGAAGTAATAATACAAAGAAATAGTAGATTGTTGATTTAAAATTCCTGAACCGGCTTTTATGTTCAGAATCTACAGAAACAATCCCGCCGACCCAACCTTGTCTTAATACAGTAAAATAGGGGATTATAATACTGAATCCCATCAAAGTCTGAGGGACTGCACCAAAAAGGAGGTTTCCCTTAAAATCATGCAAGGCAGCTGAAAAATTATTTCCTTTAAGGTAGTTTATAGAAGCTTTATCAGTTTTAACGGATTGTCCTACTATTTTATCTCTGTAAGAAAGTGCAAAGTTATTTCCATTTTGCGACATCATTATTCCGATCAGGCATGAGATGCAATATGTTACGAATACTGTAAAGGCATAAGTTTTGCATCTTTTTACTGCGATATAAATATGATTAATAATTTTGACCATTCTGGCTGATTAAGCGAGTATTTGAAATTAGATTGAGTTTTGTTTCCAAAGTTCTCAGAATTTAATTTATTTTGCAACCCAATCCGGCCCGTAGCTCAGCTGGCAGAGCACGTGACTCTTAATCATGGGGTCGAGGGTTCGATTCCCTCCGGGCCGACTAAAATATTGATGTAGTACTGCTATCTTTCGCAGCCATCCTGGTTTTGCAATCCGGTTTTCAGGGAAGTTTTTAGTTGTGAATGATGCACACTCATTTATGTAAAGTTCAGGAGTCGAATCGAGACATATCATTCTTCCGC
>JADGPU010000150.1 GCA_017882305.1 Bacteroidales bacterium | reverse complement strand
GCTTATAAAGATAAGCAATAATTATCTGAAAATCAATAAGTATTGACCTCGATATAACCAGAATAGCATTCTACTTTTGTTGGGATTAGCTCTATCAGCACAGTTTTAGAATTTGATTGCCCGTGATTAACAGGTTAAGTGAAGAATAAAGTTTGTTTGTGGATCATTGATATGTTTTATCGCTTCAGGAGTGCTTAATATAACCAGATCCACACCTTTGCGAACGGCGATATTATATACTTCATCCATTACCGGGAGGCTCGAACTATGGCCCGTCCCGATAATGAGATGCTTACAATTCCATGGGATATTCTCATCTGGTGAGAGTGGTGTATGCCCAAACATACCGCTGTATTTTTTCGATTCAGCTTTTTTCCTCTTTTTAATTGAACCGTTATCTATAATCACATCTTTCCCGTAGGTTTCCCCATCAATGGTAATGGATCCAAATGAAAGATTTTTTACTATCATAAAGAATCTCCTTTCCTCCTTTCTTGGTTGTATTGTAAATATAAGAAAAGTACCCGAATCATCTGGAATTAGAACCTAGTGTTTAGCATAACTGGGATTAGAAGTCGATGAGGTATATATTAGATAATGTGTACGTTACAAAATCCTTCATCAATCCCGTCAACAAGAAATTTAAAGACCCCTATAAATCATTGATCTACAGGGGTCTGCAATTTAAGGTTGTGGTGCCACCAGCCCCCAAAGAGTCTTTATGCAGTTTTCTGATTGCCCGATAAAACGGCCGTTTACGAATACATTCGATAATATAGTTTTTTGTTTTTATAAACGGACAGCAGATAGTTTCAGAAAACAAAGAGGGAAAATTTATAAAACATTTTGCATATATTAGACCTGATTTTATAATGGAACTTATGTCACGCAGCAATGAGATAAAGGTTATTTCTCCAAAAACATTATTAATTTAAAGTAATTACAAACCTCTATTTTAAAACCTTATGAGATTAGAAATACCACTAAAAGAAGTTCAGGAATTTTTAAGCAATTATTATAATATTAATGTTGGCTTAAAGAACATTGAAGAAAACAAAATTAAAGCTACCTATTTTGATTCTATAGTCTTGATAATAAAAGAGGTAAAAGACGATGAAGTTTTATTCTATTATGAAGTAGATGGGTTGGTAGATTTAATAGCAAAAGTCGCTCATTTCTTCCTGGAAAAAAAACTTGATAATATTCCCATTGAATGGGATTCCAAGACAAGAGAAGTAACTATTGATTTGAAAAAGATTCAGGAATTGAGCAACTTTTTAAAGTTCGTATATATTTCTGAATTACATTTTGTAAATGACAATATTTTATTGATATTATATGCAAGAGATAAAACATAAAATTAATTGAATGAATAAAGTACAATCATTTTTAAAAAAGACTTTAAAAGCCGTCTTGTGGTTAGCTATAGTCCTTGTGCTTATATTCGTAATAATTGCTGCTCTTATCCAAATTCCTGTCGTTCAAAACAAGATTGTTCATTATGCCACTTCTTTTGTCAGCAACAAAACGCATACACGTGTTGAGATAAAAAATATCAGCATCTCATTTCCAAAATCAGTAGTTATTGAGGGTCTTTATCTCGAAGATCTCAAAAAGGATACTTTACTATACGCCGGAAAGGCGAAAGTAAATATTGCACTTTATGGCTTATTCAATTATAAAATAGCTATAAATTCTTTCGCATTGAAAGACGTAAATCTCAAGCTAAATAGCACAAAAACAGATTCACTGTTCAACTATAACTTTCTGCTAACTGCATTTAGTGATACTACCAATCAAACAAAAGTTAAGCCTCAATCAACATCCAAATGGACATTCAGCATAGATAATGTGAGTCTGAAAAACATCCGGCTTCATTACAATGATGAATATGGAGGAATGAATGTAGTTGCGGTTCTCGGGAATTTAGAATTAAAAATGGATGAGATTGATCCCGGAAAATCCATTTATGGTATTGATGAAATGTTTATTGAAAGTATAAATGCAAATGTTCTGATGAAAAAACCGGCAAATGCAAATGAGAAAAAATCAGATAGTGTTTTGCCGAAAATAACGGCAAATAAGATACAGATCAACAATTCAACTGTAACTTACGGAGATTCAATAAGCAAACAATCTATTATTACCGCGATTAACCAGTTTGAGTTAAAAGTTGTATCAGTCGATTTGCAAAAGGAAATTGTATCCTTAGATAATTTATACCTTTCAAAAAGTGAAATTCATTATAATACAGTTGATACAGCTTTATCTCCTGACACTACAGTTGCGATACCAATTGCAACAACAGGAAGTAATTGGAAAGTTACTGTGAAAAGCATCGGGTTGGATGATAATTCACTTGCTTACCAGGTTGGAAACAAGCCGGAAATAAAAAATGTATTTGATGCAAATCACTTGAAATATAACCATTTAACACTTGAAGCAACAGATTTATATTATTCATTAGATGCGACTGAAGTTTCGATAAAAAAATTCAGTGCTATTGATCAGAATAATTTTGCAGTCACAAAGTTTGAAACTGATTTCAGTATGGATCAACATTCCGTAACTGCAAAAAAGCTGAAAGCAAAAACAACCAATTCTTCCATAGTTGCTGATGTGAACGTACAATATTCTTCTTTAAAATCATTGCAGGATTCCATACCATTCCTAATCCTGAATTTAGACATGCAAAATGTGAGCATTAAGAATTCTGATGTTCTGTATTTCAATCCGCAACTTATCAAGCAAGCTTTCTTTAAAAATAAGACGAACATTACAACCATTTCCGGAATTGTAAATGGACGGGTGAACAATCTCAAAGGAAAAAATCTGATCATCAAAACAGGAGTTAGAACCATTTTAAAAACCGATTTCAGTATCGAAGGATTACCAGATGTGGAAACTGCTTATTTTAATTTCCCAAATCTTAAAATAAATTCATGCAAACGGGATATTGAAATGATGGCCGGTCCTTCAATACCAAAAAACATCGAACTTCCGGAAAATATAAATATACAGATCGTTTTCAAAGGGAAGAAAAAGTCCTTTGAATCAACCATGGGAATGAACAGTAGCTTTGGTGCAGCACAACTTTTTGCAACCATTGATAAAAATGAAAATTTCAGTAGCAAAGTAAACTTGAACAGTTTTGATCTTGGCAGTTTGCTAAAAGATAAAGTGATGTATGGCCCTGTAACTTTAACTGCCGAAGCAAACGGGCATGGGCTGGATAAAAATACGATCAAGGCAAAAATTAAAGCCGAAGCGTCGCCGATTTATCTCAATAAATATACTTATCACAATCTTAATTTAGATGGCAATATCAGCGGACAGGAATTCGAAGGAAAAATAAATTTGAATGATGAAAATGCAGTAGTTGATTTTGATGGACTTGTAAACTTAAATCCAAATCAGGAACAATATAAATTTCGATTGAATGTGCAGGGAGCCGACCTTCAAAAGCTCAATTTTACCCAGGATGATATAAGAATAGGTTTGGTTGCAGCAGCAGATTTAAAGGGTGGTGCTGTAAATAAACTGAATGGCAAGGCTGGAATCTCCAACATGATTATTGCTAAGGGAGAGAAAAAATATGTGCTCGATTCCTTATTATTTGCTTCGATAAATGAACCGAACAAAAGTGAATTAAATTTTAGCAGTGCTCTCATTGGTTTAAAATATTCCGGAACTATTTCTCCTGCCGACCTTTCAGCGGAACTTAACAATTTCATTAATAATTATTTTCCATTCTCAGATGGCAATCAATTAAAAAAGAAAAGCGGACCATCGAAATTTAATTTTGAGATACAACTTCACAATCATCCCATTCTTTCGCAAGTTCTATTGCCTCAGCTAAAAGAATTCGAGCCGGGAATCATTCAGGGAAGTTTTGATAGTCAGAAAAACGACTTGAAATTAAATGCGACAATGAAAAAAATAGTTTATGGAACTACTGAAATCAAAGACTTTGTTGTGGATGTGAATTCGAATTCGGCTGCATTGAACTATAAAATATCCAGCAGCAGTATTTCAAACTCACAAATCAAATTAGACAACTTCTTGTTTGATGGAAAACTTGCAGATAAAACAATATTTGCAAATGTATCTTCAATTGCTGATAATCAAAACAAAAAGTTTGTGATCCATTCGCAAATTACAAAGGATAAAACCAATTATAAACTTGCGCTCGATCCAAAAGATTTCTATCTGATGAATAACCGCTGGGACATTGCCGCAGATAATTATATTGAATTCGGAAAAGAAGGATTTTTGATCCATCACTTTTTTATTAATAATGCTGTAAGTCAGTTCAATATCGCATCTGTGCATGATCAGTTCAATGATGATTTGAACATAGCGATAAAGAATTTCAAGCTGGATGATATTTCCCGGATCATAGAAAAGGACACCAGTCTGGTAAAAGGAAGTGTGGATGGAAATGTATTGCTCAAAAGAGTGAACAACACGTACGGCATAATTGCTGATGCAAAAATAAGTAACCTGGTTGTTCGGGATATTCCCGTTGGAAATATATCTGTCAAAGCGGACAACCAAACAGCCGGGAAATTTGATATAGACGTGAATTTATCTGGCACTGATAACAATCTGACAGCGAAGGGTTATTTTGTCCCAAATGGTGGCGATAATTCAATGAGCATAAAAACTGCGATTCAATCGCTTTCTATGAAAACCGTTGAAGCATTTTCGATGGGGCAAATAACAGAAGCATCCGGAACGCTTTCAGGAAATTTGTTAATTCAAGGAGCGACCAATGCACCTGAAATTACAGGCGAACTGGTTTTCAATGATGCTTTTATAAAACCTGCTGTGCTGAATAACAAGTTAGAATTAAAACATGAAACTATTCAATTAAAAAAGGAAGGAATTTATTTTAACTCTTTTACCCTTTTAGATGCTGATAAGCACACCGCAATCATTGATGGCGCGGTTCAAATGAAACAGTTTAAAGATTTCATTTTTGCCTTAAATGTCAGTACGAAAGACTTTTTATTATTTAATTCTACTGTCAGGAATAATAAAGAATTCTATGGTAGGATGGTCATTGATAGCAAGATTGATATAAATGGGCCCATGACACTTCTGGTTGTCAATGGAAAACTAAAGATGAAAAAAGGTTCAAACTTTACATTCTCAGTTCCCGAAGACAAGCTCACCACCGACAAAGGAGAAGATGTGGTAGAATTTGAAGATTCATTAAAACTTAATCCAATTTTATACAGGGCAGGGAAAAAAGCGGAACAAAAATCAGGCTTTACAGGATTTGACCTCTCCTCCATTATTGAAATAGACAAGCAAGCAACGCTGCGGTTATTAATGGACCCTGCTTCTACTGATTCGTTAGTGGTTAAAGGTGAAGCTGCGTTAAGTTTTGCAATGGATAGAAGCGGAAAAATGAGCCTTACAGGTGCATATAATTTGGATGAAGGAAGCTATCTCGTCTCGTTGCAATCAGTGATAAAAAGGAAATTTGATATTATTCCCGGAAGCACGATTATTTGGAATGGTGATCCATTGGATGCTGAAATATCAATAAATGCAAGCTATTCTGTTCGCGCCGCACCTTATGACCTTGTGGCTGTTCAGATGTCAGGCATGAGCGATGCAGAAAAAGGCACATATAAACAACGTTATCCATTTTTGGTATTGCTAAAATTACGCGGTGAAATTTTACATCCGGTAAT
>JADGPU010000072.1 GCA_017882305.1 Bacteroidales bacterium | reverse complement strand
TCATCCAGATAATTATACATAGCCTGCACAGAGTTCCATCCCGGGGTCCAGTAAAACGGGACCAGCGAGGACGGAGGATTTTCCTGTTGCCCCTCCATGCTGAATGCTAATGGGGAATCCTTATCCTGTGAAAGTGCAGGTTCACTTACGGCAATATTTGCATTCATTGCAGTCCTTCCACTGAATCGTATTGTCTGTCTTGGTATCTTCGAGTTCAGCATTCTGAAATCTGCATCAGGAATATATTTTTTCAACTTTGAGAAGACCGGTAATTCATTAGCCAGAGATTCAACGATATCATCAAGACAGTTCCACGAAACTGAAGGATTTTCATTCCTGACTTTTATAAAGTCCCTGATCCATCGCCAGCTTTCCTGCACCTGGCTTTTATTGGCTATAGCTTTATAATAACGCTGAGCACGACCTTCATAATTTACAATTATACCCTCCGATTCGGCAAATGTAGCAGCTGGCAATAAAACATCAGCTTTCTGCATAGTCTTATTAATAAGGTGGTCGAGAACAATTACCTGCCTGCTTCTTTTAAACAGTTCATTGACTGAGTCTTCACTTGCTCTTCTGTACAAGTCATTTTCAAGTACAATAAGAGTGTCAATCTCCTTATTTTCAGCTGATAAGACCACATCTTCGAATGATTTGCCGGGTAGAAATGACAGTCCCATGCTATTGCATTCCGGTAGAACCATGCTAAGCATAACATTTGAACCGGCAGACATGAGCGCCGATGCTATGTTTAAAGCTGCATGTATTATTGTCTCATCGCCATAACCTATACCAGAAATGATCAAAGGATTCTTTGCATTTTTCAATGAATGTGCAATCTTTCCGGCCCGGTTTTGAAGTTCAATTTTCTCACTCTTTGCTTCTGGTACTTTATCATTCAGCTTTTGAGCAATTGTATAACCTAAATTTGCAATATCCCGGGGGGAAGCCCGGTATTTTTCTTCTGCAAGTTCATCGAGAGAATCTCTAAGTGGTGTGACTATAAACACCGGGCTTTTAGCATCCTGTGCAAGTTCCCTGACAGGTGCATCATTCCACGATGGTATACCTTTTTTCTTTGCTTCTTCATCAGACACATTGCGTGCAGCTCTGCGCAAAGCCAGAGCGATCATGGGTGCCGTATTAGTCAGATCTTCGCCAAGGACTAAAATTGTGTCTGCTTTTTCTATTTGTTTTAATGAAGGAGTTGTGACTCCACTATTTTGTAAAAACTCAGAAATTGTCCTGGTTAAAAGATATTCCTTTTTTGAGATGCCATGAAAGAAATTCTCTTTACCTACGAGAGACATTAAGGAAAAGTTGGATTCGATGGATGCTCTTGGAGAACCTATTCCAATAATATTTTTATTCTTTGCAAATGACTGATCAATGGATGAAAAAAGGTGTTCGATATCAATGGCTATCGGATTAACATCACTTTCCGAACGGATCTGAACAGATTTAATCCGCTTTTCATCATTAACAAATTCATATCCGAACCGGCCCCTGTCACATATAAAATATCCGTTAACAGCTCCATTGTACCTGCTCATTATGCGCCTCAGCGAACCATATCGTTCACTGGCAATTGTATTACATCCGACACTGCAATGTACGCAAACAGAAGGAGCATTCGTCAGGTCCCACTTGCGTGTGAAATGTTTCTTTAGCGTTTTATCTGTGAAAACACCGGTTGGGCATACCTCAACAAGATTGCCACTGAATTCATTTTCCAGAGTTCCATCTTCATGACGTCCAAAATAAACATGATTTCTGGAGGCAAAAACATTAAGATCTTTCCCTCCGGCATAATCCCTGTAAAATCTTACACACCGATAACATTGAATGCAACGGTTCATTTCATGACTGATGAATGGTCCTAACTCCTGATTATAAAAAGTTCTTTTGGGGAAATCAAAACGTCTGTAATTATGGCCGGTCATCACTGTCATATCCTGTAAGTGACATTCACCGCCCTCATCACACACAGGACAATCGTGAGGATGATTGGTCATCAGGCTCTCAATTACAGAGGCCCTGAATGCTTTTGCTTCAGGATCATTGACTGAAACAATAAGCCCTTCTGTTACCGGTTCCATACAAGACATTACTATGCGACCCTTATTGTCATCTTTGTCCTTGAATTTCTTTACTGCACATAACCTGCATGCACCAACCGAACCGAGTGCGGGATGGAAACAGAAATGCGGGATGTCTATCCCAAGAGAAAGGCAGGTCTCGAGAAGATTCTTCTCAGGTTTTCCTTCATAATATTTCCCCTCAATCATTATCTTTACCATGCTTACCTCCAGGGACATTTTTTGTCAGTAATATGCTTTACGAAATCATCATGAAAATATCTCAGTCCGCTCTGCAAAGGCTCTGCTGCTCCTGGTGCGTGAGCACAGAACGTATTACCAGGACCCATATATTTTGCGTTAAAGTTCAGAAGATCAATGTATTCCATTATTCCGGTACCCTCCTCTATTGATACGAGCATCTTTTCAACCCACGGGAGACCTTCGCGGCAAGGTGTGCACCAACCACAACTTTCAAGAGCAAAGAACTTTTCTATATTATGAATAAATGCAACAGGACAGGTTTTATCATCGAGGATAATCATTGTACCAGTTCCAAGTCTACTGCCAGCAGCAGCAACAGTGGTAAAATCCATTTTAACATCAAGATGTTCTTCAATAAGAAAGTCAGTGGAAGCCCCACCCGGTAATACTCCTCTGAATTTGTGGCCAGCTATCATTCCACCTGCATGGTCTTCAAGAAGTTCCCGCATGGTTGTTCCAAGCGGTAATTCCCATGTTCCTGGATTTTTCACCTTACCGCTTACTCCATAGAGTTTGGTTCCCCCTGTGGCCGTCAGGCTTAATCCTTTGAACCAATCGGCTCCATTCTCTACAAGATGCGAAATCCATGATAAGGTTTCAACGTTGTTTACTACTGTTGGTCTGCCAAACAGACCGCTGATTGCAGGGAATGGTGGCTTGGTTCGTGGTACTGCCCTCTTGCCTTCAAGAGAATTAAGCAATGCTGTCTCTTCTCCACAGATATATCTGCCTGCACTTGAATGTACATACAAATCAAGGTTAAAGCCCGATCCAAGAATGTTTTTACCCAGATAACCTGCCTTATAAGCTTCATCTATAGCTTTACAAAGTCCTGCCTCAGCTTTTTTATAAGCCCAGCGAAGAAAAATATATGCTTTTTCAGCCTGAATGGCATAAGCCGAAATAATCATTCCTTCAATGAGCTGATGTGGATTACCTTCGAGCAGGTACCTGTCTTTAAAGGTACCAGGTTCCATCTCATCAGCGTTGCAGACCAGGTATTTTGGTCCGTTTCTGTCAACATCCATGGGAATAAGGCTCCACTTTACACCTGTAGGAAAACCGGCACCACCCCGTCCGAGCAAATTTGAAGCTTTGACAAGATTTGTTACTTCACCAGGTGCCATATTTATTAGTGCTTTTGTAACGCCATTGTAGCCGCCAACCTGCTTGTATTCTTTCAGATTATATGCAGCAGAGCCTGGTTTAATATGTTTGGTCAGTGGCCTTTCCATTTATGACTATTTATAACGCTCCAGTAGTTCATCAATCTTCTCAGCAGTCAACCTGTTGAAGTGATCATTGTTGATCATCATGGCAGGTGCATTATCACAATCGCCAAGACATGAGATCGGAAGAAGTGTGAACCGTTCGTCAGATGTTGTACCTCCGAAGCTGATGACAAGTTTCTTTGAAATGTGTTCATACAGCGATTCATATCCCATGATCATGCAACTGACACTGTCACAGATCAGAATTACATTCCTGCCAACAGGTTTACGATAGATCCTGCTGTAAAATGTAGCAACACCATCGACCTCTTCATTTGAAATACTCAATAATTTTGCAATATCCTTCACAGACTCATCAGATACCCATCCACGATGATGCTGAACGATTTTTAAAGCATCTATACATGCCCCTGCCGGGTATGGATATAGTTTAATCTCTTCGTGTATCTCCTTTTTTTCTTTTTCGGTCAGCATCGCTGTTAAATTCTTTATTCCACTTAAAATTATTAACGATCAAGATCGGCTAAAACAAAATCCATGGCTCCCAGGATTGCCAACAGATCAGGTATTGTATATCCTCTCGTGATAAATGGCAACATCTGCATATGAGGGAAAGACGGTGTTCTTATCCTTGAACGGTATGAAGATGTGCTCCCGTCACTAATAAGATAATAACCATTACTGCCCTTTGCTGCTTCAATAGGTACCATAGCTTCCCCTGCTGGTATTACCGGACCCCATGAAACACCAACAAAGTGAGCGATAAGTGTTTCAATATCTGTCATTGTCTTCTCTTTTCTGGGTGGTATGGCAAGCGGGTGATCTGATTGGTAATTACCTGCAGGCATGTTATTTATGCATTGTTGAATGATTCTCAGACTCTGACGCATCTCCTCCATCCGCACCAGGGCCCTGTCGTAGCAGTCACCATTCTTCCCGAGCGGAATATCAAAATCAAAATTATTGATACCTGAATAAGGTCGTTTCTTCCGGTAATCCCAGTTATAACCGGTAGCCCTGAGACCTGAGCCAGTGAGTCCCCATTCGATTGCCTCCTGAGAAGTATACACACCTATACCTATTGTTCGTGCTTTTAATATCCGGTTTTTAAGAACAATATTATCAAATTCTTTAAGTCTCTTTGGCATATAGTTGACAAACTCCTGGATAAGCTTATCCCATCTATCCGGCAAATCATGTGCAACGCCACCAATCCTGAACCAGGATGGATGCATACGGCCACCTGTAATTGCAGCTACTATATCAAATATTCTTTCCCTGTCATTGAATGCATAGAAAACCGGGGACATCTGTCCCATATCCTGTGCAAATGTTCCCAGCCACACCAGATGGCTTGCAATACGAAAAAGCTCGCTCATCATAATACGGATCACCTGTGCCCGATCGGGAGGGTCAATACCAGCTAATTTTTCGACAGAGAGAAGGTAAGCCAGGTTATTCATCACACCGCCCAGATAATCAATACGATCGGTATAGGGAATAAATGTATGCCACGATTGTCTTTCTCCCATTTTTTCAGCCCCACGGTGATGGAATCCTATATCCGGTACTATGTTTACAATATCTTCCCCGTTCAATTGAACTATTAATCTCAGTAAACCGTGTGTACCCGGATGCTGAGGACCGATATTCAGAAACATAAAATCGCTGTCTTCACTTTTAGTATCTAATCCATATTCTTCAGGATTAAACTTAAGATTGGCATCCTCCTCTTCCCTTAAAATATCCGTCAGAACAAAAGGATCAAGTTCTGTAGCTCTTGCATGATGTTCTTTTCTTAAGGGATGTCCTTTCCACGTCTTAGGCATTAGAATTCTTGTCAGTTTTGGATGACCGGTGAAATTAATACCAAACATATCAAACACTTCACGCTCATACCAATTTGCTGATTCCCATACAGTTGTTATACTGGGAATGTTTAAGTCATCATATTTGAGAGCAACCTTTATCCTGATATCCTGGTTCCTTTCAAATGAGGTAAGGTGGTAAACAACGGAAAAATCGCTGGCAGGCTGACCATCGCGTTTGGTTCGCGTACGTTCATCGATCCCGGTCAGATCGTACAGCATTTTAAAAGGAAGCGTGATTTCGTTTTTCAGATATTTTAAAACCTGAGACAGGTTAATCCTGTCAATCCATATCGTCGGAGTGCCATCTTTAGTCTGCTGCTGAAACAGGATAACCTGGTCACCAAATTTAGAGCCCAGTTCAGATATTATATTGTGATCGTTACTACTCATATAGAAATTGCCATTCTGAACCTGGTGTTAAATTTCATTCATCGGTCGTATTGTATCCATTTTGGATCGTTCTTCCTGCTTTTTATCCCGCATTGAGATCTTCTCAGCTTTATGAATTCCCTGAGGTCCGATAACCCAGCTGAAGGGACGCTCCTCTTTTCCTATAGATTCCCTCAGTAGTAAAAGCCCTTCGAGAAAAGCATCAGGCCGGGGAGGACAGCCTGAAACATAAACATCTACAGGTAAGAACTTATCAACACCCTGAACAACACTATATATATCGTACATTCCGCCCGAATTTGCACACGAGCCCATGGAAATGACCCATTTGGGAGCCATCATCTGTTCATATAACCTTTGTATGATCGGAGCCATCTTAAGAAACACAGTACCGGCAACGACCATCACATCCGCTTCACGGGGTGTGCCACGGATTACTTCTCCGCCAAATCGGGCGATATCATACCGGCTGGTAAGAGCAGTTGCCATTTCAACGAAGCAACATGACAGACCAAAACTAAATGGCCATATTGAGTTCTTTCTACCCCAGGAAATCATATCATCAAGTCTGCCAAGTAAGACAGATCTGCGAATAGCTTCGTCGGCAATACCTAATTCTTGTCCGGGATATCTCTCATCGGCTTTTATCATTGGAGTTCTTCTTTTATCTTCTTCTTATACTTAAGTATTTTCTTCCCATTTGGCCCAAAGTCAAGCGCCCCTATGCTAAGTTCATAGATTAACAGAACAACCAGTAATCCTATGAATATCAATATCCCTATATAACCTGCAAGTCCAAGTTCACGGAATGATACCGCCCATAACATAATAAAAGCAGCATCGAGATCAAAAATCACGAAGAACATTGCTATAATATAAAATCCGGAAGAAAATCGTAGTCGCGCGTCACCGGTAGGGGGTATCCCCGATTCGTACGGTTCATCAGTGGTCTTCTCCTTATGCCGCTCTCCCAATACCCAGGAAAGACCTATCATGATTCCGATAAGAGCAATTACTATAAACGCGAAAACAATAAAAGGCCAGAACGTTATATCTTGTACCAACAACATAGTTTATAAAATGTCGAATGTAATTTATTACTTCATTTTTAATAAACTGATAGCACTTTAAATATATGTTTTTTAAGTTTAATAAATACAAATATAATAATAAACAGTTTTTTACGGCTTATCAGGAATCCTTCCATGGTTAATAATCATTCCTGATAATGAACAATAAAAGTTATGAGTTTGTTAATACTTATAACTTTTAATAAGCTGTTTTAGAGTGAGCTTTTAATTGGAAACAATGCAATAGAAGAATTATAAAGTGGAATATTTCAAGACCAGATAATCAAATGAAAGAAAAACCTAGTAAAGCTAACCTGACTGACCAGGAAAAAGATAATCTGCAAGGCTACCCACCGTACCCTCCTGGTGAAGATATTTATGGAAAATACCTGAAAGACAGAAGCATAAATCCGGAAGATCCTTCCAATACTAAAGAACCAGGTGACAATTATAAAACAGGAACAAATAACGAAAAGGATTTTGACGAGGATGTATCCGGCAGCGATTTAGATGTTCCGGGTTCAGAATTGGATGACGAACTGGAATTAACCGGAAGTGAAGATGAAGAGAATAACTATTACAGTTTAGGGGGAGATGATCATAATGATCTGGATGAGGATCACGAAGAAATAAATTGATAGAAGAGCTGTTTATGGGTAGATGAATTCATTCTATCTTGCTTGCTACGAGTGATTTCTGAAAGCCTTTATCCATTTAGGAACTGCATTATAGATAATTACCACAACACAGAACATAATAGTTACTGTAAGTACAAAATTAATAAGCCCCGGAACCATTGTTGATGATTCTTTAACCTGAGGAATATAAATGTTCCTGATATTTAAATATGCAGCTGTCATGGTCGTGACTCCTACAAAAACCATTGGTAAAATGGTAACCCAGGCATATTTTTTCCTTCCCCTGTTTATAATAAAAGATGTCCCGATTGCCAGAGCAATCGTCGCAAGTAACTGATTGGCAGTGCCGAACATGGGCCAGATTGTCGACACAGTTCCTGTATAAATAAAATAGGCCCAGGCAAAAACAATTAATCCGCTGGTTAAAAGATTCCCCGGGAGCCAGTTTGTTTTCTGAAAAGGCTTATAAACTTTACCAAGAGCCTCCTGCAATAAAAATCTTCCGATACGGGTACCTGCATCTATCGTTGTAAGGATAAATAACGCTTCGAACATTATTGCAAAATGATACCAGTACGACATAAGATTTTTCATACCTGGTAATGACGAGAATATATATGCCATACCAACACCTAATGATACTGCCCCCCCGGTTCGTCCTGCTATCTTTTCGCCGACACTCGCCGAAAGCTGACTTAGATTTGATTCAGTAAATCCCATAGCATGAAGCTTTGGAAGAATTGCTTGCAACTTTTCAACCGGAACATTTATCTGAAAATAATCGAGCGGGAGAAGACTGGTCGCTGCAATCAAAGCCATAATACTTACTACTCCTTCAGTAAGCATAGAACCTACTGCAATTGACTTTATATCAGATTCCTTCATAATCATCTTGGGAGTAGTGCCTGAACTCACCAGGGAGTGAAACCCGGAAATGGCACCACAGGCAATCGTTATAAAAAGGTATGGGAATAATCTCCCAGGGATGATTGGACCTCCTCCCTTTCCAAACTCAGTAAATGCCGGCATTTTAATTTCAGGAGCTACAATTATTAATCCAATAGCAAGTAATCCTATTACAGATATTTTCATTATTGAACTTAGGTAATCGCGGGGGGAAAGCAAAAGCCAGACTGGAAGTACTGATGCAAAAAATCCATAAGCCGCTAAAAGGATTGTAAGGGTTTTATGATCGAAAGTAAACATCGATGCAAACTGAGAATCAGGTATATATCTGCCAATGACGACTGTCAGAACAAGCATTCCCACTCCAAAAAATGTCGCTTCAAGTGTTTTGCCCTTCCGTACCCTGAACATCCAGATCCCCATTATCAGAGCAATAGGGATAGTAGAGGCTATAGTGAAAGTTCCCCATGAGCTTTCTGCAAGAGCGTTGATAACAACAAGTCCTAGCCCTGCAAGTGCAACTACAATTATCAGGATTATAGCAAACGATGTTGTAATGCCGCTTGTTTTGTTAATCTCTTCTTTTGCAATCGCAGCAAGAGATTTCCCATCATGCTGAACTGAAGCAGTCAGTATTATATAATCATGAACGGATCCTGCCATCACAGCGCCGATAAGCATCCATAAAAACCCGGGCATGAAACCAAACTGAGCAGCCAGTACCGGCCCAACCAGCGGTCCGGCACCCGCTATAGCAGCAAAATGATGTCCGAATAATACCCATTTGTTCATTGGATAGTAATTCTGCCCATCATATAGCCGGTGAGCCGGAGTCTTACTTAAATCATTTCTTACAGCAACCTTTGCAGCTACAAAACTGAAATAAAGTCTGTAAGCTATAACAAAAACAACAATGGTTCCTATAACAAATGGCATTGCATTCATTGATCAGAAGCTATTGATAGAATTCATTTTAACCGTCTGATTCTTGTTTTAACAGGTTGATCAATAGTAATAGGTACCTGTTCCTCGATAGTGTTTGCTGAATCAAGCTGCAAAGCTCGTACATCGGAAATACAAAGCAACCTCGACAGACTATGAAGCGCCAGGGTTACATTTTCTATGCCTGAAAGTTTATAATCGTTTGGCATTATCCTGTCAATGAGAATATACTTAAAGTCGGCAGGCATTGAGTGTTTTTTTAGTGAGTCAAAAGTACTGTCCAGCTTTATTTCTCCTGCTGCAAGCATATCTTCCAGTACCTCCTTGAAATAGAGATTGATTTTTGGTTCAACCTTAAATCCAATATTAAAATCCACTCTTATCAAGACCCCCGGGATAATCTGGTTAACCTGGTAATCAATCCTGTCCGGTTCATCTGTCCTGTCGACATGAAGGAACCAGTATGTATCTGCCCGTTTGGGTTGCTTCTGGAATATTGAATAAATCACTTTTGACTCAACCTGATCCAGCCTGTTGGCTTTTATAATATATACCAGGTTGGTTGCACTTTTAGGAACTGATTTATCTTTGGATAAGTCTTTAAACAGGTCGATATATTTGTAGAGGTCCGTAAAAGTTACATACCGGTTTTTCAATTTTCTTCCGAAATACCATCCGAACATAATAGTGAAATAGAGTGATGCCAGCAACAGCGTGAACCATCCTCCGTATTTGAATTTGTGCAGGTTAGCAATTAAAAAACTTCCTTCAATGGTAAGATATACGGTTAGCATTAATATAACCAGTTTTTGGTTCCATCCTCTTTGATAAGAATAATATGACAGCAAAAAAGTGGTCATTATCATTGTTAGGGTAATGGCCAGTCCATAAGCAGCTTCCATGTTTGCAGATTCTTTAAAAAAGAATACAACGAGACTACATGTGATCCAAAGGAACCAGTTTACAAATGGCAAATAGACCTGACCACGGATAAATGTAGGATGCAATATTCTGATCTTCGGCCAGAAATTAAGTGAAACAGCCTCACTGAGAAGAGTATAAGACCCACTAATTAACGCCTGGCTGGCTATTATGGCAGCAGCAGTTGATATAAAAATTCCTGGAAGAAGGAACCACTTGGGCATCATTGAGAAAAATGGATTGATATTAGAGCCAGAAGTATCATTCAGCATTAACCATGCTCCCTGACCAAAATAATTAAGTAAAAGGGTGACCTTCACGAATATCCACGATATTCTTATGTTGGTCCTTCCGCAGTGGCCAAGATCTGAATAGAGCGCCTCCGCTCCTGTTGTACAAAGAAAAACAGCACCAAGCAGGATGAAACCTCCAGGATACTCACTCAGAAACCTGACTGCAAATATTGGATTAATGGCTCTTAGAATGTCGGGATGAAGTGTCAGTTGAGAAAATCCAAAAATCCCTAACATTGAAAACCAGACAACCATTATAGGTCCATAAGAGCCTCCAACAAAATTGGTACCGAATTGCTGAATAAAGAATAGTGCCCCGAAAATGATCAGGACAATTGGAATAACCGGAATATTGGTATTGTAAAGCTTTAATCCTTCAATTGCCGATGTAACTGTGATCGAAGGAGTTATAACTCCGTCTGCGAGCAAGGCAGCACCACCAACCATTGTAAGAATCGCAGCCCAGTTCGATTTTTTCTTTATAAGAGCAAAAAGCGCAAATATTCCCCCTTCACCGTTATTATCTGCGCTCAGAGTTATCAGTATATATTTAATGGTAGTCTGAAGTGTGAGCGTCCAGAAAACACATGATAAGGATCCGTATATAAGAAGTGCATTAATATTATCTTTCCCGGCCAGAACAATCGCTCTCATTGTATAAAGAGGGCTGGTTCCAATATCACCATAGACAACACCAAGCGTGATTACAAGTCCTGCTAACGAAAGTTTCTTAATATCCAGATGCTTCCCTGTCCTTTCCAAGCTTCTTACTTTTATTGTTTTTACCGTTAAAAATTTAAACAAAAACGGCCAAAGTTAATAATTATTCGAATTATGGTACCAACTTATCACCAAAGAAACAACCTGATCGTAATTCTTAACCCCTTTTTCAATCTTGTTAGCTTTCAGGTAAGCATTGTTCACAGCAGTTTGCATCTTCGAAAGATTTTTGTTTTCCAAACCCAGGTAATATTTCTGTCGGAATCGCAAATCCTGAATTACATTCTTATCGATTTTATTTAAATATTCCTTATAGTCTTTCATATGGGATGCATCCTTGAGAAAATAGAGAAGCAAAGATTGATATCCTGAATATTTCAGCCTTAGATCTCCTGATTTTACACAAATTACAAATGCTACAAAATTGGCCTCGGCTTCACTGGTAATTCCAAACTGGTGCGCTTTCTCATGGGCAAGCACAAAAGGATAATCCGTTGGAAGCAAATAGGAGTCTACATGAATCTCGTTGAAAAATGGTCCGAAATAGCCATTTACTCCTAATTTTGCGAAAAAGGAACTGAATATCATTGTCTTCGGTCGACGTGTACCATTTGGATAATTGATCCCTAATTCCGGACTGTTTGTGCGATAAGACTCCTCAATAAGAGAATCAATCTTTGAGTAATCAGAGTATGAAATGAATATATAGTTATAGTTTGTTTGCAAAATTATTGAATCGAGGATCGGTCGAAAAATCATCTCATCAGCCTTTGGGCTCTCCCAGCCAATCCGCTTTTCAATTTTTGGTCTGAAATAGTTGTAGCCCCATACAATGTAAAAAAATGAGTAAAGCACTGCCAGCAGCTGAATGGTTCGCAAAATATACCAGCCAAATTTCAATTTTTTGAATAAAACCAGAACTAATCCAATAAATATCATCAATATAATCAATACCCAAAAGACATCCCATAATGAAAACGAAATGAGGTTGCTAAAAGAGGAGAAGAACTTTGCAATAAAGGGATAGATTCCTATTGAATAATAATGTTCGACCATTTTAGCGTTTCTGATAGCAAATTGAATGCTTAGAAAAACAAGCAAGGCAAGAAAAAAAGGCCATGAAATCACAATTATCTTTCTTGTTCTACCGATCCTTAGTTTTTTACTAATCTTAGGCATTTTCTTTTTCTAAGTCAAATCCTCCCGATTTATTAATCGTAGAAATGCGGATTCCAATAATATATTTATTCTTAAATGTACAAAATGATTACTAATCATGAACAAACTAATCTCAGTTGGTCATAGTCCCAAAACATAAGAAAGATAAGTTATATTTGACATGTAATTAAACCCGTCTCCATTTAAAGTATCTTTGAACTTACCAACGTAAACTTTGAAGCTATAACCTGATAATCTACAACCTGATAAGATAGGACATATGAATCGAATATCTTTTAATCTCAGACCTGTGCTGCTTCTATCCCTTTTGATTTTTGTCTTTCTTTCGGCGAATGGTCAGAGTCAGCAAACATCAGGAGACAAAATTTCACTCCTTTTTATAGGCGATATTATGGGTCACGATGAGCAGATATGGTCAGCAGAAAACAGGGAGACACATATGTATAATTATGATGATGTGTTCAAATACATAAAGCCAGTCATTGTTGATGCAGATATTGCAATAGCTAATTTTGAGGTTACAATTGCCGGTCCTCCGTACACGGGGTATCCACAATTCAGTTCACCACCTGATCTTGCAACAGCCTGCAAAAATGCCGGTATTGATTACCTTGTCACAGCAAATAATCATGCGGCCGACAGGGGAAAGAAGGGAATAGTAAGTACTATCAATAAACTCGACAGTATCGGAATTCCGCACACCGGTACATTTCTGAATTCATCATGCCGTGATAGTCTCAGCCCCTTAATGATTTACAGAAACGGAACATCCATTGCCCTGTTAAATTATACATTCAGTACCAACGGAATAATAGTACCCGAACCTGTAATTGTCAATATGCTTGATAAAGAATTGATTACCAAAGATGTAAAAAAGGCTAAGGATAAAAATGCAGATATCATCATCCTTTTTCTGCACTGGGGAACAGAATATGATACTATCCCTTCAAAAAGCCAGACTGATCTTGCAGAATATTTTCAATCTATAGGTGTTGATTTGGTAATAGGGTCTCATCCGCATGTTTTGCAAAAAATGGTCCGGGTAAGAAATGCCGGTACAGGAAATGATGATGTGGTAGTTTACTCACTTGGAAATTTTGTATCGAACCAGAGAAAGCCGAAAACCGACGGAGGGTCAATGGTAAGAATTGAGCTTACAAGAATAGGCGATAAATATACTATTTCAAATGCAGGATATTACCTTACATGGGTTTATACTCCTATTGAGAAATATAGAAAAAAATTCTTTATCCTTCCCTGCTCGGAGTTTGAAAATAATCCTGGTTTTTTCGACAAGCCTGATGCTTTCCTCCGCATGGAAAAATTCATAAGCGATTCGAGGGAACTTCTTAATGAACAAAACATAAATATTAAGGAGTATCTTTTTAAAGGAAATTCGTGGGTGTTGAATAATTAACAAATCAAAAAAACTAACCGCAGAGTATGCAAAGTAGGCACAAAGAACGCAAAATCAGATCCATCTACCGAAGAACTTTGCGACCTTTGCGGTTGATGAATTTGTGTTTTTAAATCTTTTTAATGTCATTCGACTTAATTATGTCAGTTTTTATAAATATAATTGCATTACTATTTATACTATAATGACCGTATAAGCTTAAAAGATGAATAATTCCATTGCACTTCTTTCGATTACTGCAATCTCAATAGGTTTCGTCCATACCATTCTTGGACCTGATCATTATCTGCCATTTATTGTACTCAGCCAGGCAAAGAAATGGTCACCCAGAAAGACGATGATTATCACTTTTTTTTGTGGTGTCGGACATGTTCTCAGTTCTGTTATTCTGGGACTCATCGGTATTGCTGTTGGGATTTCTGTAACCAAACTTGTATCTGTTGAATCGTTCCGTGGAAATGTGGCAGCCTGGTTATTTATTGCCTTCGGACTGGTTTATATGATCATAAGCGTCAGAAGTCTGATTAAGAAAAGGAAACACAGTCATTCTCATTTTCATTTCAACGGTGAGAAACATTTTCACGAGCATGATCATCATAGTGAACACTCTCATATTCATCAGGAAGAAGCATTTAAAACTACACCATGGATACTTTTTCTTATTTTTGTTTTTGGACCCTGCGAACCACTGATTCCTTTGGTAATGTATCCAGCTTCCAAAAATAATTTTCATGGGGCGGTTATTGTAGCGATCCTCTTTTCTATTACCACAATCAGTACAATGATGTCGATAGTTCTGGCTTTTAATCTGGGATTGAATAAGATAAACCTTAAACCTATTGAGAAATACAGCCATCTTATTGCCGGGGCATTGATTTTCTTTTCCGGCCTCGCTATTCAGTTTCTGGGACTATAAACCTGCCTTTTGTTTTGCTCTTATCCGGAACAATCGTGAACAATAGATTAATATTCGGATCTGGTATAATCTCCAAAATCTTCTCTGTTTTGAGAGTCTTTCTTGTAATTCTGTCTGATACAGGTATTTTGATGATATCCGATCCGTTTAAATCTTTTATCTGAAGTTCAATATCAAAATTAAAAAGGTAATCCTGTGTCTGCTCAATTATCAGATCTGTGTATCCTTTTCTTTTTCCCGGGCCGGCTGTAATCTTTAATTCCGGCTGACCGGAGACAAAAAGCCACTCTCGGAAAAACTTCTCAAGATTTTCATTACTGACTTTCTCCATAACCTTCTGAAAATCACTTGTAAGAGCATTTTTGTTTCTATATTCTTCATAATATAACCTCATCCCTTCCCAGAACAGTTCATCTCCCAATTTGCGTCTTAACATATGAAGAACCCACGCTCCTTTTTCGTATGAGTTGGCATTCAATAGTTTCATAAGATCTGTGACTGTCGTATCTACCACTGGTTTTGACAATCTCAAATTAAATCGGAGAACTCTGTCCCGGGCCAGTTTCATTATTTCATCCAGTTTTCCTTTTCCGTAAGTTTTCTCCTGGTATACAGCAGTGAGAAATGTTGCAAATCCTTCACTCAGCCAGATGTGATGCCAGTCATTTTCAGTGACAGAATTCCCAAACCACTGATGTGCAATTTCATGGGCCATAAGGTTCTCTGCCTTACCTTGTCCGGTAACAGAATTCTCGGAATAAAATATACAACCCGCGTTCTCCAGCCCGCCAAAGATTGTTTTAGATTGAACATTTGCAAGTTTTTCGTAAGGGTAAGGTCCTATAAGCTGGCTATAAAAGGCAAGAGGCTTTAATGCGACTGAATAGTCATAAAATCCCTCCTTCCTGTTTTCAGAGAAGACCCAGCTCCAGACAGGCGTGTCGTTAACATTACCCTCTAACCTGGTGGCAAAAGGAGCAACCCCGATTGCCATGACTTTAGTAGCAAGAGGTACATCTTCTTTCCAGTGCGTAAGTTTTGTATGTCTGGGCATGCAGCTTTCCTCAACGAGATATCCGCTTCCGACAACTTCATAATGATCGGGAGAAGTAATAATAAAATCTACAGTTGCTTTGTCATAAGGGTGATCTATGCATGGAAGCCAATTTCGTGCTCTGTCCGGCCAGTTATCTGCAAAAAAAGTACGCTCCCCAAACTTATTATTTGATATTATTAATCCATCGGCAGGTATCCCTGAGTAATCAATAATGAAAATCCCATCGGATCCTGCTTTTACTGATTCGTTCAAAGTGATAATAATTCTATTGCCGGAATGAACCCATGTAAGTGATCCTTTATCAAAAACTACGTTTTGCACCGTCATTCCTTTATCATCTGTTCCTTTATTTTTCAGGTCAAACTCAAGAGTGTCGACAGATCCGGTAAAATTTACAGTTATCGCAGTATGTCCGTAAATGATATTATTTGTATCACTTATTGAAATTGAAAAATCATAATGAATTATGTCAGCAAAAGGATTTCGCTTATAGCCATCCTTCCCTGAAAGTGCAAAGAAGAACAGCAAAAAAAATGCTAGTGATAATATGATCTTCAAAGTCTTATTATAAAAGTTTTTATATATTTCCATTGGCTTTCTTCCTGAACGTCTTATTCTTTTGAGTCTAAACATATATCAATGTGGAGATTCCTCACTAACGCTCGTAAATGACATGGAGGATTTGAAGGGATGAGGCAGGTAAAGGCGATTCGTAAGGGCGAATCGCCTTTACCTGCCTCCCTTTAACACACTCTAAAACTGTCATTCCGAATATAGCGGAGCGAAATGAGGAATCTCAAATCGATGTGGCAAAATTCAGAATAAAAAGAAGAAGCGAAATTACTCATTTTAAAAATTACTAATAACCA
>JADGPU010000022.1 GCA_017882305.1 Bacteroidales bacterium | reverse complement strand
AAAAATCACACACTACTTTTATAGTATTAACAATAAAATAGTTCAAAAAATATCGGAAATTTTAAAGATAAATCTTTTTAGTTAATTAACTCAAATTGCTAGTTATTGTTTGAAGAAAAACTTATCATTAGTCTGCAAATCAATCATATTTGTTGATAACCAGGTGATTGCATCCACATTCGCCCGCCGAAGCTCTCGCCAGAGAGCCAAGGTGGGTTTTTCTTTGTTAATACAAAAACAATTCATCTTCGCTAATTCTAGGATGGACAAAGATTGTCAAAAGACAAAAGTTCCAGATAAATAATCAATCTCATGCAACATCCCAAAATGTTGTAAATATCTATTTTTCAATACTGGCATTTCAATGTTTTAAGATTTATTTGACTTGTGTACTTTCTTTTTGTAACTTTTATCATATTATTAACTTACAGTAATCTAAGTTTTATCTATTAACCAAAAATCAATCAAATGAGAACATTTTGTTTAACATCAGTGATTGTTGTGTTCCTGTTATCCTGTACAAATGGAATACAGGCACAACCAGCACAAACAAAACTTGACCAGGTTGAGTTGATGAAACAGTTTATAGGCTATTGGAAGTGTGATATTGCTAAAGACACCACTCGTTTTTGGGATGTAAAATCTTATGGAACCGGACTTGAATGTTCTTTAAAAGTTGTTCCCAGAGGGAAAGTAGTTATGGAAGCGAAGCGCCTTTGGGGGTATGACAAAAGAGTCGATAAATACATTGGTTTAGAACTAACCAAGAAAATGGATATGAGAATTTATGCACAATGGTTTACATCAAATTATAAAGGTGAAGCTATACTGTATACTGATATTTCCAATCCTGAAATGGCATCCTTAAAGGGTGAGGCAGAATTTAAATCACCTGATATGTACATAATTACTTCGATAGTAAATAACAAACCAGTTAAAACTGATACCTATACACGGGTAAAATAGTAGTTCTTAATAATAATAGAATGCCCCAAGATTTAATATTTTGGGGCATTTCAATATTTATAATATATTAATTTACAAATAATTAATTATTATTATACCTTATCAATGCTCGTTTTTTATCATTAATTAATGGGTTAGTCTATTTTATGGCGATGGATGTGGTCTACTTTCATAAGGCATTTTTAAATGCCTTCTTGCCTGCAAACTTGGAAGCACTTCCTAACGCATGTTCGATTCTCATAAGCTGGTTGAATTTTTCAACACGTTCACCTCTGCATCCACTGCCCGTTTTCAGATGCCCTGCATTAACTGCAACAGTTAAATCAGCAATAAAACTGTCAACAGTTTCACCACTGCGATGTGAAACAAAACAGTTATAGGAATTCTTATATGCAAGTTCAATTGTCTCAAGTGTCTCAGTTACAGTGCCAATCTGGTTCAATTTAATCAGTACTGCGTTTGCAACACCCTTTTGTATACCTTCGGTTAGGATTGCTTTATTTGTGCAGAATAAATCATCACCAACAATTTCTATTTTCTTGCCAAGAGTTTTTGTCATGTTATGCCAACCTGTCCAATCATTTTCTGCCATACCATCTTCAATCAAAACAATGGGATATTGATTTACCCAGCTTTCCCAAAGTTTTACCATTTCATCACTTGTCAGGAATTTTCCAGTGCTTTTAAATAATTTGTATTTTCCGTCTTCCCACAGTTCACTGGCTGCCGGGTCAAGGCAAATGCTTACTTCATCACCTGCTTTATATCCTGCTTTCCCAATTGCTTCAAGAATTACTTCAACAGCTTCATCGTTTGATTTCAGGTCTGGAGCAAATCCACCTTCGTCACCAACACCTGTACTATAACCTTTCCCTTTTAACACGGATTTAAGTGAATGAAAAACTTCAATACCCATGCGGATAGCCTCTGTAAACGTTTTTGCACCATGCGGAGCAATCATGAATTCCTGAAAATCAACATTATTGTCTGCATGCTTACCACCATTGATGATATTCAGACATGGAACAGGCAATAAATGTGCGTTACTTCCACCTAAGTACTGATAAAGAGGGATATCAGCGCTCAGGGCTTCTGCACGGGCATATGCCATTGAAACACCAAGTATTGCATTAGCACCAAGTTTTGATTTATTTGGCGTACCATCCAGATTAATCATTGAATAATCCAGTTCACGCTGGCTGACGTAGCATTTACCAATAATCTCTTTTGCAATAATCTCGTTAACGTTTTCGACGGCTTTTAAAACACCTCTTCCAAGGTAACGTTTCTTGTCACCATCTCGTAATTCACATGCTTCACGTTCACCTGTTGAAGCACCGCTTGGGACTGCTGCTCTTGCTTCTGTTCCGTCTTCGAGGGTTAAACTGACTTCTACCGTAGGGTTTCCACGGGAGTCGAGAATTTCTAATGCTTGTACGTCAATAATTTCCATTGTGATTAATTTAAAATGATTAATAATTTATCTTGTTGGTTATTTTAATCAATTTTGATATATCAGTGTCATATTCATTATCATACCTCTGCGGAAATGAAGAATATCTTTTCAATTTTTATGAAAGTGTTCGTTTGTGATTGTCTGGAAGCGGTTAAAGGTGAACTCCATCACTTTAAACAAAAATAATAATTATTTATTGATTATTAAGTATTGGATAAGATTCAGGGGTAGTAAGTTTCATGGTGGCATTTGTGGAGCGACTTATTGATCCTTTTGTTCTTACGGAATTCTTCGCTTCTTTAAGCTACACCGGACAAAGTTCAAGTTCTATAAATAGGTTTCTCACCATCCAAATTAAATATTATCTTTACTTATGTCATATAAATTCACAAATAAATGGAAGAAAATTTAATAATCGATTTTACGCCTACAGGACTGATTCCCACCAAGAGTCTAACCCCCTATATACCCATAAGTATTTCTGAAATAATTGAAGATATTCATTCTGCATGGGAACTTGGAATAACAAAAGTACATCTCCATGCCAGAGATGTGCAAACTGGAAATCCAACTTATAAGAAAGATGTTTATGCATCAATTATTGAAGGAATAAGGAAATTTGCTCCTTCTTTAGTTATATGTGTTTCACTTAGCGGAAGAGCATTCAATAAATTTGAGGAACGTTCCGAGGCTCTGGAATTGGAAGGCTTTTTAAAACCTGATATGGGAAGTCTGACTCTCAGTTCATTGAATTTCAATCAAATTGCAAGCATTAATTCACCTGAAATGATTCTGAATCTGGCAAATAAAATGAAGAATCTTGGAATAGTTCCTGAGTTGGAAGCATTTGATGCAGGTATGATTAATTATGCAAAATATCTTATAAAAAAAGGATTGCTAATTCCTCCGTTTTATTTTAATCTTTTATTGGGAAATATTGCCTGCGCCCAGGCTGATTTATTACACGCCGGAATTATGATTCGCGATTTACCGGAAAATTCCCTCTGGAGTCTTGCAGGCATTGGTGACCAACAATTGATGATGAACTCAGTTGCTATTGCAATAGGTGGGGGAGTTAGAGTCGGACTCGAGGACAACATCTGGTATACATCCTCAAGAACAAAACTAGCCAGTAATATCGATCTTATCAAAAGAATTCATATTCTTGCAGATGCAAACGGAAGAAAAATAATGACATCGGAAGAATTCAGGCAAAAAATGAATCTCGAGAATGGCAGTGGTAAATATGGCCGTGCTATTATTAAAACATGAAAAAACATGAACTCTGCAGCACAAAAGAAAAATAAGGTTTCATTATTTAAAAAAATTCTGACTAAAGTTCGCTACGGGATGACTTTTCAATCCATCAGTTACCTGTTAAGCAGGATTAAAATTGAGTTTACTCCATATTATTTGTTTCAGGAGGGAATTAATGTCACCAAAATTCCTGAGATAAAAGGGATCTATCCGGATTATTCATGTGAAATGCTCAAACCTGAGGATATGAAGATAATCGGTGCCATTAATTATGCCGGCTTTACTGAGGAGAAATTACTTTCAATGTTAAAGGACGGTGAAAAGTGTATTGGAATAAAACACAATGGTGAAATTGCTGCCTTTATGTGGATAAATTTTAAGAAATTAAGCTATAAATCCACTGTTATGCATCTTGAGAGCAATGAAGCTTACTTATGGTTTATGTATACTCTGGAATCATACAGAGGGCAAAATTTAGCACCTTTTCTTCGTTACAAAAGTTATGAAATACTTACAGAAATGGGATTGGATAAATTATATAGCATAAGTGATTATTTTAATTCTCCTGCAGTAAAATTTAAAAAGAAACTAAACGCGAAACGATTAAAACTTATATTATTCGTTCAATTATTCAACAAAGTAAGTCGTAGTTACACATTAAAATCACATTATTCCTCATAAGATTGTACTTTCTCAACAATCAGTTTAGATAGAAATATCTTCTTCTTTTGGGGTAAAGCCACGTTTTAAAACTTATGGCGACTAGTACTAAATACATGTTAGTCTGAAACAATTTGCATAAAGAGTCAAACTCGTATGGAAGGATTTTTGGCAGTGTTCAAAAATAATTTTCAGTTATTTAAAAAATCACTATCTTAGATCCCGGAATAACTATTTAGATGCATTGGGCTAGATTGTAGAAAACTTTAAAAAAAAATCGAAGTATTCTTTTTGCAGAGAAAACCTGACAGTAATCTCAGTTAACACTATGTCCTGCTTTAATTTATAAAGTTAATGCAGGAGGTGGTTATTTGGTATTATACTGAAAGCAAATTTAGCATTTGACAGAAGTCACAGGAAATATCGTTGATAGCGTTTTACAAGCTGTCCGGCGCCTGAGAAGGAAAGTTAATATACGGAAGTTGTTGCTTGGGTTCTGGATTTTGGGGGCTGCTATGCGGGGGCAGACAACAATCACTTTGCCAGAGACTATCACACAACTTGCTGCAGCGCTGACAATTACAAGTCAACCTCTATCCCAGACAGACTGCTATGGAAACCATGTGGAATTTTCGGTAGCTGTAAACGGATCTGCGGGAACTGTTTACTACCAGTGGCAACAAAAACCACCTGGCGGTAATTTTTCAGATATAAGCGGTGCAACCAGTGCTTTGCTGTCAATTGATAATATAGGAGTGAACAGTCTGAATGTAAATGGTACTGAATACCGGGTATTGATTACAGATGAATCCGGGACAATAACTTCTGATATGGCCTTATTAAGCGTAAACTCTATTACATCTCTTACACCTGTAGTTGTAAATTCGACCATCTGCAATGGAGGTAGTATAACTTATAAGGTATTTACAATCGGGAATGTAACCAATAACGGATACCAGTGGTCATGGAACAACGGTTCAGGCTGGACTTTTTTATCAGACGGTGGAACGTATTCAGGCACAACTACATCTCAACTGACTATTTCAAATGCAACAACTGCTCAAAGCGGTTCATATCGGGTATCTGTTACTTTTACTACTCTCAACCAACCTCCAAGTGATCCAACTTGTATTGAAACAAGTTTCACAAGGGAAAGGAATCTTGTCGTCAGGGAGCCACTTTTGCCACCTGTTGCATTCAACAGCCAGCAGATTTGTTATGGAAATGTACCCTCCACACTCACAGCAACACCTGCTTCCGGCGGTTCGGGTCCAAACTATACTTATCAATGGCAGAGCAGCCATGATGGGTCCTCATGGACTAATATTCCAGGTGCAAATATCCTTTCATATTCGCCTCCGGCCCTTACAGCAACGATCTATTACAGAATTATCGCAACTGATGGAGGTACCTCCCATTGCGGTACTGTCTATAGTGGATCGGTATTGATAACGGTTAACCCCTTACCAACTACTTCTGCAATTTATCATCGATAGATATAAAACTAAAAATTAACCAGATAAACATAAAGACAATGTACACACAGAAACAACTAAAAAGAAAGCCCGGATTGCTTAACCAGAGCAATGGGCATATGTTCAACAATGAAGATACTGAGCAATTATCACAAAGTTTGATACGACCTGAACAGCTCGGAAAAAAAGTTGAAACAGAAAAAATGAAAAAATCTAAAAATCTTTTTTCTATGAAACCAAAATTATTAATGCTTAAATGGACGCTCCTGATTCTACTTCTCGCATGTGAATGTGGAGCATGGGCTCAGAGTGATCCAAGCCCGACACAAACGGTTGGCTTAGGGAATGAACCATATTTAGTCACAGCTACCCCCGGTTCTACATATACCTGGACTATAACACCCGGCACTTCCGGGACTGAATGGAGAATAAACGGTAACGGAAACAATATTACAGTAGATTGGAATAACGCAGGAGTTTATACTTTATCAGTAGTTGAAACAAATGCTGAAGGGTGCAATGGACTTCCTCGGGAGGTTGTAATTACCGTAACTGAAAGACCTGATGTAATAGCAACACCTTCTTCTGAAGCTATCTGCAGTGGTGTTGCAACAAATATTTCATTATCAAGCAACATCGGAGCTGCAAGATTCTCCTGGACAGCTGCTTTGACGAGCGGAACAGCATCAGGATTCTCTGACGGATCCGGGGCAACGATTGCTCAAACGCTGACTAACACGACAACTGCTATAGCAACTGTTACATACACAATCACTCCTGCTGTTAATACCACTACGGGAACTCCTATAACTGTTGTGGTAACAGTTTATCCATTGCTGGTACCAACTATCACACCGGCTGTTAATCCAGTCTGTTTCGGAACCGCAGGTGTTATTTATACAACTGAGCCTGGCATGACCAACTATACATGGATAGCAAGGGGAGGACTTGTTACATCAGGAGGAGCTTCCACAGATAATACTGTGACTGTTACCTGGAATGGTTCCGGACCTTACTCAGTAAGTGTTACTTACCATAATGCTAACGGATGTACCTCAACTGGTCCAACAGTACAGAATGTCACTGTAACGCCGCTCCCTGTCACATCTTCCATCTTTCATAATTAGATGATCAGAATGAAAACAGATGCTTAAAAAGTATCCATATATATTATTATTCGGCATAGTCCTGTTCAGCGCCTTCAGGGTTGCCGGGCAGGTAACTATGCCGGATAATGTATGTATAGGGCAGTTCAAGCATTATAATGTTAATTCTAATCCGGGTTCAACTTATACATGGTGGATTGATGGAGTAGTTCAGGCTGGGTTTACCACCAATGAATTTGTTCACACCTGGAGCACTTCAAAAACTTTTTTACTCGAAGTGCAGGAACGTTCTGCAAATGGATGTCTGGGGCCGGTGATATCAGGGCAGGTGTTTGTCAATCCACAACCGATCATTACTGCTTCCGGCATCAGCGCTGTTACCTGTAACGATGATGGCAAAATAGACTTTAGCTTTACAAATGTTCCCGATGGAACCTATACAATCTCATATAGTTCAGGCAGTTTCACTAATGTAACTGTTGCTGGTGGAGTAGCAACTGTAACAGCTCCTCCAGGAACATACAATAACCTTTCGATCATAGTAGATGGATGCCCTTCTACTGCATCAGCAAATGTTGTGCTGACCGAACCCAAACAACTTAACCTGACAATTCCTGAAGCTTTCTCACCCAACAGAGATCTTATTAATGATGTCTGGAATATTGGCAACATCGGTCTGTATCCTGAAGCACAAATAACAATTTATAACAGATGGGGTCAAACAGTTTGGAAATCAGAATCGGGGTACCCTCATCCATGGGATGGAAAAAGTAATGGCATTAATTTACCTATTGACTCGTATCATTATGTCATTAATTTACAAAATGGATCAAAACCAATTGTTGGATTTGTAACAATTGTAAGATGAAAAAAGACATTATAACAGTTGTGAAAAGAATGGTTCATATTTTGCTTTTTGTTGCATTGCAGCAGATATCATCTGCCCAGCAGCTACCTATATATGACCAGTATCTTTATAACAAATTTTTAATCGATCCTGCACATGCAGGCAGTGACGGATATACCAGCTTTAATATAACAGCACGGGAACAATGGGTTGGCTACTCAGGTGCACCCAGGACTTATTCCATAAGCTGGCAAACCAGAATACTTAAACGAGGTTATAAGATTAAAAAGACTATTTTTAACCAAACAGCTTTCACCCCAAAAAACGATGGTAAGGTCGGTTTAGGGGGCTATATCTTCAGTGACAAGAACGGACTTATTCAAAGAACAGGTTTCCAGTCAACATATTCATATCACATGTGGATTCAGAAAGCAACTCAACTATCTTTAGGTCTGGCTTTTACCGGATATCACTTTATTATCAATGCAACTGAACTGAGTTTTGAAGACTCGAATGAACCATGGTTAAATAATAATTTGCGCATGGGAGTATTTGTTCCGGATGTTGATTTTGGAATTTATCTCTTGAATCCCAAATTCGATTTTGGTTTTTCCGCACTACAATTGTTTGGAGCTGCTGCCAAAATAGGTGATTATGCATACAGAAATTTCAGGATGGACAGACACTATTATACGTTTGGATCCTATAAACTTACTACAGGAAGCAGAACTGAAATCGAACCTTCAGCCCTTCTTAAAATATCGGAACAGCTTAGACCACAAGCTGATATTGGTGTTACCTACATCTATGATCAGAGATTATGGGCAGGATTAACCTATAGAACCGGCGGAGGACTGATAGCTAACATCAGACTTAGATATATCCCGGACCATTCGAAATGGACTGCCCTGTATTTTGGATATGCTATCGATTTTACTCTTAATGAGATTCAAACCGTAACCTATGGAACGCATGAATTGACAGTTGCGCTGAAATTCGGTGACAGTTCAAGAAAATACAGGTGGTTGGATCGCTATTAATACTGGAACTGACTCAGCCAAGTTTTCCAACCTCGTTCTCAACTGCAGCAAGTATTTCGCACGATTTAACAAGTTTCTGCATTGTTGTATGGTCATGATAAAGAGGTCGATCTATATCAAGGAATTTGACATGCTTCCTGATTACATCCCACGCTTTCTGCACTCCACTACCGAACTTATACTCCTCTTTCCTGAAGTCAAGGGCCTGTGCAGCAGCCATAAATTCAATACCAAGAATACCATAAGCATTATCGAGTATCTGGAAATTCTTAATTGCTGTATTCATTCCCATCGATACAAAGTCCTCCTGATCAGCCGCTGCCGGAATAGATTGTATTGAGGCAGGGGCAGAAAGCATCCTTTGTTCAACGATTTGCATATCAGCAGTATACTGACTGAGCATAAGGCCTGAAAACATGCCGGCACCTTTAGTCAGAAAAGCCGGGAGTCCGACACTCAATGCCGGGTTATTCAGTCTGTTCATCCTTCTTTCAGACATTACACTTACCATTGTGACACATGCTCCTGCCATGTCCATTGGAACCGATACTGGTGAACCCTGGAAGTTTGCTCCGGAAAGCTGAATGTTGCGATCGGGGAAAAAGATTGGGTTGTCACCCACACCATTAAGTTCGATTTCTACCTGCAAACGTGCATATGCAAGTGCATCATGGGCTGCTCCAATGACCTGTGGTGTTGATCGCATCGAATATGCATCCTGCACTTTGCTCTTAACTCTTCCTTCTTTCAGGTCACCTCCGTTAACACACATATTGATTGCATTTGCACTCCTGACAGCTCCTTTGAAACCTCTTACTTCATGCAGCAACGGTGTGTAAGGTTTCATGTTTGCCTTGAGGGCTTCGAGTGACATGGAGGCTGCAATCTCAGCCTGTTTGAGCCAGTTGTTGGCATCATAAAGGAATATGGCACTCATGGCTGTAAGAAGGTTTGAGCCGTTTATAGTTGCCAGTCCGTCACGTGCCATAAGCCCCGGGATCGGAATCCCTGCTCGATCCATAGCCTCTTTGCCATCCAGTAAGTCGCCCTTGAAATAGGCCTCTCCTTCACCCAGCAGAAGCAGTGCTATCTGAGACATTGGAGCCAGATCGCCGCTGGCTCCTACTGAGCCCTTCTGGCATACATAAGGAGTAACACCCTTGTTCAGCATTTCAACAAGTGTCTCAGTAATTATCAGCCTGCTCCCGGAGTTGCCATGGGAATGTACATTAATTCTTCCGAGCATAGCACCCCTGACATATTCAATCGGCGCAGGGTCGCCTATGCCGGCAGCATGGTTATATACCAGGTATTTCTGGAAATCCTTTATCTGGTCATCATTCAGGACAACCTCTGAAAATTCGCCAATACCGGTATTTACACCGTACATGATCTCGTGTGCTTCAATCTTTCTTTCAAGCATTGCCCGGCAACGGTCAATTCTCACTCTTGCTTCGGGATGAAGTTCCACCTTCTGACCATGGCGTGCAACATTTACTATATCTTCAATTGTCAGGTTTGATCCTGTAATAATTAACTTGTCCATATTATTGATTTTAATTGATACTTTGAAAAGACAACAGCTGGCCAGATTGATTCCTGCCACATGTTATCACTGCTTTTATGTAATTTTTGGGTAACAGAGGTCTTGAGACGACCTAATACAGACCGGCGCGATTCACTTTTATCTTGTATTCCAGCGCCACATTTCTCATAACAAAGAAATTTTTTATAAAAGTATACAATTTAATCCACATACAGTTTAATACTCCTCTTATTAACATTCATTGAAAATACGTCACCAGGAAGTTCATTAAACAGGACTGCCAGCTGGATATGTGTACGAACTAAATCCAAGCTGCATAATTATAATCCGGGTGTTTTGAAATTCATGGAAGCATCGTCAAGAACAAGGATCCAGTCATTGCCACGACCACTTGTAGGAGGTATAAATTTGCGTGTTCCAGTCCCTGCCAGTTTCTCAATCAATTTTGCTTCTCCTTTCCTTGGATCGAACCAATATGCATTCAGAATTTTAGCGCCAACTTTGTCAAGATTGATCTCAGCAGCCCATCCTGTTGGGAAATATACAAAAGCATACCCATCTCCCCTGGTTGCCACAACATAGTCTGTTTCAGGAAAATATGCCGGTACAATTAGTGACTGATCAGGGACTCTCGAAAGGAAGGGTCGCGATTCAATCAACCGGCGGGCATGAATCAGGTCGAAAGCACCGGGGAGGTCAAGAACATCGTACCAGTTATGACGAGCAAGTCCGACAGGTTCACGTCCCGGGGCAAGCATCTGCCAGATGGGATGACAACCGTAAGTGTGACCAAATCCACCGCTGAAAAGATTCCAGTACATAGCCTGGCGAATATCAGCATCGTCAAACCAGCCAAGAACATCCGGATTCCAGTTGACAGGGTGATCTTCATAACGTGGTTCACCATCGAAACATGGTTTGACAGGTTTCATATTATAATCACGAACTATTATACGTTTATAAATTGCATAACTGCGCTGTCCGTGACCTGTCTGACACATGTTGAAATCGAGCCATTTACTTTCCTGGAACCATTCTGATGAACTTCGTTCGCCCCATGGATGAAAAGTCATAAGGTGATTCTTGTCAACTGATTTAATGCCTTCACCTATTGCATTCCATACAACTGTGTTTTCTCCTCCGCCATCACGATCTCCTCCGTTGATCCAGATAATATTCTGAAAATCTTTATACCTGTTACCAATCCATTGGCCATATTTATATGCATTTTCTTTATTGAATATTTTAGGACCTTTGCCCCATGAATTGGGATCAACTTTGTCGCCCCATGTGGGAAGTAGTCCGATAAAGATCCCTTTTTCTTTTGCTTTATTAATAACCCAGTCAACATGGGCAAAATAGGCTTCATCTGGTTTTAGCGGATCATTGTCAATTAAAGGTTTGTTTCCCTCTGAATTGGGAGTATTCAATCCATCGAGTTCTGCCAGTACAACAGCCTGTATAACAGAAAAACCTTTTGCCCTCCGGTTTTCAAGATACTTTTCGGTTTCATCTTTATTCAAACGGTGAAATAGTTCCCATCCGGTATCACCCAGATAATAAAATGGAGTACCGTCTTCAAATACCAGGAATCGTTTGTTTTCTGATACTTTAAGTTTCCCATGTGAAAAATCAACGGAAGGTCCATTCCAAGGGATTTCCTGTGCATGTAAGATAGTCCCTTCTAAAAATACCATCAATGCTGCAATTAATAATTGTTTCATAAGTAAACCTCATTAATAAAGAAAAAATTTATACTAATCTTGAATAGATAATCAATACTAATCCTGCAAGATAACACACTTAATATTATGGTCAGAATTAAGAAAGGTTTTATCGGAAAAAGATACTGATTTTTCTACCTGTGTGTTTTATCTGCAATACACCTCCTGCCGACAAAGTCTTCCAGTTGAATCCTTCTGAATTGATATCAACTGACTCCTTTAACTCTGTTCCATCACAGGTTATTTTAACCGGTTTTTGCATTAGTCTGAGAATATCTGTTGCAGAACTATAGACTGAATAGTTTATAAAGTCCGGCTTATACTCTATGAATGTAATAACAGAAGAGGTACCAAGGAACCTGTTCTTATGTGAAGGGGCTAGTTCCGGCATAGCTGCCATTGCTCTTAAATAATGACGAACATAGTCACCATATCCGTCTGTAAGCCAAATGTCATCCCGGATGTACCGGTTACGGCCGTCATTGGCTACAGTGTAGGTTGCCCAGTTCAAGGTGCGGATTGCATTTGTTTTGTAAGTTGTATCTCCCGACATTCTGGTGTACATAAGTTCAACTGAGGCCTGGCGCGATGAATGGCTATTGCCCGGGACACGATAAACCGTCTGTTCATTCATTACTTCAACCTTATATTTCTCATAATCCTTATTCCCCAGCTCTTTGTGTGTCCATTCAATAATTCCCTTTACATCCTTTTTCCAGTCAGGAAATAGTTCCCGATTCTTCAAAATAAACATGCCAAAACTAATGGCATTGGTCTGGGTATCGCTCCAACCTGGAATATCCTCGAAAAATGGACCCCATTTGTTGGTTTTCAAGGGGTAGGCTTTCATCCAGTTAAGAATAGTGGTAAAAGATTTTTGATATTTTTCAGCATTTACTGAATTAAAAGCTTTAAACTCTTCAAAGAGCATCATTGTATAGGTCCAGTTTGAGGTGTATTGAGCAAATTCAACTTTTTTACCCGACATATTATTATTGAACAGAAAACCAGTCTCTCCGGTTTTCGCATTCACCCTGAAGGGCAACGGAGATTTATTATTGTCTCCGGGTACAATATGGTTCATCAGTGTATTTGCAATCCTTTCCGCAGCTTTGAGGTATTTTTTGTCACCGGTCATTTTGTACAGATTCAGCAGCTCATACCCGAAATTACCTGCTTTATCGGGCTGCAAAACACCTTTGCCGTTACGCATATCACCATCATATTTTCCTGAATGGATATCAGTATTATAAGGATAAGGCAACCATGGCCAGGTGTACGATGAATCAGATAATGATCGTTCAAGATAATTATCTGCCAGATATTTCATGTTTTCAAGTACTGCCATGTTCCCCGTATAAGCATATAGCAGTGCCCATGATGATAATGCCATATTGATCTGGTCCCCACCCAGTCCACGCATATCATGCTCCGGCTTCCATACCTGGTGATTCATATAATATTTTAATCCATTTGAATCTATGGCCATTTTATCCCAGAAATTCCATACAAGCAGCAATACTGTATCGTATGAAGCTCCAATGTCTGATGAATACCATGGGAGTATTGAACCATCTTCCTTATTAATACGAACAGTGTGATACTGTATGGTATCGCTTATCAACACTGTATCAATTGCTTTTGGTATCGATAGTTTGTTTGCAGTGCATCCGTAAATAAAAAATGCAGAAGTTGCAACCAGCAAAAGACCAAATGATTTTATCATAAGATATTAAATATTAAATGCGGTTTATTGACATATCTAAGATAACATGTATTTAAGAAATTAAACAGGTATATTTGGTAATATAAAACTTTTAACACCATGCGCTCAAAGATCAATTTATTGCTGATTTTGATGATCAGTGCAAACCTGTCCGCACAAAATGTACAGCAGGTAGCTTTTGAAAAAATTAATCCTTCGCTGTTGAATAATCACTGGAAGGCACAATGGATAGCTCATCCGACAGGATCACTTCTTGACTATGGTATATTCCATTTCAGGAAAAACTTCGAGTTGAAGGAACAGCCACGGGAATTCATTATTCATATTTCTGCCGATAACAGGTACCGTCTGTTTGTTAATGGAAAGGCAGTATGTTTTGGTCCCGCGCGTTCCGACCTTGAACACTGGAGTTTTGAGAGTATTGATATTTCGGCGTTCCTGAAACCCGGCAAAAACGTTCTTGCCTCTGTGGTTTGGAATTTCGGTGATTTAAAACCATGGGCCCAGTTCTCAATTAAAACAGCATTCATTCTCCAGGGAAATTCGTCTTTTGAAGAAATTGTAAATACCGATACAACATGGAAAGTCATAAAGGATCAGGCCTATTCACCTGCTCCGGCAAGCTCGAAAGAGACCAGCGGGCAATTTGTGGTAGTGGGCCCCTGTGACAGAGTCGATGCGGCACTTTATCCCTGGGACTGGGAAACAACCGGGTATGATGATCATTCCTGGCTGATGCCACGGACACTGGATAAGGCTCATCCACGCGGAGTGGGAACCGATATCAACTGGGAGTTGACACCCCGAAGAATCCCTTTGATGGACCAGGTGCATCAGCAATTTGCAACTGTACGTCGAACTTCGGGTGATCAGTTACCAGAGAGTTTTCTTGCAGGAAAAACTATCTGGACTATCCCGGCAAACAAGAAAATAACAGTATTGTTTGACCAGGCAAATCTGACAACCGGATATCCCGAAGTGCTTGTTTCAAAAGGTAAAGGAAGCAGCATAAAATTGACCTATGCCGAATCGCTGTTTGATTCGAAAGGATCAAAAGGCAACAGGAATGAAATAGAAGGAAAGTCTATCCTTGGATATTCTGATTACTTTTTACCTGATGGTAAGGATGAGAGGACGTTCCGTCCTCTCTGGTTTCGAACCTGGCGATATCTGCAGATGGAGATAGAAACCCATGATGAACCATTGCAGGTAAATAGTTTCTCCAGCGAGTTTACTGCATACCCTCTGAAAGAAAATGCTACATTTGATTCTGATCAGCCTGGTTTGAAACAAATATGGAATGTCGGATGGAGGACCGCCCGTCTTTGCGCCAACGAAACCTATTTTGATTGTCCCTATTACGAGCAGCTGCAATACGTTGGTGATACCCGCATCCAGGCCCTGATCTCTCTGTATGTTTCAGGTGATGACCGTCTGGTCCGTAATGCAATTATGAACTTAAATGAATCGCAGTTTTATGAGGGGCTTACCCGAAGCAGATATCCATCGGCTAATCCTCAGATTATTCCACCGTTCTCACTGTATTGGGTCGATATGGTTAACGATTACTGGACTCTCAGGGATGATCCTGAGTTCATAAAAAGCTTTTTGCCGGGTATCGAAAATGTCCTTGGGTGGTTTACAAAACGCATTGACCGGGAAACAGGTATGCTTGGCAGGGTTGAGTACTGGAATTTTGTCGACTGGGCCATTGAATGGGCCTGGAATAATGAAAGCGGTATAGGTGGAGTTCCGGCAGGAGGGATGAAGGATGGTAATTCCTCAATACTATCTATGCAATTCGCTTATGCCGCGCAAAGGGCCGCCGAGCTGTTCAGATACTATGGACAACCGGAAAAAGCTGATAAATATTCAGAGATTGCCAAACAGTTAGCAAAAGCTGTATATGAAAAGTGCTGGGATGAATCACATGGATATCTGGCAGATACTCCGGCAAAAAAAGAATTCAGCATGCATGCCCAGATCTTTGCTGTTCTGACAAACACAATTCCTGAAAACAGACAGAAGGAATTCGTGAAAAGATTCATGAATGATAAAAATCTGATTCAACCAACAATGTACTTCAGGTTTTACCTTACGCAGGCATTGAAAAAGACAGGATTAGCCGATCATTACCTTGAGACACTCGGTTTGTGGAATGATATGCTGCAGAAAGGACTGACCACTTTCGCTGAAAATCCTGATCCTGCCCGCTCCGACTGTCATGCCTGGAGCGCAAGTCCTGATTATGATTTTCTGGCGACAGTAGCCGGCATACGTCCCGGAATGCCAGGATTCAAAACAGTTGAGATTGAACCTGCCCTGGGTAAACTTACTTTTATTAAAGGACAAATGCCACACTCATCCGGAATCATCAGTTTTGATTTAAAAAGGGCTGGAAGTGATGGTATAAGTGGAGAAATTATTCTGCCTGAAGGATTGACAGGGACATTTAGGTGGAATGGGAAAGCTGTTGCCTTAAAAGGGAAAACAGATATTGAATTAGTACCCTGAATGTAAAAACAACTTCGTTTGAAAGGGGAGCACGAGCTGAATGTTTTTGGCTCGATTATGTACCTTCATGAAGATTATGAAACTGCCTCATAGTCATATTTATTTAAAAACTGTTTTACCGGGTTGATGGCATAAGGTTCTGATCTTTTCGAATTCAGCTTCTACTGCAGGTAGCTTTTCTTTACTTACTGCATTTCCTGACATAGAAACCGGGTTGATAAACAATACATTTTTAGAGGAAAGTGCAGCAGCCAAAGAAACATCTCCCCATTTAAGAAATCCTGGCAGATGTATTCCCATGCTGAAGAAGTCAATACCCTTTCGGATATCAAACAAATAGCTTACTGGTGCCTTACGTAGGATTAGGCTATCCACATTGTCTCCCAATGCACCCAGGAATAACCCGGCAAGTCCAGCTTCTTTACTCCCATCTATTGTCACTTTATGGGCTTTGTAATCAGAGTTCAAAAATTGAGAAATTACATTCAGCTCCTTAACCCATTCGCCAATAATGGTTCTCCCAAACCATAACTCCGATCGGGAAATAGTGCGAAGCTTACCCCATCTGTAACTTGAGCCAGCAAAAGCTGAGGAGGCTTCTCCTGTGCCAGAAAGGTCAACAATAGCAATTCCTTGTCCTGATTTAATAATCTCATCAAGAAGATCAGGTGTAATATTGTCTTTACCTTCCGGATTTACAACAATTACAAACTCATTGGAATTGGCTGAGGGATCATATATCATCAATGGAATAAGCTTATTATCACTGGTTTCTAAAACAAGCCTGTCCCATCCATGCATTTTCGAATATTTGTGAACATCTTTCAAGATTGATACTTCACTGATTCCCAGTATGTCTCTTAACTCATTTCGTTTTAACCCGTTATCAATAGATACTGAATTCAGAAAAACAGTTCTTAATGTGCTCCCCTTATCTTTACAGTATTCCACTGTGCTGACCACATCTGCATCTCTTTGTCCTTTAGGAAATACCATTAGTTTTTCCTCTGGAAGTTGCTTAAACGGAGTTTCCTTTCTTGATGCGCCTTTGCCGATCCCTTTAAGGTGCAGATCAAACCATCCAAGTAATGCTTCGCGGTCCTCCGACATATATCCGTGAGGAAGATCGAACAACTGATAAGTTATAGTATTTTCAACTCCGTACATCTTAAATACCGGTTTTGCGCTGTTGTAACTCCGTACCATTTCAGATGGCAAGAAAGCAGGAATATCATCCTTTTTATGATTGCACATCTTTATTGCCCTGGGTGCTACAAGGGCAAGTACGCCAGCTTCTTCGGTAAAGTTTAATGCATCAGCCATTACCTCACAAATACAAGGGGATCCCATAATATGTGATTCAAAGGTTCCTGCACTTACTACCAGCATCGCGGCTTTAATGCGTTTATCCAGTGATGCTAACCACATAGTTTGATTTCCACCTCCGCTGGCTCCTGTTGCCCCGATATTTTTCGAGTCGACATAAGGTAATGAACAAAGCAGATCTACTCCCCTTATATTATCAGAAATCTCAACTCCTATCATTGTTTCTCCGATATTCATTAATGATGATCCCAGACTATTCTCATCCCCATGGTCTTCAAATATGCCATGTATGGTGGTCCTTTCGCCTGAACCCCATGGATCAATAGTAAGACATACATAGCCATTTGATGCCAGACTATGCCCTACTGCCTGTGGACCGGTAGAATCAATTTTGCCCTTCGTCCAATGACCAAGCATGTGTACCACAGCAGGAAATGGACCATTGCCGTCAGGGATATAGAGATTTGCCGTTGCATAAATTCCGGGACGTGTTTGGAAAGCTATATTTTTTACAGAGTAACCAGTCATCTGGATTTTACCTGTCTCTTTGATATTTAATGGCAGTTCATGATCAAAAACAACTCCTGCTTTTTTAATGATCTCATTTTTAAGCTGGATCCTGTATATTTCCCAATCTTTCAGATTATCAGGTAACTTATGCTCTGCAAATTTTAATATGGCGTCAAGCCTTAGCTTACCTGCAATCAAATCGCCATGGTTTTCAGCCAGGATACGAGGTAAACTATCTGTTCTCTCAGTCTTAAAAATTAATTGATCGCTTTGATGTGAAATACTACTTTGGGAAATATTAGAAATAAGACTCAGGTAAACTATTAAAATATGCAACATTTTCTTATTTTAAGGTTATTATAACATCGAGGACGAATCTTTATCAAGATAAAGCCATACAGCCTTATGGCGCCTTAATATTGATGCAGGAATTGCAGGCGAAATTGAACCATTAACAGTTTTTCTTACAGCCTCTGCCTTCCGTAAATCAGGAACACTACAGATAATTGTATTCGATTTCATGATCTGCTTTATTGACATACTGATTGCTTTTTCAGGGACATCATTAACTGTGAGAAACCAGCCTTCCCCAATCTGCTGACGGCGACACTCTTCATCCAGCTTTACTACAAGATAGGCTTCTTCGGTTTTGAAATCTGCAGGGGGATCATTGAAAGCCAGATGGCTGTTTTCCCCAATACCCACAAAGGCAACATCAACAGGGTGTTTGCTTATTAGCTTTCCCAGTCGGACACATTCTTCATCAGGGTCAGTATTGCCATTAACATAATTGAACTCCACGGGTGAAACAATATCCACAAATCGTTCTTTGAGATATTTGCGAAACGATGCCGGATGCGTTTCGGATAATCCAATATATTCGTCGAGGTGAAAGGCTCTTACCAAAGACCAGTCAATATCCTCTTTAACTAACTCTTTCAGCATCTCTAATTGTGATGCTCCTGTCGCAAGTATGATATTTGCATTTCCCCTGTCAAGGATTGCTGTACGGATTAATTCTCCTCCCATTCGGGCAGCTTTTTTCCCAAGAATATGTGTGGTTTCAGAGATTACGATTTCCATGTTTTTTTAACAGTTAAAAAATCATTTTTAGGGGTGATCAGAAAATATTAAACGGCAACAGGATGGTCAACGATCTCTTCTTTTGCGCGATCCCAATAAAGCTTTTTACCTTCACGATAAGCCTGGGTAGCCATAATAGTAGCTATTGAATGCCAGAACCCGGTATGAATATTGCCGTTTGGTACAATACTTCTGCTCCTCATACAATCAATCCAGTTATCGAGGTGATACTTACTGTCATCGCTCAGGTAAACCGGTCCAAGTTTCATACCATATTCTTCAGTTGTTACTATTTCTGCTTTCCCTCTTGTTATTGTCTCCTTCATACCTTCATAAAAATCAAACCCACCTATTAGATTCTGATGCTCTGGAATGAAAAACCAACGGGCGCTTCCTTCCCCTCCATGTGAAAATAAAGTTCCGTCTTTTCCCCGGATACATGTGTAGTCACCAAATTTACTTGCATAATTTGAAGTATAGGAATATAATAACTTGGCGTCGTCATATGTTGCGAGTGCCTGAAACGTATCAGGATTCTGTCTGATATCAGGCCAGCCAAAAATTCCTCCGTTGGCTACCATAGAATCTGGGATGGCAGTATTGGTATAAAAATGAACCAATCCCGCAGCATGACTCATCCATTGTGAAGTAATTCCTCCGGAGTAATCGCGGAATATTCTGAATTCAAAATATTTCCATGGATCAAAAGGGACATAAGGTTTGCCTAAAAGCCACCTGTTCCAATCAGTGTCCTCTTCTCTGATTGCGGCAACATCAGGATCATTTGGGACATGCCAGCGGGGCCCATTATCATTCCAGACCTGCTCTATTTTTGTAATTTGACCCAATTTCCCGGACCGAACAATATCCCGTACTTTTTTCTGAACAGGATCGCTGACCCATTGTGAACCACACTGTACAACCTGTTTGCATGCAAGAACTGCACTTCTTGCCAGTTTAGCTTCTTCAATATCTATCGCCATCGGTTTTTCACAATAGCAATCTTTGCCAGCTTTGACAACTTCGGCCAAAATCTTTGCATGTTGAAAATCTCCGGTACCTATCATTACGGCATCAAGTTCAGGCATTTTAAGCATCTCTTCTGAATATTTGAATTGCCTCACATCAGTACCGAAGAGTTTTTTGCAGTTTGCCGCTGCTTTTTCCTTATTAAGTTTCCAGATATCACAGACAGCCACAGCGCCAATATTTTTGTCCTTTTCCGAAGTTTTTACCATCCTCTGATGATCGCTGCTGCGACTTCCACAGCCAAGAAATCCGATATTGATCCTATCGTTCGCACCGATAATTCTACCGTATGAAGCTGCACTTATTGATGTACTACCTGGCGAAACAGCTACTCCGACTATTCCGGCTGCTGTTTTACCAATAAATTTTCTGCGTGATAATTCATTTTTATCCATTTTGATAATCGTTTATTTATTATTTTTTATGCGTTTACGGCTATGAAGAAATAATTATTTTTTAATATAATTCAAATTATCATTTAAAGGAGTCATTTTTGGCATTAACAAGTGTACAAAACCAATAATAATAAGATAGGACATTCCAGATATTAAAAAAGCCCAGAAATAACCAGAATTATTTGCGGTATCAAGTACTGCTCCTAAGGCAATATCAGCAATTATTGCGACTGTCACTCCCACCATTTTACCTATTCCTATTACAGAAGCTATTGCTTTTTTTGGGAATACATCCGGAACCAGAGTATAGCCATTGATCGACCATGACTGATGTCCAGCTGCTGCAAGACCAATTAAAAAGACAGCAATCCATTTATTTGCAATAACTGGTACAAAACTCACAGGTAAAATAATAATTGCACAAATCAGCATGGTTATTTTTCTGGCTTTATTTATTGACCAGCCCTTTTTTATTAATGCACCGGAAACAAATCCTCCAATCAGGCTTCCTGCATCAGCCATTATAAAAATTATAAGGAATGGAATACCGATGTTTTTAATGTCCACACCAAATTGTTCTGCAAGGAACTTTGCACCCCAGAAAAGGTAAAACCACCATACGCCATCTGTTATGGTGGTTAAAGAAAAAGCCCATGTTTCCCTCTTTGGTAAAAGTTTGAACCAAGGAATTTTTTCCATTGTCTCTCCTTCTGAATCACTGTTAATATATGCTAACTCCTCTTTTGACAATGCTGGATGGACTTCAGGTTTTTTATATGTTCTTATCCATAAAAATACCCAGAGTGAACTAAGTACTCCTGTAAAAAGAAATGGTATTTGCCAGTTAGCTCCCCGGACTGAAACAACAGCCCCAACAACGAAAGGAGCCAGAATTGCCCCAATGCTGGTTGAGGCATCAAAAATGCCTGTAGCAAAAGCACGGTCTTTTTTTGGGAACCACTCTGCTACTGTTTTAACTGCGGCAGGAAAATTGCCAGACTCGCCAATTCCAAGTCCGAAACGTGCTACAATGAACCCAATTAAACTGAAGGCAGGTCTGATTGCAGCATGTAGCATTCCAAATATGCTCCATATTGCGATTGAAATTGTATATCCGATTTTAGTGCCAAGCCTGTCGATTATCCCGCCCATAAAAAGTAATCCTATCCCATAAGCAATTTTGAAAGAAACCATAATGGTAGCATAATCCTTATTTGACCAGTCAAAAAGCTTTTGCAAAGTCGGGGCCATCACACCTACAATACTACGGTCGAAATAGTTGATAGTTGTAGCCATAAACACCAATGCAAGGATCCTGTAACGATAATTCCCCATCTTTTGGGTTTGTTCTCCCATATTCAATTATTTTTATTTAAAAGCTGTTTTATCGGGCTGATTGCATAAGGTTCTTACCTTTATTAAATAAAAGTAGGGAATACAACAATATACAAATATTTTATAATGTAAAAGGGTGTAATAATCATAAATAATATCAACAGATAATTTTATTGGTAATCTTTGTTTAAGCCAATTTGCTAATATGTCAAACCTGCTTTGCCCATAAAGATACTATTGACGAATGAAGACAATATTCTTTCAGGAATTATTGTGATCTTTTATTACCTCGATTAACTTTCGAAAATATTAGTAAATTGCTATAACATTTAATAACCCCATGAAAAAACAAACTCATAATTACCCGCTATTGATTCTTTTCCTTCTTCTGACTGCTTATTGTACAGATACTCAGATTCAGGCTCAGAATGATACGACCTATTATATATTTCCGGAACTTGTACAAGGGTCGGTAAAAATGAAAGACGGACGGATTGAAGTAGCTATGATGGATTATAATAAAATCACCGAGGAGATGATCTTTGAAAAAGACGGAGTTAAGCTAGCCCTCGACAGTCTGCAGACCATTGATACGGTCTATATCGAATCGCGTGTTTTTATTCCACATATTAAGGTTTTTTATGAACTGTTAGTAAAGGGTAAAGTCTCTCTTTTTGTTCAGAATAAATGCAACCTTGTAGACTCAGGAGATCCTTCCGGTTATGGAGGAAAAACCGAAACCGGAGCCGTGAGAAATCTTTCATCAGTCACCAATTCAGTTCATACTTATAAATTTAAGCTCCCAAATAATTATTATGTAACAAATGCAACGCTTTTCTGGATCGCCAGAAATAACACATTTTATAAGGCAAACAGCAGCTCTCAGATTATGAAGGTTTTCCCGGAAAAGTCAAAAGAAATAAAACAGTTTATCAAAGATCATAAACTAGATTTAAAAAATACTGACGATTTAATTACACTGATTATTAAATGTAACGAGTTTGTTCGTTGACTGAGTCTGCAGGTTAACATTTTATCGCCCAATAGTTTCTTATGTAAATATTGTTCACTAGATAGCAAAACAAATGCTACATAGCAGATCTTATAAAATATAAATTCGTATTTAGTTACAAAGTCAACCATTTATAGCGAACCTGTGATTTCAGGATTGAAATGGTTTTACTCAAACTGACAGACCTAACTTTATGACAATGAAAACAATTATCTATTCGCTCTGTTTGGCTGGAATGGGATTTGTCCTGTTCCAAAGTTGTACTCAACCCTCCTCGGCACAAATAGTTGCAAATCGCCAGCATCCATTCGATGACGGTTGGAAATTCATGAAAGGAAGTCTACCCGGAGCCGAAGATCCTGCTTTTGATGACTCAAAGTGGCGTACACTTGATCTGCCGCACGACTGGAGTATCGAAGACCTGCCTGATCAAAAAGAGGGCAGCGTTACCGGTCCGTTTTCAAAGACTGCCATAGGAGGACTGGGTACCGGTTTTACAGTTGGCGGCACTGCCTGGTACAGGAAGAGGTTCACTATCGAAAAAGCAGATAAGGGAAAAATTGCGTATCTGCAATTTGAAGGTGTATACATGAATTCAGACGTATGGATAAACGGAAAGCATATTGGTAATCATCCAAACGGGTATACTTCGTTTTATTATGATATCACACCTTATCTTAACCAGGCCGGACAATCCAATACTGTTGCAATACAGGTTAAAAACGAAGGCAAGAACTCACGATGGTATTCCGGATCGGGCATATACCGTCATACCTGGCTAACCCTCGTAAATCCAGCCCATATCGGCATATGGGGAGTATATGTTACAACACCTGTAGCTACTGAAAAATCTGCAGAAATCAGTATCGCGACAACCTTAACAAATTCCGGTAAAGGAAATGTCCCGGTCACGTTGCAGGTTCAGGTCATTGATCCCTCTGGAAAAATAGTTGGAATGACAAAGAACAACTCAACCCTTTCCTCAGGACAATCTGCAGAAATGAAGCAAAGTATATCTCTGGAAAATCCTGGACTCTGGTCTATCGAAAATGCAAATCTGTACCAGGCCCAGGTAACAGTTTTCATCAATAAAAAAGTGGTGGATAAACTGAAAACCGCTTTTGGCATCCGCAGTATCAAATTTGATGCAGCAACCGGATTTACTCTGAACGGGAAAAGCCTTGAACTGAAAGGTGGTTGCTTCCATCATGATTATGGACCGCTGGGTTCAGCTGCGGTTGACCGTGCCGAAGAACGTAAGATAGAATTATTGAAAAAAGCCGGATTCAATGCTATTCGTTGCAGCCACAATCCACCTTCTCCCTGCCTCTTGGATGTTTGCGACAGGCTGGGCATGCTGGTGATTGATGAGTTTTCCGACATGTGGGAAAAAGCCAAGGTTTCTCCGGATGATTATTCAAAATATTTCAAAAACAACTGGAAACAGGATTTGAGTTCAATTGTGATCCGCGACAGAAATCATCCTTCGATAATCATGTGGAGCATAGGTAATGAAATACCGGAGTCTGCAGATACTGCAGGCTTAAGGATAGCTAAAAATCTTACGGACGAAGTGAGCAGGCTTGATCCTACGCGGGCAGTAACCGAAGCGATTTTGGATTTTTCTGCTCTTGCTATATTGGCTTCAGATGAACCTCCTGCTAGTGGTCCTCCTGCCGGTGGCCCTCCTGCTAATGGGATGCCCGATTTTTCGACACTTTTTAAAACAAGCATAGATATTGCACAACATTTAGCATTGCTGGATGTAGTCGGAAATAATTACGCATATCAAAAATACGAAGACTATCATAAACAGTATCCTCACCGGGTCATTTACGGTTCTGAAACCTTTCCGCCCAGTTCCCTCGAGAACTGGCAAATGGTTGAGAAGCTTCCGTATGTCATTGGAAATTTCACCTGGACTGCCATGGATTACATGGGCGAATCAGGATTTGGATACCCCCGTTTGATTCCTGCAAATTTAAAAATAAATAAGTTTGCGGCTATTATGACGTTATTCATGAATCCTGATTCATGGCCTATATTTAACGCATACCTGGGAGATCTCGATCTTATAGGCAATCCGAAGACCCCTTATTATTATCAGCATGTGGTTTGGCGTGACCGTAAAGCGGCAATGTTTGTTCACCGGCCAATACCTGCAGGTAAAAAAGAACTCACCAGTATGTGGGGCTTCCCCGATGAGTTAAAAAGTTGGAGTTGGGCCGGTCATGAACAAGAGAAAATGCAGGTTCATGTTTATACCCGCTGTAAGCTTGTGAAGCTTGAACTAAATGGTAAGGTTATCGGTGAACAAAACGTTGATGACAGCAAGTCAATCACTGCAACATTTGAAGTGCCTTATGAACCGGGGACACTGACAGCCCGTTGCTACGATAATGATGTCGAAACAGCTACCGAGACGATTAAAACCGTTGGTAAACCTGCAATCATCAGGCTGATCGCCGACAGATCCTCTATAAAAGCCAGCAGGAATGACCTTTCGTATGTGATGGCAGAAATTACCGATGCTGATGGCAATATTATTCCTTATGCCGATAATACGTTGATAAACTTTGAAATAAGCGGTAACGGAGAAATTGCGGGTGTAGGCAATGGGAATCCTAAGGATATGACAAGCTTTCAGCAACCACGGAAAACCACATTCCAGGGGATATGTCTGGCAATAGTCCGTCCGAAAGGTGGGGCCGGGAAGATCATTCTTAAGGCAAGCAGCAACGGATTGGAGTCAGCTTCTGTTGATATTTTGGTTCACTAAATCTGCGTCTATCTGTGTAATCTGAGGGAAACAGTTGTCTATATCTCCCTCAGATCTCGCAGATTTACGCTGATTTTCTTTAATTGTTATTTGTGTTTTAATTGTTCCCTGAATTCTTTTGGGGAATTATCGCAATATATTCTGAACTGGCGGTTGAAATAAGATGTGTTTTCGTACCCACACTCAAAGGCTACCTCAATGATGGTCTTATCGGTCTTCGCCAGAAGTTTACAGGAATGCATGATCCTTATTTCATTCACAAATTGAGTGAACTTTTTCTTTGTTTTACGTTTAAAATACCTGCAAAATGCTGATCTCTGCATATTTGCAACTGATGCTGCTGAATCGAAGCTGATTTTCTTCTGGAAATTTTCAGCAACATATCTGTAAACGTTGTTAATAATTTTTGAGTCGTTTAAACCGGATAGTTTGAGAGTATTCTCAGTGCTTAATAGCTTAATATTATTCTCAGACGCAAGATCATTCAATAATAGCAAAAATTCGGCCAGTTTTTCTAGACCCTTTTTCTGATTCAATGCTTGAATCTTTCTTTTGAGGGACTTATCAGCATTTATAAACCGGACGCCAAATTCTGCCTTTTTTATCAACCTTTTCAGATTGGAGATCTCAGTTTTTTCGAAGAATGCATTTCCAAGGAAATCCTTCCTGAATTGAATTACTATTGCATGGGCCGGCTCATTGCTCTTCTCGTATCCTCGTGCATTGAAAAAACAATGTGCCAATCCCGGTGCAAAAAGATATAATTCGCCATCTGTGAAGTTAGTGATGCCATTTCCTATAAACAATTTCCCATGACTTTTTACTATCAGAATAAGCTCAAATTCGTCATGCAGATGAAAAGGCGAGGTGAAATGTGGTTGAATAAACTCCTGGTAATGAAAAAGGCTGTTTTCATTAAGATAGAGCTTCTCATAAGCTATCTCCATAATATTGGTTGTATTCTTTACGAAGATTCAAAATCATGTAAATATAGTTCATTATTCAGCAAATCAATTTCTACACTTTCTGGTTTTTAAGATTTAACTTCGTAATGATCATGATTTGATCGTCCAATTATTTCTTATTCATGAAAACTCTTCTGTAATGATCATGCATAAACCTGGTACCGGCACCATTATAAAAGAAGCATTCAGGCAGGGAATAGTTGTTCCTGGTTTTAACATCCCTTATCTGCCAATGATGGAACCAGTTATAAGAGCATTGTATGATACGGAAACTTTCGGTTTAATTATGGTAGCCCGACTTGAATGGATAAAATTCAAATCGGGTAGTATGAAAACCATTCGTGATGAATATGAGAAACTGAAGGATTTGAAATTCACCCGGCTTCATCTCGATCATGTACCTGTGATTGATGAGGATAATCTTCTTACCGATTTTGAAAATATTATCTCGGAAGCTATTGAGCTGGGATATGATTCTGTGATGATCGATGGTTCGAGGCTTTCGCTGGAAGAAAACATTGAAAAGACACGTAGAATTGTAGAACTTGCTCATAAGTCTGATATTCCCGTGGAAGCTGAACTCGGAGCAGTATTGGGACATGAATCAGGACCGTTACCGCCTTACGAAGAGCTTTTTGCGACAGGGAAAGGATTTACATCGCCTGATGAAGCTAAAAGATTTGTCCTGGAGACCCGGACCGACTGGCTTTCAGTTGCAATAGGCAATATCCACGGGGCGATATCCGTTGCGGCCCGTACTGAGAAAAAGATCGAGGCCCGTCTTGCTATCCCCCATCTGAAAAAAATAAATGAAACTATAAATATCCCGCTGGTGCTTCACGGGGGTACCGGCATTGGCAAAGAATATCTTATGAAATCATTCAAAGAGGGTATTGCCAAGATTAACATAGCAACAGCCATAAGGCAACCCTTTGAGAAACTGATGAATTCTTCGGTCAAAGAAGCACAGGAAGCAGTTTATAACGAAATGATTGACATTATCAACAACCAGCTTGAAATAGGCGGATCGGCAAAATTAATACATCAGAATTAGGTTCAGAAGTATTCTTTAAATTTACTATTTACACTTATCTGGAAGCATCATAACTAAAATAAGAATATATGAGAAAAGATAAATCAACATTCGCACTCTTTTTCGGCAACCGTGGATTTTTCCCCGAATCACTAATTGCCATTGCCCGCAAAGAAGTAAGCAAAACCCTGAAAAAGCTGGGGTACGAAAGTCTGATGATGGATAGTAACCTGACTCGTTTCGGAGCTGTTGAAAGTCCTGAAGAAGGCAGGAAATATGCAAAATTCCTGGATGACAACCGGGGAAAATTCGATGGTGTCGTCCTTGTACTGCCGAACTTTGGCGATGAAACCGGCGCTGTTTCTGCTTTGCAGGATGCCGCAGTGCCTATTTATATCCTGGCCTATCCTGATGAGCTTGATAAAATGGGATTCGAAGTTCGCCGCGATGCGTTCTGTGGCAAATTCTCCATCATGGATGTTTTCTATCAGTATCAGCTTCCTTTTACGGTTTTTCCACCTCATACAGTCCATCCTTTCTCGAAAGAGTTTGAAAAACAGATTGATACTTTCGACAAAGTTTGTAAAATTGTGAATGGAATGAAACGAATGACCGTTGGTGCAATTGGCGCAAGAACCACTGCATTTAAAACGGTACGTTATGACGAGCTGGCGCTTCAGAAATATGGAATAACCACTGAAGTTCTTGATTTATCTGAGGTATTCAGCCGTGTCCGGAAACTTGACATAACTTCCGCTATTGCAAAAGAGAAAGAAGAGAGACTCAGGAACTATACAAACTTTAAGAAAGTTCCTGAAAAGGCATTTGAAAACCTTGTACGTTTTGGTGTTGTTATCGATGAGATTATCAAAGAATACGGCCTCAATACTCTTGCGTTACGTTGCTGGCTTGAGATGGAAAAAGAATTTGGCGTTGCCCCGTGTGTGTTATTAAGTGAGATTAACGACCGTGGATTCCCGGCAGCCTGTGAACTCGACATCTGCAATGCAATAATCATGTACGGTCTCAACCTCGCTTCAGGTAAGCCGGCAACATGCCTTGACTGGAACAACAACTATGGTGACGATACTGATAAGTGCATACTCTTCCATTGTGGCCCCGTACCACAAAGCCTGATGACCGGTAAAGGAGAGGTTATTGAACACCCCATGTTTGCAAAATCTCTGGGTGCCGGCTGCGGTTTCGGCTGCAATGTAGGACGTATTGCTCCTGCTAAAATTACTTTTTCAAGCTCTAAAACACAGGATGGCAAGCTTTTCGTTTACATGGGAGAAGGTGAAATCACTAGCGATCCTATACAGGAAGGCTTTTTCGGTTGCGGAGGAGTTGCAAAAATTAAAAATTTGCAGGAAAAGCTATATAAAATAGGTTACAATGGTTATCGTCATCATGTCAGTGTAACTCCGGGTCTGGTCGGTACTGCATTGCGTGAAGCATGCATACGTTATCTCGGTTATGAAATTACAGAAATTTAAAAACTATTGAATTGAGTTATCTTGGTCTGGATATTGGTACCGGAGGATGCAAAGCCGTAGTATTTGACAAGGAAGGAAATGAACTTGCTTCCTCATTCAGGGAATATCCTGTTTTACATCCGTACCCTGGTTGGGCTGAAATCAATCCTGACGAAGTAATTAATAAGTGTTTTGAGGTAATATCGGAGGTGAATGCCGTTATTGCCGATCCGGTTGTTTCCATGAGTATATCCAGCCAGGGTGAAGCATTTACCCCAGTCGGTAAAAATGGAGAGATATTGGGGAATGCTATGGTCTCTTCTGATTCAAGGGCCAGAGACATCGCCGTTAACTGGAGTAACGATTTCGGAATAAAAAAGATTTACTACATAACCGGTCATACATCCCACCCTCTCTTCACTCTTTTTAAGATACTTTGGATAAAGGGAAATCAGCCTGATGTCTGGAGAGATACCAGGTATTTCCTCTGTTTCGAAGACCTTTTTCATTATAAGGTAGGACTTGAGCCAAGGATCAGCTGGCCAATGGCAGGACGTACAATGATGTTCGATGTGATAAACCATCAATGGAGCTCAGCTATACTTTATGCTGCAGGGTTAAGTGTCAATAAACTGGCAATTCCGGCGGCCCCTGGTGAAATAACCGGAACTATCGGACCGGAGATGGGCAAAAGGCTGGGATTCAAAAATCCGGTCATACTGGTAGCGGGAGGACATGATCAGACATGCGCAGCTCTTGGAGCCGGAGTGATTGAACCCGGTATGTGCATGTACGCAACAGGAACTGTGGAATGTTTCTGCCCGATACTGGAAAAACCAACTTTCTCAGATGAATTGCAACGGAATAACCTGTGTTGTTATGATTATACTATTAAAAGTAAATATACTACTGTGGCCTATAGCTTAACCGGAGGCAATATCCTGCGATGGATGCGCGATGAACTCGGACAGGCAGAAATCACCATGGCAAAGGAAGCAGGAAAAGATCCTTATACCCTGCTCCTCGATTATATGCCAATTGCTCCCACAGAACTCCTTGTACTTCCTTATTTTTCAGCCACCGGGACACCTTATTTTGATACCAGGGCAAAAGGAGCCATTATCGGACTTCAGCTTACAACAACCAAGGGCGAAATTACAAAGGCGCTCCTCGAAGGAGTTGCCATGGAAATGAAACTGAACCTTGAGATGATGGAGAAATCCGGAATGAAGATAAACACTTTCATTGCCACTGGAGGAGGAACCAGAAACAAAACCTGGACCCAGTTGAAAGCAGATGTCCTGAACAAAAAGATCATCGTCCATAACGTAAGGGAAACCGGGTGCTATGGAGCAGCATTGCTTGCAATCAGCGCTATTGAGAAAATTCCTGTGGAACAGCTCCTGAATGACAACAAAACTGAAAATGAAATATTCTCTCCTGGTCCTGAAAATGCAAATTTTTATGACAATAAATTCGAAACATATAAGCAGCTATACCCGGTTCTGAAACAATTCTGGAAGGTTTGATCGGATCGTTGAATAGGCATCTGAATTGTCAATCACCTTAATAAAATAAAAACATGGACAAATCTGAATTACTGAAATACGTCGGAAACCTCTCACAAACAGGATATTGCCGGCATTATACACTGAGTGACGGATGGGCTCGCGGGATGAGGGCTACCGATATTAACACAGGAAGCGGGCTGCAATATACAGTATTGCCTGACCGGGGTCTGGATATCTCCCTTGCAAACTTTAAGGGTACTAATCTCGTTTACCAGACATGTAATGGAGAGACTCACCCCTCCTTTTATGAACCGGAAGGCCTGGGCTGGCTGCATACATTTGGGGCAGGGTTGCTTACAACATGCGGTCTTACCCATCTGGGTCCCCCCTGCACTGATGAGGGAGAACAGCTGGGCCTCCATGGAAGATTCTCAACTATTCCTTCAAGGCAGTTTGCTGATCTGTCAGAGTGGGAAGGCAATGAATACCGTTATAAAGTAAAGGCAATCATTGAAGAAGGTTTCCTGTTTGGTAATAAACTGAAGATGGAACGGGAAATATCTTCAATTCGCGGGCAAAATGAAATCCTCTTGACAGACAAAATTTCTAATTTCGGAAATAAACCGAGTCCGTATACCATTCTGTACCATATGAACTTTGGATACCCGTTTTTATCTGAGGATACGGAACTGATTATTGATCCTCTGAAGACCATACCACGCGATTCAGATGCAGTTCCAGGGATGTCTGATTTCAAGAGTTTTATCAAACCTCAGCAGGATTTCAGGGAGCAGGTATTTTTTCACACAATGAAGGGAAATCTGAACGGTGACGCCACTGTTTCTGTGAAAAATCGAAAGATTGGTGTCGCTGTAAATATCAGTATTAACATTAACCAGCTTCCTATTATCTCTCAATGGAAAATGATGGGATGGGGCGAATATGTCCTCGGCATCGAGCCATCAAATGTTCCTGTACAATCGCGTAAAACACTGCGGGAAAACAATATATTGCCCATGTTACAACCTGATGAGAGCAAAACTAATGTTATAAAAATTGAAGCAGAGAGCATTTAGAGATAGATTGGAATTATAATGAAAAAGCTTGTTTTATTCGGAGCCGGAAAAATCGGCAGGTCGTTCATAGGACAATTATTTGCCACTTCCGGTTTTGAAGTTGTATTTGTCGATATTTCCGAATCTGTAATCAGTGAGTTGAACCGGCTGAACGAATATAAGGTTGTAATTAAAAGTTCACAACCCGATGAGATTATAAAAGTCGGCAATGTCAGAGGAGTTCTGGGAGCTGAGGTAGAAAAGGTCACGGAAGAGATATCGGATTGTGATATAGCGGCCATATCAGTCGGACAAAAGGGATTACCCCAGGTAATTGACACTTTAGCTAAAGGGCTTATCCTGCGACAAAGAAAATTTGGCAGAAAACCCCTGGATATCATCCTGGCTGAAAACATGCATAATGCTGATAAATATGTTAAAGATATTTTGAATAGTATTATTGGCAGGGATTATCCTGTTGATGCACTAGTGGGACTCATTGAAACCAGCATTGGGAAAATGGTTCCAATAATGCCTAAGGATGAACAGGAAAAAGACGTACTGCTTGTATATGCAGAACCCTATAATACACTGATTCTCGATAAACGTGCATTTAAAAATCCGATACCTGATGTTAAAGGACTTGCACCCAAAGACAATATGAAAGCCTGGGTCGATCGCAAATCACATATACATAATTTAGGTCATGCTGCAGCTGCATATGCAGGATTTCTTGCTGATCCCTCTTTACAATATCTGGCTGATATACTCAAAATTCACTCTGTTAAAGAATTCACCAGAAGTGCCATGCTGCAAAGTGCTGATGTGCTAATGAGAAAATACCCGGGTGAATTTACCCATCCTGAACTTACAAATCATATTGATGACTTGCTGAATCGTTTTGAAAACCGGGCTCTGGGTGATACCGTATTCAGGGTAGGGTGTGATCTGACAAGAAAGCTTCACAGAGATGACCGGATTCTCAGTCCGCTTATCGATGGTATACAAGCCAAATCCCCGGTAGATAAAATAATAATGACCTTTGTTTATGGCCTGTGTTTCCGGGCAAAAGATGAAAAAGGAAATATGTTTCCGGGTGATGTGGTATTTTCTAAAATACTTAATAACAATGGTTTATCTTATGTACTAACCGATTTATGCGGTCTAAGTCCGACGGAAGATCGTAAAACTATCAATAGGATCCTTTCCACTTACAGACGAAGTTTGTAAAAAGTATAATGGACCAAAAGTCCATGCACACAAAAACGGTCAGGAAAAAAGCAATTACTTATCCTCTGTCTATTAGTCTTTTAAAGAATTTTCGGGACAACTCTTTTTCGAATTTATTTTTAAACCTGTAACTATAAAAAAAATACAGCGTCTATTATTAAAAACAGTAACCATCAATTAAATAACAACACCATGAAAAAAACATTAATACTATCACTATTTTTTATTGCAACGTTGAGTTTGAAAAGCCAGATACCTGAATTTGCAAATAAAATTGATTCGTTGGTCGGATCACAATTTAATAATGGAAGTCCAGGTGGTGTAATCGGCGTTGTTAAGGATGGAAAAATTCTCTATAAAAAAACTTTTGGTTTATCTAACCTGGATTACGGGATTCCGGTTACTGATTCAACTCTTTTTAACCTTGCATCAGTTTCTAAACAGTTTACAGCGTTCCTGGTTCTGTTACTGGAAAAGGAAGGAAAACTCAATCTCGATGATACAATTCAAAAGTATATTCCGGAACTCAAAGTCTATGGAGCGATAACTATAAGACAACTGTTGCATCATACATCCGGTATTCCACCTTCGGACAATCTGAGGCTGTTTGCAGGTATTTCCCTGGAAATGCCATGGGATACTGAAGATGAATTCAGTATGATTCAAATTTACCACAAGCTGAACTTTAAACCCAATGAAGAATATGACTATTCAAATGCTGGTTATTTTCTTTTGACCCGGATAATTGAAAAAGTAACCGGAAAACCTTTTTCGCAATGCATTAAAGAGAACCTGTTTGAACCGCTCAATATGAAGACTGCCTGTATTTACGACTCTCCCGGAAAAGTCATAAGGAACCGTGCAGCGGGTTATAGAAAAGCTGGTGACAGTTTTTCAGAAACGAATACGGAAGGAGAATCATATTGTGGTTCCACTAACCTGTATGCTTCAGTAAATGACCTGATTAACTGGTCAAATAACATTACATATAACTCACTTGGAGGAAAACAATTATGCGACAGGCTCCTCAATCCTACTGATACATTAATTAACGGAGACACTATCAGTTATACTTATGGCCTTTTCGTATGGAAATACAGAGGATTTAAAATTGTGGATCATGGAGGCTTTACAATGGGTTTCAAAACTCAGATCACCATTGTACCGGAAGCCGGGTTGTCTGTCTTTGTTCTGTCTAACAATGAAAACACAGATCCCAAGAATATTGCAATGAAAATAGTCGATTGGTCGCTGAAAGACCTTTTAAAACCTGAAACTAAGGTAGTGCATAAGGAAATAGTTATCAATAAAGAATTGAATCAGTTATACAAAGGAAGTTACATTTTTACTGACGGGATGGTACTAAAATTTGACAATGAGAATGACACATTAAAGCTGCTTATTCCGGGAGCTCCAAAATTCGTTATTTATCCCGAAAAGGACAACGAGTTCTTTCTAAAAGATTTTGATGCCCAGTGTACTTTTGTGAAAGACAGCAAAGGGAAAGTAAATGAAATTATCTGGCACCAGAGTAATCAAAATCCAAAAGGTGTCCGATACACCGAATCAAAACCTCTGACTCAAAAGGAATTACAAAGTTACACTGGAAAATATGAAATCCCAGAATTGAATGTAACCTATCCGGTTTTCATAAAAGATAATGATTTAATCATAACGCTACCAAAGACTTTCAGAATGGTAAATATCGATCCCAATATGAAAATTAAACACACGTCTGGCGATAAGTTTTATGGGAGTCTTGCAATGCTTGAGTTTAAAAGAAACAAAGAAGGGAAAGTTACCGGATTTGTTATTGCAGATGTCGGCAGGCTCCGTAATATAGAATTTACGAAAAAAGATTAATCAGGAAATTAGTTGTTAGGGTTGTACAAAATGCTCCGAACCTTATGTCAGGGTCCGGGTACAACCCACCAGCTAATTCCTACCTGATTTATTTCTTAGGTTTGGGGGTAACATACAAAACATTCTCTCTCATTTTCACCGTCTCTTTGTGATGGTTAGAAATGACAATTCCCAATAATATAACAATAGCCAGAATAAGAAGCAAAAGAAACGGTCCGCTCTTGATAAATTCCAGAAGAAAATAGTTTTTTTTCATTTTCAGACCAGAATTAATGAGAAGGTCGAAATGTTGAAAAGTTGAAAAGTCTAATGAAATATCTGTTCAATGGTCAAACAATTCAAAGGTTAAAATTTATCATTTTAACCAAAGTTACATTTTTTTTTAAATACTTCTAAATTATTATCATTTAATACTTATATTATCCTGAAGTGGCACATTTAATACTTCTGCAGTTATTTTCAACGAAACAGGGATCTTATTTGCCTGACATTCAACTTTATGGAAATAGCCAGGACTTTCGCTGGACTGGTCACTGAATAAGTATAGGCCACCATTCTGCCCAACCTCCTGAAAAGGGCTGAAGCGCACGAAATGCCATATCGGTCCTGTTGTCTCCTGAAGTTAGCGCAACACGTGCGGAGAGCTTTTCCTTTTTCCCAAAAGCAGCAAGTGTATCATAAGGATTGATGCAGGTTGCAGCCACACCACCCATAATGGATGTTCTTAAAAAATTGCGCCGGGTAAATATTGTCATGATCATTGGTTTTTGGCATAAACAAACTTATAAAAATTAGAACAGAATGAGAAGATTTGAAGTGTAACATTTTCACACATCTTATTGTCTAATAATTTGACACTTAAATTAAAATCATAATTTCTACATATCTGATATTGAGATATTTATCATTTTGGCACATTCTTTGGCATAAGGAATTAGGAATTATGAATTGGGAACTACGAATCAGGAACTACGAATTAGAAATTGAAATGAAAAGAATATATTTTATATTATCACTGCTTTTAGTTTTATGTCTTCAGGAAATATCAGCGCAGGTAAAAAAATGGACGCTTGAGGATTGCATCAATTATGCTGTTACAAACAATATCGGACTTCAGCGGCAAAGACTTGAGACAGAATCTGCAGAGGTTAACTTAATCACATCAGAAATGAACCTTTTGCCATCATTGAATCTGGGTTCACAGCTTGATGTTCGATTTGGAAGATCAGTTAATGCCAGTACAAATATTATCACCTTCAATCAAAACATGTTAAGCTCTTATTATGTAGCCTCCAATATTCAACTGTTTAATGGATTTGCAAAAATAAATACCATATCTGCAAATAGATTCATGCTTAAAGCCGGAATTGAAACTGAGAAAATAGCAAGAAATACACTTATAATTGACATCATGGGTCAATATTACCAGGTCTTATACTCCAGGGGACTTGAGAATGCTTCAAAAATGCAGCTCGATCTTTCGGAGAAACAGCTTTTCAGAATCACGAAAATGGTTGAAACAGGCAAAGAGGCATTGGCTAAACAATATGAAATCGAGAGCCAGGTATCTGCGGATAAACTTGCTTATACAGTAGCTCGTAATACTGCAAGCCAGGCTGTCACAACATTGAAGCATATGCTGCAGCTTGAACCAAGTTTAGAATTTGATATCCTGATGCCCGACCTGAACTATATGCTGATTATCGATAACAGTTTTAATACTGACAGTATCTATAGCATTGCTTCACAAACACTTCCACGTCTTAAAGAAATCGAATTCGAACTGAAAGCTTCAAAAAAGCAGGTTGCAGCCGCCAGAGGAGCAATTGCACCAAGCTTATCTCTCAATGGATCAATATCTACCGGATACTTTCACGCCTCAGGGGATAGCATAAGGGATTATTCAAGGGAATTAAGAAACAACCTGGGTCAGGAAGTATATCTTACACTCAACATACCAATATTTAATAATTTCATCACTTATAAAAACATTAAACTGGCAAAGATCAAAAGAAAAGATACCGAGTTAAAACTCGAATTGGAGAAGAACAACCTCTATACTGACATCGAAAATGCATGCCTTAACTATAACAGGGGAAAAGATGAATTTGCGGCTGCCAATTCAAATTATGCCTTTAACACAAAATCATTTAGCGCAGTGGAGAAAAAATTTGAATCAGGACTTGTTGATGTAACTGAATTTTCTGTTGCGAAAACAACCTTATTCCGGGCTGAAACAGAAGCACTCAGAACAAAACTGCAACTTCTTATAAGAAAACTCACAATTCAGTTCTACGCAACAGGCGAATATGAAAATATTATGAAATAAAAATACACTCCAGGCACTAAATATATCAAAAATTAATAATTAATAATAAAAATTTGAAATGGATACTCCTCGTGATACAATGGATAAAGTGATCCCAAAGAAAACAGGTCTTCAGAAAAAACATTTCGGATATCTTGCTATCGGGATTGCAATTATCGTGCTTATTTATATGGCTTTCTTCGCCGATCGAACCTCAACATATAAAGTTGAAAAGGATAAACTGATAATTGAAACAGTAACTGAAGATCAGTTTAATGATTACATTACAGTTCCCGGAACTGTTGAACCGATAACCACAATAAAACTCGATGCTGATGAAGGCGGACGAGTTGAAGAAAAACTTATTGAAGAAGGATCAATGGTCAAAAAAGGAGATATTATACTAAGATTGTCCAATCCTGATCTTTTTCTTAATATTCTCAATAGTGAATCATTACTTGCAGAAAAAGAGAACTTCCTGCGAACTACACAGATTGAGATGGAACAGGAAAAACTGCAGATTAAAAGAGAACTTGTTACACTTAAATATGATATTGAAAGAAAAGCGCGAAATTTTCAACAGAATGAAACTCTGATTAAAGATAACCTTATCTCAAAAGAGGAATATCTTCGCTCCAAAGAAGACCTCGATATGGCAAATCAATCGAAAGACCTTTATGTTGAGCGTCAAAAACAGGATTCTGTTTTTCGTTCAGTTAACGTTGAAACTATTAAAAAGGATCTCCAGAATATGAGGAATAACCTGGATATGGTTAAGAAAAGAGTGGAAAACCTGAATGTCCGGGCAACTGTAGATGGTGAACTGGGTCTATTAAGTCCTGAAATAGGACAATCAATATCAAAGGGAGAAAATATGGGTCAGATTAATGTATTGACTTCTTATAAAGTCGCTGCGCAGATTGATGAACATTACATCGACAGGGTGAGAGCGCAACTGAATGCTACTCTTGACAGGCAGGGCAATAAATTTGATCTTACTGTCAGGCGGGTATTCCCGGAAGTCAGGAATGGAACTTTTAAAATTGAAATGATTTTTCGCGACAGTATGCCTGACAATATAAGAACCGGCCAGACATATTATATCAGCCTTCAGCTTGGACAGCCAAAAAGATCAGTTCTTGTACCCATAGGCGGGTTCTTCCAGGAGACTGGCGGACAATGGATATTTGTTCTTGATCCTTCAGAGTCTTTTGCTACTAAACGGAATATCTCAATCGGAAGAAAAAATCCAAAATATTATGAAGTACTTGAAGGTCTGAAACCCGGTGAAAAGGTTATAGTATCGGGATATGAAACTTTCGGAAAAAATGAAAAACTTATTCTTAAAAAATCTAAATAACTATTAATAACTAAAGTCATGATCAAAACTAATGATTTAACAAAGATCTTCAGAACTGAAGAAGTTGAAACAACGGCACTTAATAAAGTAACTCTCAATGTAAAAGAGGGAGAATATGTTGCAGTAATGGGCCCTTCAGGATGCGGAAAATCCACACTCCTTAACATCCTTGGTTTACTTGATAATCCTACCGCAGGAAGTTATGTATTCAATGGAACTGAGGTTGCAAACCTGAAGGAACGCGACAGGACTATCTTCCGCAAAGGCAATATTGGTTTTGTTTTCCAGAGTTTTAACCTGATTGACGAACTAAATGTCTATGAAAACGTTGAGTTGCCTCTGATCTATCTTAAGATGAAAACCAGTGACCGAAAGAAAAGAGTGGAGGACGTTCTTGAAAGGATGAAAATAGGGCACCGTGCGAAACATTTTCCTCAGCAACTTTCCGGAGGACAACAACAAAGAGTTGCTATAGCCAGGGCAGTTGTCGCAAATCCGAAACTTATTCTTGCTGACGAACCGACAGGTAACCTCGACTCAAAAAATGGTATTGAGGTTATTAATCTCCTGACTGAACTCAATAAAGAAGGAACAACTATTATAATGGTAACACACTCTGACAGGGATGCCGGATATGCTCACAGGATTGTGAACTTGTTCGACGGTCAGGTGGTAACAGAGAAATAGAAAAAGTCAGATATTCTTTAAGTCAATATACAAAGGTTGTCTCTACTTAAATGAGATAACCTTTTTTTGTATTGTCCACTAACAAACACAACATAAACGCCGGAGGCGTTTCATCAATAATAGTTTACGAAAGGTTAACACCATTTCAAACACCGGAGGTGTTTCATCAATAATAGTTTACGAAGTTTAACGCCGTTTTAAACGCCGGAGGCGTTTCATCAAAAATTGTATCGATTGGCATCACGATTGTTAATATAATATTCGGATTTGTGTGCTGGAGATCCTTCGCTCCGCTCAGGATGACAAAGCTGTCGGTTGGTCATAGGGGGAAGAAGCGGCGATTCGCAATACAACTCACTATTTTTAGATGT
>JADGPU010000071.1 GCA_017882305.1 Bacteroidales bacterium | reverse complement strand
AATAAGAAGGGGAAAAAAGCCGGTAGCGGACTCAGGGAACTGCTTAAACTCTACCGGTTCCTTAAACCATATCGCTGGAAATTTGCCCTGGGTATGTTGTTTTTACTTATTTCGAGTGGAGCCAGCCTTATGTTTCCCAAGTTCCTTGGAAATATGGTTGACCTGGGAAACAAGGGAAGGATGATTAGTGAGATTAGCCGCACAGGTCTGATTCTTTTGGCTATCATTCTCGTCCAGGCTGTATTTTCATACACCCGTATCCGCATTTTCGTTGAAGTAACAGAAAAAACCCTTGCCTCCATCCGTCAGCATTTATACAATCACCTGATCAAGTTGCCAATGAGTTTCTTTGCCGTTCAAAGAGTTGGCGAGCTCAATAGTCGTATTTCGTCTGACATTTCTTTATTACAAGATTCCCTCACTTCCACTCTTGCCGATCTCCTGTCTCAACTTATCCTGATAATAGGAGGAATAACACTGATGACTATTAGCTCTTTCAAACTCACTATGTTCATGCTTGCCATTTTGCCTGCAATGGCGCTCTTTGCTTTCTTCTCAGGACGGGCTATCCGCAAGTATTCAAAGAAAGCACAAGGACATGTTGCTGAGTCAAATACCATTGTAGAAGAAACCCTGCAAGGCATACAGAATGTAAAAGCTTTTACAAACGAGTTGTTTGAAATCAATCGCTATCGCGAAAAGACCAATGAGGTAGCCAAAGCAGGCATAAAAGGTGGAAAATACCAGGCTGCCATGTCTTTTATAGTTCTTGGATTCTTTATTGCCATGGGTGCAGTGATATGGAGAGGAGCCACACTCATTGCCTCGGGGCAAATGGCTGCAGGACAACTTTTTTCATTCGTAATTTATTCGGGGTTTATTGCAGGAAACATTGCAGGTATGGCAGGTGTGTATACCCGTCTGCAGAAAGCCATTGGAGCTGCAGAGAAATTGCTATTGCTGCTCGACGAACCTGCAGAAGCCGTGGATGAGCATTATGTTCATGAACCATCTAATACTTTGCTTGGGCAGATTATTTTCGACCAGGTGGCATTTGAGTATCCCTCGAGGAAGGAAAATGTTGTTTTGCGAAATGTAAGTTTCAGCGTGGATCCAGGCCAGCAGGTAGCCCTTGTCGGACCAAGCGGGGCAGGTAAATCAACCGTTGTTTCACTTTTGCTAAAATTCTATGAACCTACCAGTGGAGTTATTCTGTTCGACGGCCGCAACAGCCGGAGTTTTCCTATTACAGCTCTGCGTGCACAGATGGCTATCGTTCCCCAGGATGTTTTCCTGTTTGGGGGAACAATTCGTGAAAACATTGCATATGGGAAGCCTGGCTCAGGAGAAGATGAGATTATTGATGCAGCCAGGCAAGCGAACGCATGGGATTTCATACAATCTTTTCCGGAAAAGCTCGATACCATAGTTGGTGAGAGGGGAATACAACTCTCAGGCGGGCAGCGTCAACGAATTGCAATTGCCCGTGCTGTTCTCAAGAATCCAAAAATACTGATTCTTGATGAAGCGACTTCTTCTCTCGATTCTGAATCCGAAAGATTAGTTCAGGAAGCCCTCGATAAGCTAATGCAGGGACGCACATCCGTAGTGATTGCTCACCGTCTTGCTACAATACGTAATGCTGACAAAATCATAGTACTTGAGAATGGAACAATAATTGAACAAGGCACCCATAATGAACTGCTTGCCAATAATAATGGTTTATACAAGACACTGACAGAACTACAGTTTGCAGTGTGAATAAACCATTTTCAAGATCATCCGATTAACTAATTAACAGTAATCCTAAATAAGGATCTGCCTTGCATACTGCACACAGGTCTTAACTTCTTTCACGGCATTTGACCAAGGTTTAATATCATATTCCAGCTCGACGTCGCAGAAGATCGGCCACCCTTTTTGTTTTATCAGCAGAAGAATATCGGCAATCGGAGTTTCACCCTGACCCCATACCTGATTTGTGTTGGCCGGATCACTATTCGGATCGGTTTTGTCTTTCATATGGATGCTGATAATACGATCGTGATATTTTTCAATTATGGCATTCGGATGTATGCCTGTTGAACCAAAAAAATGTCCTGAATCGAAGTTCAGCATTACGGCAGGTGATATGGCCAGGAATTGGTCATAACTGAAACCGGGTGTAGCAAACTGCATATGATTATGGAATATAGCATACATGCCATGCTTTTCTGCTATAGGAGCGAGTTTCTTTACAGCTTCTTCCCCAATTTCCTCGGTTACACCTTTGGCTCCTAAAGCTTTAGCAGCTTTGAATGCATAATCAATCTCCTCATCTGACCATCTTGCCGGAGAGAATTTAACAATATGAATTTTAATGCCGGCTGTGTCGAACATCTTACGGACATCATCAAATTTTGATATAGGCAAAGCTAAACGCCATCCTTTCATCTCCTGATTGTATTTTTCTATCGCAGCTTTCTGTTCCGCTGTCAATTCCGGAGGTTTAAAACCGCCCGCGGGAGGAGCGGCTGGAGGGGCACCCGCCGGAGCACCCGCCGGAGCTTTAGTAGCAGGAGGAGGACCAAACATTCCCATCATTGGATTCTTTGGTGCTCCGAGATATTCTTCCAGATCATTACTCATTAACTCAATTGAACTTATACCTGCTTCTTCACAGTACTTAATTATGTTTTCAATACCACCGGACATACTACGCCAGCTATATGTTATAGTACCAATCTGAACACCACCAAAACTTGAGTTTGGTGTTGTTCCGGTTACTTCCTTCGCAACTTGTGTACTTTTGCCGAATAAATTTATCGGCATCACTGAAAATGCAGCGATAGTTGCAGTACTACCCAAAAACTTACGTCTTGAGAGGTTCCTTTTTGATTTGTTACTGTTTTCCATTTTTCTTTTTTAGAATTACATTAATTTATAATCTCCAACAAATTACAAGCTCCAACCAGTGCGGTATTCATACTGGAACAGACTGTTAGCCTCCGGCAGATTTGAGATCTTCATATTAGAAGCATCATATTCAAGGGTTATGTTATCCAGTTGATGTTTAACTGCTATATTGGTTAGTAGCATAATTTCTGTTAGTTTGGACGAAATTGAAAAATCATTACACGATTTTTTACCATTTTTAATTGCGCTGATCCAGTCCTCGAAAATATTACCTGTACGTGGAAGCCACGCATCGGGACCTTTGAAATTTTGATTGCCCGGGATAAGTTCCGGCATTGCACCATGGCTACCATGAGTAATTATACCTTTGTCGCCATAGTAGGTAGCATCTTTCATAGCACGACCTGCTTCCAGACCTTCAGGTCTTGGGGGTCTTAAACCGCCATCGCACCATGTTACTTTCACTGCCGGCATTGAATCACGGGCAGCAAATTCATATGTAACCATCTCACACAGAGGCATATAATCAGTACTATATGGAGAACTGGTAGCCTGGATTTTAATAGGCATGCCCAGGTTTAGAGCCCATATAGGAGCATCAAAAATATGTGCACCCATATCTCCCATGGCACCTGTTCCATAGTCCCACAATCCTCTCCAGTTGAAATGAAGTGTTTCCGGATTGTAAGGTTTATTTGGAGCCGGACCTAACCATACATCATAATTCAGGTTTTTAGGAACAGGCATGCCTTCAGGCCTTTTCAGATCACCCTGGGGCCAAAATCCCATCGGACGGTTTGTTGACAACTGAACTTCTCTGACAAGACCTATAACACCGGACTGAATCCATTCGACAGTTTTCCGCGTACCCTCAGTAGCATGTCCCTGGTTTCCCATTTGTGTTACTACTCCGGTCTCTTTTGCAATCTCAGCAAGTTTACGGACCTCAAAAATAGTTTTTGCCATTGGTTTTTCAAGGTAAACATGTTTTTTTGCGCGCATAAACGCAGCAGCTATCATTGCATGGTTGTGATCGGGAGTGCCTATTACCACAGCGTCAATTGATTTCTCTTTATCCAGCAACTCGCGCCAGTCGCTGTATATTTTCGCTTTGGGATATCCTTTGATTATATGGCCGGAATAATCAGGATCCACATCACACAGAGCATAAATGTTTGCCAGCTTAATCGGATTGGCACCTGCGGCAGCTCCCATCTGTACTACAGCGTTCGTGTTAGGAGGTCCTCCTGGAGGCGGATTACGTTTCATCCTTTCAGCCATCCTGGCCTCCTGTGCTGCAATCTGTTCCTTAGTCATTGGTGTACCGTTAAAGTTTCTCTGAGGCCTCACTATCGGAACATCTGGTGTGCAAAGCTGTTGAATATCACCACCACCCTGGCTCCCAACACCTATACCAGCAACATTGATCGTATCACTTGGAGCGATATAACCTGTGCCTCCCAAAACATAACGCGGAATAATTGTAAATGCGGCTGCAGCAGTCGCTGTAGTACCCAAAAAGCTTCGCCGTGACAGGTTTTTACTCTTCGGATTCTTGCTGTTAAGATTTTCCTGACCCATAATAATAGAATATTTAAAATTTGTAAAAAGAATAAGAGATTCTAAATGTACATAAAATCTTGCTTTTTACCTATTAATCTGGAACCTATTCTGTGTATTTAAAGATATTTAACATATGAATTTTAAGGCCATTATTCTATCTCACGAAACATAAAATTACAGAAAAGAAAAACCCGGACTTATTCAATCCGGGTCACATATGGGAAATTATGAAAATTTAAATTGCTGTACCCCCCCTCTCGCCAGTTCTGATTCTGATACATTCTTCGAGAGGTGTTATAAATATTTTCCCGTCACCAACATTCCCGGCACCATTTGTACGAGCGGCTTTAAGTATTGTATTAACAGTTATATCAACAAATGCATCATTGACGCCAATTTCAATTCTGATTTTTGGGATCAGATCAGGAACTATGATCTGTCCCCGGTACATCTCTTCGATTCTCTGCTGTCCATGACCTGAAACACGACTGACAGTGATTCTTTTTATATCAGCTTCAATTAGTGCCTCCCGTACTTTATCAAGCTGAACTTCCCTGATGATTGCTGTTATTAGTTTCATTTTCTGGTATTTACAAAATTATCTGATTAACTGGGATTTAACATTCCATATCCTCTTTCCCCATGATAAGCCCTGTCGAGTCCTGCCATTTCATCAGTCTCTGATGATTTAAATTTAATAAATTTATTCAGGATATACATTATTATGAAAGTCATAACTGCAGCATAAACAATAGCGATTGTTACAGCAAGTCCCTGTACTCCAAACTGGTTCCATATTGTCCACTTTCCACCTGCAGCAATTACCGCATCATGCATCCATGAAGGCCGAATGAAGAATGTGAGGAGAAGAGCTCCTACAATTCCCCCTATGCCATGTATACCGAATGCATCAAGACTATCGTCGTATCCAAGTTTATTTTTCAATTGGATTGCCGAGTAGCAAAAGAGGGAAGCCAGAAGACCAAGGATCATCGCCCCATAAGGCTGAACCACACCCGCAGCAGGTGTTACAGCAACTAGTCCTGCCAGGATTCCGGAAGCAAAACCAAGAGCCGTAGCTTTTCCCTGGTGCATACTTTCAATTAAGATCCAGGTTAAAGCTCCGGAAGCGGCAGCAACCTGTGTGGCTGTAAGAGCCTGTGCAGTGCTTAAGCCTGAGGATACGCTGCTTCCGGCATTAAAACCAAACCACCCAACCCAAAGAAGTCCCGCACCAAGCATTGTAATAACCATATTATTAGGACGAATCACCTGGAAAGGATATCCCCTGCGGGCACCAAGAAATAAAGCTGCAACCAGGCCACTCACCCCGGCAGAAATATGAACAACTGTTCCTCCTGCAAAATCTATTGCCCCTTTAGCTCCAAGATGAAAAAGGAAACCTTCGGCACCCCATACCCAGTGACAAATAGGATTATAAACGAGGAGACTCCAGATAGCAATAAAGAAACAATAGGCTTTAAAGTTGACTCTTTCAGCAAATGCTCCGGCTATAAGTGCCGGAGTGATAATTGCGAACTTGCCCTGGAACATTGTAAATACATATTCTGGTATCCCGGCATCCATAATTTTAGTGTCGATCCCATTCAGGAAGAAATAATCTTTATTCCATCCGAACCAGCCACCTAAAATATTTCCTCCAAAACACATGCTATATCCCACTATAACCCACAAAACACTGATAATACCCATGGCCACAAAACTATGCATAATGGTTCCAAGCACATTTTTAGAACGGACAAGTCCGCCATAAAACATTGCAAGTCCGGGAATCATAAGCAGGACCAGGGCTGTAGAAGTCAGCATCCATGCCGTTGCTCCCGAATCAATGTGGGTATTATCGGCAGCAAATAAACCTGCACTACTGATAAAAAGCAATAGTAGAATTAACAAGGATCTTTTTCCGGAAATTTTCATCAATTCAAAATTTAATATAAAATCAACAAAAAAAACATTTATTTCATGCAAACATATGTCTTTTTAGGGGGTATTTCAAATTATTTATGTATTTTTTTAATACTTACGTCATTTATTTAGGGGTATTTAATTTAAATTATGTGTTTTTTTGCCAGCCTACCTTCTTAATCCATAGAAGATCTATAATATTTCTAAAATTAAAATTAGATCTGCCGCTAACGCAAAACAGCCTTTCAGAGATAACATTTTACAGCCCGGTGACAACTCATGACAATTTTTTACCAGGTTATGACAGTGATTTATTTAATACGTGACATTTTTGTATTACCAATAAAACACTTAAAACCCATATAACTTTTTTACCATTTAAATTGAAAACTATATTTATGAAAACAAAACACTTTAAGTTTTTCGCCTTTTTCGTACTCGCTTTTATACTTGGAATTCCGGCCCATGCCGAAGATCTACGAAAAATTATGTCCCTTTCGGGATATTGGAAATTTTCGATTGGAGACGACAGCAGATGGTCCAACCCTACATATGATGATTCCGGGTGGGACCAGATTACAGTACCCGGACAATGGGAGAATCAGGGTTATAACGATTACAACGGGTACGCCTGGTACCGTAAATCTTTTAGGATAAGGGAAATTCCTTCCAACACTACTATCTACATGCTTCTAGGCCGGATTGACGATGTTGATATAGTCTATCTCAACGGCAGGGAAATAGGAAGAAGCGGTAAGTTTCCTCCGGATTTTAAAACAGCTTATGACAGAGACCGAAGGTATATTGTTCCTGCTGATCTTCTGAAAGAAAATGAAGAAAATGTAATTTCAGTTAAGGTTTATGATTCATATCTCAGCGGTGGGATAACAGACGGACCAACAGGAATTTATATCGATGAGGACAATGAATTGCTCGATCTGAACCTGAGCGGCAGGTGGAAATTTCATACCGGGAATGACAAAACCTGGAAATCTGCCGAATTTAATGATGAAGACTGGAAGACAATCAATGTGCCTTCTGTCTGGGAGAACGAAGGATATGAAGATTATGACGGATATGCATGGTACAGACTTGAATTCAAAATACCTCAAAATTTCCCTGCTGGAGAATTGTACCTTTCACTTGGTAAGATTGATGATCTTGATGATGTTTATCTGAATGGTGAATATGTCGGTAACGTATATGATCTTAAAAGAAGCACCTTCAGCAGAGGATCAGGATGGGAATATAATGCCCGCAGAATATATAAAATTAAGGAAGGTTTGCTTAAAAGAAATGGGGTAAATACAATTGCAGTAAGAGTATATGACGGGCAGGGGCTGGGAGGCATTTATGAAGGACCAATTGGGATTATGTCGGCAGAAAACAGCCGGAAATATAAAAATAAGCATCATAATGAAGAGTCAGGGTCCTTCTGGGAATATATGTATTACAAATTTTTCGGAAATGATAATTTAAATATTGAATAATTATGACAACACTAATATGTACATACAAAACAAGAACTTTATTTATCTCTTCCATAATCTGTTTATTGAGTCTAAGCAATAAGATATATGCAAGCGAGGAAAATTTAGTACTTCTGAAAAGCCTGGAAGGCAAATGGCAGTTTTCAATAGGGATGAATGAAGAGTGGATTTCTCCAAAGTTCAATGACAGTAACTGGGAATCAATAAAAGTACCTTCTCCCTGGGAAGACGAGGGATTTAACGGGTATAACGGTTATGCTTTTTACAGGAAGAATATTACCATTTCATCAAATTACAAGGATCGTATGCTTTATTTAAATATGGGATATATCGATGATGTGGATGAAGTATATCTTAATGGAAATAAAATCGGTTCAACCGGCAGTTTCCCACCAAACTACAGTACTGCCTATAATGCCGAACGTATTTATTATATTCCTGCAGAGTACATTAATTTCGACGGATCCAATCTGATTGCAGTAAAGGTATATGATTCAGAACAACAAGGAGGTATTGTAAGTGGAGATATAGGATTGTATGGTGGAAAAACCGCAGTAAATCTTGATGTTAACCTTCAATCTATCTGGAAATTTTCACCCGGGGATGATCTCAGACGTAAAGAATCGGATTTCGATGATAGCGGATGGAGCGAAATTTTTGTTCCAGGGAAATGGGAAGATCAGGGCTTCAGAGATTATGACGGTTACGCATGGTATCGTAAATCATTTTTATTCCAGACAAATGCTGACAATGAAAAAATGGTTCTGCTGATGGGTAAAATAGATGATATCGATCAGGTATTCATTAACGGAACATTTGTAGGATCGACCGGAGAATTCCCACTGAAACGAGGATCAGAAGCAAATACTGGTCAGGAATGGGAAGCATTCAGGGGATATTATGTCCCGGAAGGACTGCTTAAAAAGAATCAGAAAAATGTTATTGCCGTCAGAGTACTGGACACAGGTGGTGATGGAGGAATTTACGAAGGACCTGTGGGACTTATCACACAAACCAAATACATAGAATACTGGAGAAAAATTAAGAAAGAAGGAAACGAATAATCATTGCAAAGTCGCATATTTTTAACCAGGAATTGGGTTTAATAATGTTCATTTAAAAGGGAGGAGGAGGTTTAGTCACCTTCCTCCTTCCATTTTTCCCGATTAATTAATTCATCCAAAATTTTCTATATTTAAAGAAATTATCCGTTCATGAGTCCTTCATTGCGAAAAGTCAGCTTACTGATACTGATGATTATTGTCTTACCTGTCCTGATCTTTTCGGTATTTGAAATTGGCAACCTCCGTCAAAATGAAAAGGTCATCCAGAATATCTACAGAAATCAGCTTGACGCCATTCTTTTTTCCATAAACCAATACTCTGATGATATTGTAAGCAATTTTGCAAGCAGGATCGAAAACAGTCTGAACAATTACAAAACTGTCACCATCTCTGACCTGAACAAGCTTATTAATGAATTTCCATCCGCAAAAAGCCTGATCCAGTTCGATAAAAAGCTTGAATATATTTCATCAGTGCCAGATTCGTTCCGTGATAGCACATTTATTTCTGAAATGATCACTGCACTTGGCAGCAACTCCAAATCTATCAAACAATTACAAACCTATATCCAAGGAGGCTACCGGAAAATTGAGACAATCGGCAACACCAGAAGAGACATACAATGGATAGTATTTTTAACTCTTGTAAAAGATCAGGAGGTAATCAATGTCCTGGTAATTGACCCCGAAAAATTTATAAGCCAGGTACTTGATCCGAAGATGCAGGAGATTGCAAAAGGTAAATTTCATATTGCTGCTTATCGCACTGGAGAAGATTTGCCTTTTTATACATCTAATAAACAATATAATCCTGGTAAAATTGATGATAGAGAGCCGTTCTGGCTAATGACAAACTATCAGATGGGCATAGAACTGAAGGACCTGACAATTGCTGATCTGTCAAGAGACAGGGTTAAGAAAAATCTCATTTTAGTCGGATTGATGGATATCATCTTACTCTTCGGGGCATGGCTTATTTTCAGAAACGTCAAAAAACAAGTCGAGCTCTCCCAGCTAAAGAGTGACTTTGTATCGGGTGTTTCGCATGAAATCCGCACTCCGCTTGCCCTGATAACTATGTATATTGAGACGCTCGAAATGGGAAGAGTGAAGAGTGCCGAAAAAATTAAGGAGTATTATATCATAATTTTAAATGAGACAACCCGTCTTTCGGGCATTGTGAACAGAATTCTGAGCTTTTCACAGATTGAAAGCAATAAACGAAAATATTTTTTTAGCGAGACAAATGTTAATGAAATTGTGGAAAACGCAGCTCTTACATTCCGGTATTCAATAGAGAATAAAGGATTCACCTATTCTTTTATACCGGATAAAAACCTGCCGTTAGTTTTGGTTGACAGGGAGGCAATAACCGATGCTTTTGTGAATCTTGTAGACAATGCAATGAAATATAGCATCAAGGTAAAGGACATAGTTGTCAGAACCGGGAAAAATGATAAATATGTTTTTATTGAAGTAGAGGACCATGGTATTGGGATTTCAGAAAAAAACCAGAAATATATTTTTGATAAATTCTTTCGTGTCGCTGAAATGAACCTGGCAAATAAGGTAAAAGGATCAGGATTGGGGTTGGCTATTGTAAAACATATTATGGATGCTCATCAAGGTAAGATTTATGTCAAAAGCACACCGGGATCAGGGTCTCTCTTCAGGCTTTCATTCCCGGTTTAGTAACTCGGCTAACTATGAAAAAGATATTGATTATTGAAGACGAATTGAATATGATACAAGGTCTGAAAGATAACCTTGAATTCGAAGGATATGAAGTAGATACTGCTATGGAAGGACGTTCGGGGCTTCAAAAAATTCTGCAAGGCCGGTACGATCTGATTTTACTTGATATTATGCTACCAGAAGTTTCAGGATTTGATATCTGTAAATCTGCCCGTAGAGAAGGAGTAAATACACCTATCATTCTATTGACAGCCAAAGGTGAGGAAATTGACAAGGTATTAGGACTGGAACTTGGAGCAGATGATTATATTACGAAGCCATTTAGTCTGCGTGAGCTACTTGCAAGGATTAAAGCGATTTTACGTCGTGCTACACCAGGAAAAGAAGAAAATACTGAATCAGAATTTATCAGTATTGGGAATATTAAAGTCAATTTTAAAAATTACATGGCGCTTGAAGGAACCCGTGAAATCAAAATGTCTCATAAAGAATTTGAAGTACTGCATTACCTTTATAAAAATGCAGGCCAAATCATTCATCGCGACGACCTTATAAGCAGAGTCTGGAGTATTGAATATGATATTAACACCCGGACGGTCGATAACTTTATCTTAAAATTGCGCCAGAAAATTGAAACGGATCCGAATAATCCGAAGATTATTCTTACCGTTCATGGATTGGGCTATAAGATGATTTTGTGCTAGAAGGGAATGGGTATATCTCCCATCTGGCCGGAAACGAGACCTGTAAGAACTGTAATTTTTAATGAATACTTTTTTTATGATCTACTGTTTGTCGTATACCAGAGTGGCTGTTTGTTTTCCCATACTCATAAAACCCTCACCTGTCTGTAACATTTCTAATTTCTTACCTCTTTTTTTCAATACCCAAACCTCTTTGGATTTGATTTCGTTTGTTTTGCCTCCGTAATTAAAAGTCATCTTTGAATTAATTGTAAGGGTATCTTTTTGAGCTGTCCATGTTGCATTTTGTACGCGGGGGGCACTCATAAAGCCAGTCGACTTATTATCATTCCCATCAAGGGTAATTGCCTGTTCGGTTACCTCATCATCTGAATATTCTGAAATGGAAACCGATTTAATATTCAATAAATTGCTTTTCTGAACAATCATTAATTTATACGGTGAAGTAGTGGGTCCCATACCCTGTGTAACACTACTTTCACATTCGTTTAGTTTCCATTCACCTGTAAAATCGGCTTCCAGGTTAAACTTTACCGGTTCTAAACCACATGCGTGTCGGTATTCACTTGTTCCGCTGATATATGAAGGGTCTTCCATAAATACTACTCTCCTGTCGCCGAGAAGCTTTTTATAATCAGCTACAGATGTGCCTCTTGTCATTCCGGCCCAGACCACCCAATAAACCCAGTTGGGTTGTTTATTGAGCACCTCAATGGAAGGAGGATTACCAACTTCACCAAGTGTAATTGGCTTACCTTCCGATAATGCCATTAATCCGTCATAATAGGATTGGTTGAAATCATTGCCATAAATATCTATTGCGAGTATATCAAGGTATTTAGTTCCAGGATAATACTTCACGAATTCTCTTCCGGGCTGACTCGGCCGGTCTACGCTCCAGATCCATACCAGGTTGTTAAGTTTGTGATATTTCACAAAACGGTCAAAAATCTGCCTGTACAATGCTGCAGTTGTGTACTTGCCTTCATAATGCCCTCCCCACCAGAACCAGTCGCCATTCATTTCATGATATGGTCTCCAGAGTACAGGCACTTTCGCATCTTGAAGTTGTTTCAGAAACGTGGCAATTTTGTCCACCTGTTTAATCCATTGCTTGTACAAATCAGTTCCTGGAGTAAGGATATCCCGGAATTGCTTTTCGGTTAATTTTCCCTGTACACTTGCCAGGGGTGCAGAAGGATCAGTACCGGGAAGTGGCTGAAAAGTAATAGGTTCCTCTGCTGTTGGAGGCACTGCGTGCCAGCACAGGTTAACAATAGCACCTTTTTTATGTTGCCTGATGGCCTCCTGTATAATGGCCTCCCGGGAAAGATAAGAATCCTTGTCTCCCTCTGCTGCAAAACCAAAATCCTGGCTCCAGATAACCGGAGTTTTACCTATGTAATCTGCAGCAAATTGTGTATTTCTATCACCTGTTGCTGGATAATTGTGCTGACCTGCCAAAATGTATTTCCCGCTCAGACTTTGAATGTATTTCAGCAAAGCACGTGCTTCAGAAGTGGCATTTGGATTTGCAGGATCAATTGCCATAACATCTGCGCAAAGAATGGCAGCTAAAAACAAAGCTATGGTACCTTTAGATTTTAAATTTAATTTCATAGTCATAATTATTAAATTAATAATCCGTCTTATGCTACTGGCAGAAAATAAAAGTAGCTTATTTAACATTAAATCCGGAAATTTCAACTGCCGGTTTTTCACCGCGTGTATCCATGTCCATTAGTTTCATGATAATTATTTTTTTCTCACCTGGCATAAGAGACACATAATTATCGCTGTAGAATACCGGAAGAAGACGCTCTCCACTTCTTTTACCGACAACCTTAAGCCTTATCATTAAAACAGGCTGGTTAGTGGTATTGTCGAGAGTTGTAGTAAGCATCCATTCATCTCCGGACTTTGTAAACTTCGTATTGCTGTTAAGTTCAACCTTCGGGAGGTCACGTAATGCCTGGTAATTTCCATCCTCAAGTCCCCGCCAATAAAAATTCTCCGAGATGATCTTCTCATCCTTTGTCAGTGTTAATTTAATAAAATGCACTGATGAAAGACTTTTCGGAAATTCAAGCTTAAAGCATTTCAAAGTGGCATCTTCCCTGCAATCAATAACTGTTTTTTTCTCCCACTGTACTGAACCATCCATATTAATTAGCTGAGCTTTTGCAGTCAGACCGACCTTGTTTCCGGCATTATAATTTACTACCTCAACAGTATCATATACAGGATTCCACTGAATATGGATCGGCTCTGACGCCTTCTTACATCCAAAGTAAGCCGCAGTTGGATCAAGATAGTAGTCGTATGTTTGCCATACCATCGAAGGCCATGCCGGGTGGCTCATCCACAATAAAAGACCTTGCCGGAATTTACTGCGCCCCTCGAACATACCTCTGTACCCGTTGTAATTTATCCACTGAGCCAATTCAGTAAATTCTTTTGCATCTTTTGGCTGTCCGAATCCTTTCTCAATCATCTTGTTAAAGGTGGCACATCTCTGTGCACTTTCAAGTGAATAATCGTGTACTCCCCATAAGCGGTTTTGCGGCCAAAGAGCTGATTCAGGCAATGTTTGTTTCAGACTTTCATAGTTCATAACATTGGGCATTCCCCGTTCACTATGAAACTTATTAAAGCCATACAACAGAAAATAATCTCTCACAGGAAGAGCATTGTATGGGCCGCCACCGCTTACCACTCCCATAGCAGAATTGGAAATGTAATGCAAACCTGGATGAAGCACTTTTATCAAAGAACGTAATGCAGTATCGATCACCTCAGGAGGATTACCCTCGTTCCGTCCAACATAAATACCTATGGATGCATGATTTCTGATCCGTTTTATTACATCTTCAGCATTTTTTATAAACATTCCGGGGTTATACGGATCAGGACCATCTGCCGGATTTGCCAGACAGAAGTCTTGCCATACCATTATCCCATGCCGATCACAGGCTTCAAAGAATTCATCATCAGCTGTTTGCCCGACCCAGTTACGGATCATTGTAAAGTTCATATCGGCATGATAAGCAACCGCAGCATCATACTCTCGTCCGCGATAAGCCAGATTGGATTCAGGAAATCCCCAGTTTCCGCCACGGCCTATAAAACGTCTGCCATTAACGTACATATTAAGGATCAGATTGTCTTCATTGTAAGTCATTTCACGGACCCCGGATTTAAAAGCAATCTTATCGGATATGATACCGTCATCGGTTTTGAAGGAAAACTTAACATTGTACAGGTAAGGATTCCCATAACCTTTTGGCCACCAAAGTTTAGGATTCTTGAGATGTAATTCAGGATGGGTTGAAGGATTCAGTTTTACTACCTTTGATTCAGAAGGGCCGATTGATATTTTCTCTTCAAAATTGATATCTCCGTATTTACCTGCCAGAACACCAGCAACTGATTCTGCCTTGTAATTATTCAGAGTAACCTCAATATTAATGTCGGCCGATGTCGTATCGGGTAACGGAAGATCTGTAAGAACAAACGGATCGGTTATGGTAACGGCGCCCGATACATTTAAATAGACATCATTCCAGATTCCAATATTCCTGCCTCTAATGGTGGGTATCCAGTCCCAACCGATCGAGGCATGATATGTAGGATTATCTGCTCCCAGGATTCCTCCGTTCTTGTCATGATAAAGAGCTGTTTGCTCTTTTATAACACCTGTATGGTCATTTTTATGGATAAGTACTGCGATTGAGTTATTCTGTCCGGGTTTAATCAGATCAGTTACATCAAACTTTCCCCGGATAAATGCCCCTTCAATTCTTCCTGCACTTTTCCCGTTTACGAATACATCAGCTTTCCAGTTGATACCATCGAAGTTCAAAAACATGCACGTCCCTTTAAATTTATCAGGAACAATGAATTCATCACGGTACCAGAAATCGGAATTGAAAAAAGATTCGGATATCATCTGCTGGTTGTCGCTAAAGTTTGGATCAGGAAGGGCGCCTGCATTCCAAAAACTAACCAGTGCTGTGCCAGGAACGGTAGCGACCACCCAGTCATCACTCTTGAAACCGGTCTGTGAAATCCCTTCACCCCCGGCAGTAACCTGTGATGCCCGCTGAATCCTCCAGTTACCGGCAGATAAATAAAGTTTGTTGTCGTTAATTTCCGGATTAGGTTTTGGTTTTGCCACCAATCCACCTTTCCCGAATATTTCTACTTCACTGAGAACATAATTTTTGTCAGAAGCAGGTTTTTTCATCACAATCTTAACATAACGACCTTTAGCCCATTGTTTAAGCAAGATATCATCTACCTGTTGGTCACCACCGGGAAGTGCAATCAGATCGCTCCAGTTTATGGCATCTTCAGAAACCTGAATTGATCCCGCGATAGCTTTATTGATCCAATGCAATTTTATATGATCGAAGGTACTGGTTGAACCCAGATCTGTATAAACCCATTCATCACCAGTGCCAGCGCTCATCCATGCACTTTTAAGCTGTTGTGAAGGAACCATATTCAGACTGATATCTTTAGAATAAAAATCCAGATCCCCTATGGTCCACTTTTCACCACAGGGTGCTGACAAGCTGACGCGGTAAAAATGATAAGCAACAGGTTTTTTAAGTTCGAATGCCGGATTAATTAATCTTTGGGGGCCCGGCATCTGGAAATTAAAAGAGAAGGATGGTTTGGGTGCATCCGGGTCGTTCCCATATGGGCTCATTAAGAATGAAAACGGATTTGAAGCAGGCTTTCCAGTACCTTTTCCCTGTGGTTTCAGAGCTTTCATAAAAGCTGCAAAAGGATTTGGTCTTGCCTGACCTGGTAATCCTGTTCCTGAGAATTTCCCAAGCTCGTCCCACTTCAATCCATCATTGGATCCTGAACATACAAATTGCCATTTCCCCTGTATTTTTTCATTGTAAGTCAATGTTCCATTTATCGCTATTTTGTCAACCTCCTGAGGTGTCGTCTCCTTATTCAGTTCATATTGTATCCAGATTTCACGGCCTTCCAAACTCATTTCCGTAACACTGTTGTTATCCAATAACCATTCTCTTTCATTCCTTGGAACTACCCCATTGTTTGTTGAGATTGAAATGTAAGCCGGCATATCATCGATGATTATACCGTCAGTGATAAGCTGAGCGGTCAGATTGAAATCGTAACTTGATGAATTATAAGAAGATCTGAGCTTAGCTATGTTCCTGTAATTATTATTGTCTGTTACGAGGGTTGGAGAAAAATCCTCTGCCGGGTTTCCGGGATAAATGCCAACTCCGCGGGTATATTTACCTTCATTTTGGTTACAGCCTGAGAGTAATGCTATTGTAGTCAGAAACATCGTAAACAAGTCAATTCGTGTTTTCATAGGAAAATTATTTTGAATTCAGGTTTGCAAATATTTATTAAATGAAGATAAAGAAGTTCTTATTTATTTGCAATTAAAATTGATTAAAAGTCCTTCACCGTTTCTACAAATGAGTCTTTTAACAACACAAAACGGTTCTAAGAGATATCTTATACCGGCAAGGTGAAAATCAAAATAAAAATAGGGACATAGCATGGCATGTCCCTACCCGAATA
>JADGPU010000021.1 GCA_017882305.1 Bacteroidales bacterium | reverse complement strand
GTAAGTATTGATATTTTCAGAATGGGAATTCTGTTTTTCAGGGAGGGAATTAATCATAATAACTATATAATCAGATATTAACAAAAATTAAGTATTTAAAATTTATTATTTGACATATTTAATCTAATTTCGGAAATTCAAATTTTGATCATTATGGAGAAAGTAATTGAGATTCATGATATTGTTAAGAATTATCAGGTTGGATCAGTGATTGTAAGGGCTTTACGGTCAGTCACAATTAATATTGAGAGGAATGAATATGTTGCAATCATGGGACCATCAGGCTCAGGGAAATCAACTTTAATGAACCTTCTTGGATGCCTCGATACTCCTTCAAGCGGGACCTATATTCTTAATGGTACCGATGTAAGCAAGATGGAAGATGATTATCTGGCAGAAATCAGAAATAAAGAGATAGGATTTGTATTTCAGACATTTAACCTTCTGCCCAGGTATTCTGCACTTGAGAACGTTACTTTACCTTTAATATATGCCGGAATACCTAAACTTGAAAGGGAAAAAGTGGCAGTTGAAACCCTTGAACAGGTAGGTCTTGCAGACAGGATGACTCATAAACCTAATGAATTGTCGGGTGGACAGCGTCAGCGCGTTGCTATTGCCAGGGCTCTTGTAAACAAACCATCAATTATTCTCGCTGATGAACCTACAGGTAACCTCGATAGCAAGACATCAATTGATATTATGGGATTACTCGATGAAATTCATAGAAAAGGGAATACCGTGATTGTTGTTACTCACGAAGAGGATATTGCCAAACATGCTGCCCGTATAATCAGGTTATTCGACGGGGAAATTGCACAGGACTTTCGGAATGAAAAGTACATAAAAGCATAAAGTAACTGAACTGAGATTATATATCTACTTTTTTTACTTTTTACTTTTTACTGAACCATGAAGATCTATACCCTTACAGGTGACGATGGTACAACTTCATTGTCGGGAGGCAGGAGGGTTCCAAAACATTCGATACGTTTGGAAGCGTACGGATCTGTCGATGAGCTTATTGCATGGATCGGTCTGTTGAAGGATCACAAAGAAAATCAAAAACGAAAAGAGCTTCTTATATATATACAGATCCAGCTCATGAAATGTGCTGCTGCGTTAGCCTGTGACAGCAAAAACACTAATAGTAAAAAGATATTACCTGATCATGACTGCGTATCTATAGTTGAGAAAGAGATTGACATGATGGAGGAGACCCTTCCTCCATTGAATAACTTCATCCTTCCGGGTGGAAATATACTCGTATCCTACTGTAATATAGCCCGATGTGTATGTCGCCGGGCAGAGAGGGCAGTATTAAGATTAAACAATACTGAAGAATCGCCTGAAATCGTGAACAAGTTTCTTAACCGTCTTTCAGATTTTTTATTTGTACTGTCCAGAAAAATTGCCTTAGACCTTGATATTGAGGAGATTAAGTGGATGGCCTGAAATGTTAAGAAACTTAAAATAAGGTATTGTTTTTTAAATAAAATAATATATATATTTGCAAACTTTGTTTTAAGCTTTACTTTATCAGGAAAATATGTACTGGACACTTGAATTAGCATCAAAACTTGAGGATGCTCCGTGGCCTGCCACTAAGGATGAGCTGATTGATTTCGCCATTAGGTCGGGTGCCCCAATGGAAGTTATTGAAAATCTACAGGAAATTGAGGATGAAGGCGATATTTACGAAAGTATCGAAGATATCTGGCCGGATTATCCCAGTAAAGACGACTTCTTTTTTAATGAAGATGAATACTAAAAAAGAGGCTGTTTCTCATGAGATCAGCCTCTTTTTCATTTATTGAATATATCATCCTTTTTTTTAGGTCTCAGCTTATCTAACCATTTGTACCCATCAAGCCTGACAGGATTGGCTGGAAGAGGCGGATCAATGAAACCTTCAGGATTCTCATACTCAAAAATCTCAGATACTTTCCCTTTATCAAATCTGATCTCAATATTTGCACATTTAGATTGCTCCACACCCGCAACATTTTCTCCATCAAGAAGATAAAAAAGTATTTCTCCGTTACCTTTTATATTGATCTTATATAATTCATTATTTTTGAAATAGCCTGTGAGAGACCGGCCTTTTATCTGATCAAATCTTGTGGTATCTACCTGTTGTGCAATAAAAGCATTATTATATAATTCCAGCCTGTCTGTCTGGCGGTTTTTTGTAAATACTGCCATTGAGTCAGATGTAAGCTGTTCTTCTTCAGTCCAGATCACGGGGGCTGTGTAGAGTCTGATAACTGAATCCTGAAAGGAATAGGAGAGTGAATCACATTTTGCCTGCATATCTTTGCTGAAAACGCGGCAACCATAGTATGCCCTCATGAGTCTGTAACCTTTTCCAGACGTATCAGATACTGTAATTGCCTTAATAGTATCAGCATGCAGGAACAATGAGTCTTGTTTTGAAATTTGAATAAATACTGCCCTGTCAGTAACCAAAAACTTTTCTGGTTGTTTATAGTACCATGCATAGTTACCCTCTATAGCTATCTTGTTGGTAGTGTCTTCAATGACCACGTTCCTGAATGATTCACCATATCCGGTACTATTATTAAAAAATAATGAATCCCCGTGTACGATTTGTTGCCGGTTGTCTATAAATGCGTTCTTCCAGACTGAGGTCACCTCTTTATTTGTGTCGTACCATCCTTTTTCGCAATAAAGATACAGGCTATCGCCTATTAACTCGGTGGGCCCTGTGAAATATGCAATTTCTGATGTTGTATTATAATCCATCGTATCAGCAGTCATGACATAATCAGGATTTACTATTTTTACGCTATCCTTGAAATGAAACAGATTTTGTGATACATAATAAACGCCGATAATGCTTGTCAGTGTATTTTTGGCGTTTATAATTCTGCCTTTTTCATTATACCTGGCGATTCTGTTTGCCACATCATAATTTATTGAATCAGTGTACAAATGGGTCTCTTTATCAATCAGTTCAACATTTTCTTTGACAAAAGCCGTCTGATTTTTCCCATCATAAAAAAGATAATTCCCAAAAAGATTCAGCGTATCTCCTTGTTGTATATGCACCTTACTAAAAGCTATTACCTGATTCTTATCTGGATAGTAGTGTGCACTGTCGCACCACATCAAAACTTCATTATCCTTCAGTCTTACATTCCCTTTCAGGTGGTGAATATCCTTTCCTGTCTGTGGATCTCTCAGAATAGAATCTTCATCAGCGTTTTTAAGTTCTATTTGTTTCCTTGCAGTTTGTTTGATTTTTGTATCCTGAGATTGCAATGAAGAAATAATAAACAGAAACATCATGACATAAAATAATTGCCTGAATAAAATATTCTTCTTCGTGCTACTCAAGTGTTTTATTTCAGCCATCCTTTTTGTAAAAAGTCACATGATTTGAATTCCTCGCTTATTTTAACATAAGTGATACCAAGTTTGTTTTTAACCCATTTATCAAAAACATCAGCCCTTTCCTTAACCAGAGCAGCATCGTACAGACTCTGATAATCATCTTTCAGGTTTGCCGAATGTGCAGGGAGTACATTATCAAGCTTAATTATTCTGAAAACCACATTATTATTCTCATCAGTTGTTTTAAATGGATCAGATATCTCCCCAACCTTCATTTCCCTGATTTTTACATACATCTCCTGGTTTAATTCTTCAAGTGTGAACCAGGTTATACGAGAAGAAGGATTTGAACTTACTAATTTACCCCCGTTAGTCCGGCTGTCTTTGTGGGTGGAGAAACGCAGTGCTGCAGTTTCAAACTTGATACTGTCCTTTCTTATCAGATTGGCTATGCTATCGAGTCTGGCCATTGCTTTTGTTGCCTGTTCCAATTTGACTTTTGGTCTGATAAGTATATGACGTGTATTAACCATATCGCCTTTACGATCAATGAGTTGGATAATATGGAATCCATATTTAGATTCTACAATTCTGGAGACAGTATTTTTTGTGAGACTGAATGCTGCATCGGCATATGGCTTTTCAAGTTCACCTCGGACACGGAATCCGATTTCACCACCGAGTTTTGCAGTTTCGGGGTCTTCAGAGTACATGATTGCCAGAACATTAAAACTCTTTCCAGCAAGGATCTGACTTCTGATATCGAGTAGTTTCTGACGTGCCTCAGCCTTATTATCTTCATTGTCGGGCGGGTCAGCCTGAATAACACTTATTTCATATTTTGCCGGAACAACAGGCAGGCTATCCTTAGGGAGTGAATTATAAAACTTTTTTAAGGCAACGGGAGTAATTGTAATATTCTTTGAAATCTTACTCTGGACTTCCCCTACGACTTGTTGTTCCAGAAGCGTTTTCTTAATATCTCTTCTGATTTCGAGCATGCTCTTCTTAAAGTATGTTACAAGGGCCTCCTCGCTTCCTGCTGTCCTGATAGCGTCATTCATCCTCATGTTCAGGTCACCTTCAACTGCTTCATCTGTAACGGTGATACTATCTATCCTGGCCTGATCCATAAAGAGTTTTGAAACAAGCATCTGCTGAAATACCTTGCATGTGAGTTGATCTACAGGCGTTTTATCCCCGTTTCTTCTCAGATCAGAGATTGTATTCTCCAGGTCAGAAAGATAGATAACTTCATTGCCGACAATAGCTGCTACTGATTCAATAAGTACCTGAGAATTAGCAATAAATACTCCAGGCAGAAATAAGCATATAAGTGTCAGGCAAAATTTTAATTTTCTTTTCATCATTATTATTATATCAATATATCCTAAAACTGTTCTCTTTAAGAGCATCATTATATATTCCATTCTCAAGTGATTGAATAAATTCTAATCTCCTTGTATTCCAGATGATTCTCTTTATATCATCTTTGACATATTCAAATGGAGCAAGGGAAGATCTTAATCTGTAATCACGGATTGAGACCAGGTATACGGAGCTGGAATCGCTTGTTTCTGAAAAAGTGTTTCTTTTCAGAAAATTTTCCTCATTTTCAATATTTTGCTGTAGTTCAACTGAAAGCCTGTCCATCGGAACCCATTCTTCGTTAAAATCATCGAACTTTTCAGCAAACTGATAACAATAACTTTCCAGTTGCTGAAAATCATTATGGTCATTTGACCGAGCGAGTAATCTTATTTTATTGAGATCAGGGGTTTCCAACGGTAGTTTTATGAAAAGAGCTTTTACAATATTTGAAGTTAGAATAAAACTATTTTCGTTAGCCTCGTAATAATTTTCAAGTTCTGCATCAGTTAATACAGTATCCAGTTTTTCAAGCAGCATCTGTCGCTGATACTGATAAATGACCAGATTTGACCTTGTTTCCTCAAGTTGTTTAGCTATTTCATCTTTTAGCGCAGGAGATAGATTATCCTCAGCTTTCTGTAACAAAAGCTGTCTCTTGGCCCATTTGTTAATATAATTCTGAAACAAAGCTGCAGAGTCTGCCTCATTTACACCTCGCTGAATAAGATTTGGCATTTCATCGTAATAAAGAATAACTCTGCCAACTTGAGCTATAGCAATTCTTTTAGTCTGGTTATGGGTATTTCTGCAACCTGCCAAAAGGAGAAGGCTATATAATATGATTATTAATTTATTCATTTTTCAGCTTCTTTTTCACTTCATCAAGTACCGGATTATCAATCTTAACGCTATATTTTTTATTTAATTGTCTGATCCATTCACTCTCCAGGAACTCCTGGTATCCCGTCATAACTTCTCCCTGAACTTTATCATAGTTCATAGGGGAGGGTTCTATGATTTTTTTGATGAGCATTATTGACGGGAAACCATTATAGCTGACAGAATGTGAGCCAATGGACCATTCAATTTTATCTATTTCAGGATTGTCACCTAGAAACCATGTGCCCTCCTTTATGAAAAGCAGAGTATCATTCATTTTGTTGAATTTTTTGAGAAGAAGATCATCCAAATCAGGTTTCTGAGAATATTTTTTGAGTGCTGATGATAATAATTTTTCCCCATCAGAAGATTTAAGTGTATAAATCTCAGCCTCAATTCTTCTTTGTGAAAGCCAGTTGTTTTTGTGCTCTTCATAATAATTGTGAATTCCTGCAGAATCATTACTTACCCTGTTCCATACATTTTTGCCTGATATTTCAAAAAGAAGCATCCCATCGTGGAATTCGTTCAGGAGATACCTGAATTCCGGATATTTCATTTCGAGAACAGAATTCTCATAACTAATCAAATGATCAGAGACTCTGGTTTCTATTAACCGGTTAATAAATACGGAGGAATCTTTTGTAATAACCATTGATCCTCTCTTTTCAACATAATCTGCAAAATCATTAGTCGTAATATATTGATTTGCAAATGAATACATATTACCTTCGGGAATTGAAGTCCGGTCGTATTTCTTAAATCCCTTTATGATAAGTGTATCGGTACGACCAACAAACCATAAATAGGCATCCTGGTTAATCTGGAAATTGTACTCTTTTTTTAATTTCTCGACAAATGATTTTTTGCTTATGGAATTCAGATATGACAGGTTGATTTTACTTTCAAGGAATGAGCTTGATTCTTCAAATGTTCCGGGTGTTTTTTTATCTAACAGTTTAATAATATGCCATCCGTAAATTGTATGAACAGGTTTTGTATACATACCTGTATCAGTAATGGCAAATGCTGCCTCTGAAAAATCGCTTATAATTTCACCTGTTCCAAACCAGTCGAGTTCACCTCCTTTTACAGCTGATGCTTTATGATCTGAGTACTTTTTTGCGAGTTCGCCGAACGAAGCGCCTCCCTGCAGCATTTTATAGATACCATTAATATCTTCTTCTGCCTGTTTAGCCGCTTTATCATCTGTTCCGGGTGGCACAGCCTTCATTATGTGAGCAACTTTTATTCTGCCTTTTGAGGGACGTTTATCTATTACTTTAATAATATGATATCCGTACGGTGTCCTCACAGGCATTGAAACAGCGCCTTTCTTCAGGGTATACGCAGCATCTTCAAATGGCATTATCATTTGAAACGTTGAAAAATAGCCAAGGTTACCTCCATTAATCTTTACTGATTTATCATCGGAAGTTCCCCGTGCAACACTTTCGAAAGGTTCCCCTTTTAATATTCTTTCCCTGATATCAATGGCCTTTTGCCATGCTTTCAGGGTATCTTCAGGAGAAGCTTCCTGAAGCATGGCTATCAGAATATGCCAGGCGTTTATTTCAGTTAATGATCTCTGGTATGCTTTCTGCAGGAGTTTCTCCTTAGTTTGAGTATCGGTGAGGTAATTCTGTGCGAGTTGGTTCCGGTAGCCATTAAGCTCATTCCGGAATGATTTTGTTGTATCATAGCCTTCGCTGAGAGCATCAGCTACTTTAAGTTTAAAAACTATGAATTGATGCAGATAACCATCGATATCCAATGATTTTCCAGGTTCAATGCTTTTCTTATACATCCTGATAAATTCACCTGCCTGTATCTTGTTTCCATCTACAGTCATCAGTATTTTGGTATTCAAATCCTGTGCCTGGCAAAAAACCGGGAACAGATATAGCATAATGAGCAAATAACGTGATCTGATCTTCATCAGGATTTTCTGATACCGGTTATTCAAATGATTTTCTGCTGTAATTAGGTGCTTCCCTTGTTATGGAAACGTCATGAGGGTGACTTTCTATAATGCCTGAATGAGTGATTCTTACAAATTTACCATCTTTTTTGAGAACAGAAATATTCCTGGCTCCCAGGTATCCCATCCCGGCCCTTAAACCACCGGTCATCTGGTAAATTACTTCAGCGAGTGTTCCCTTATATGGCACCCTTGCCTCAATTCCTTCTGGTACAAGTTTTCTTATATCGTCCTCAATATCCTGAAAATAACGGTCTTTTGAACCTTGCTGCATTGCTTCTATGGAACCCATTCCTCTGTATGCTTTAAACTTACGTCCGTTATAGATAATAGTGTCTCCCGGTGATTCTTCAACCCCTGCAAAAAGGGATCCGGCCATAATTGAATCGGCACCTGCAGCAATTGCTTTAATAATATCACCCGAATACCTGATTCCACCATCAGCAATCACCGGAATTCCTGAACCATCAATAGCTTTTGCAACATTATATATAGCAGAGAGCTGTGGTATTCCTACACCTGCAATTATCCTTGTTGTACAGATTGATCCTGGCCCTATACCTACTTTTACTGCGTCTGCACCTTCATCGGCAAGCTTTTTAGCAGCTTCAGCAGTACCAATATTACCTGCAATTACCTCGACATCAGGGAAGTTCCTTTTTATTTCCTTCAGAATATTAATAACGCTTTTGGTATGGGCATGTGCCGTATCAATAACTATTGCATCGACATTAGCATTTATAAGAGCTTCAACCCTTTGCAGAGTATCTGAGGCTATTCCGACTGCACCTGCCACTCTGAGTCTTCCTTTGTCATCCTTACATGAATTCGGGCGATCTTTGGTTTTTGTAATGTCTTTATAGGTAATCAGGCCTATCAGCTTACCTGAATCATCTACCATAGGAAGCTTTTCAATCTTATGTTTCTGAAGTATTCTGGCAGCAGCTTCCAGGTTAGTCTGATGATTTGTAGTGATCAGACTTGTGGTCATTACTTCTGTTATCTTACGCGCCCGGTTGTTTTCGAATCTCAGGTCCCTGTTTGTAACAATTCCTTTAAGAATGCCGTCCTTGTCAATAACCGGAATGCCCCCGATCTTATATTCACTCATTAAATTCATGGCTTCAGCCACAGTGGCATCGAGGTTAATAGTTATCGGATCAAAAATCATGACATTTTCAGCCCTCTTGACGCGCTTTACCTGTGCAGCTTGTCTTTCGACAGACATATTCTTGTGGATCACCCCAATTCCGCCCTCTCTTGCAATGGCAATTGCAAGCTCATCTTCTGTTACGGTATCCATGGCAGCCGATACGACAGGCGTATTGATACGGATGTTTCTCGTGAACATGGAGCTGAGATCAACTTCCCTTGGAAGTACCTCAGAATAAGCAGGAACCAGAAGGACATCATCAAATGTTAATCCTTCATAAAGTATCTTATCTTTTAAAAATGACATCAGATGAGATTTTAAGTTTTCGATGGCGCAAATTACGAAAAAAAACAGAACTCTTAAAACATCTCTTTCTTTTAACCTTCATAAAAATTTGAATAACAGTTACTACATTTGTAAATAGTGCAATCCGTAATGAATATTGAACCTTACAGACAGATTTTAACAAAATACTGGGGATATACATCCTTTAAACCGTTGCAGGAAGATATCATAAGATCTGTTGCTGAAGGAAAAGACACCTTAGGACTTATGCCAACAGGCGGAGGCAAATCAATTACTTTTCAGGTACCGGCACTGGCACAGGAAGGAATATGCCTGGTTATTACCCCGCTCATTGCCCTCATGAAAGATCAGGTGAATCGTCTTAATGACTTGGAAATAAAAGCTATAGCAATACACTCAGGAATGTCAGGCGAAGAGATAGATAATGCACTCGAAAATTCCATCTTTGGTGATTATAAGTTCCTTTATATCTCGCCTGAAAGAATATCAACAAGGGTTTTCCAGGCAAAGGTGACGAGGCTTAACCTTTCGCTCGTAGCAATAGATGAAGCACATTGTATTTCACAATGGGGATATGATTTCAGACCATCATATCTGAAAATTGCATCCATAAGAGATCATATTTCCGAAAAGGTACCTTTCCTGGCCCTGACTGCATCAGCTACTCCCCAGGTAATTGATGATATCATGAAGAAGCTCGCATTCCGGGGGAAAAATGTTCTGAGAACCAGTTTCGACAGGAAAAATATTTCTTACCTGGTGCGGAAAGTTGAAGAGAAAGGCACATATCTTATCAAAACCCTTAAGAAAATTAAAGGAAGCGGTATAGTGTATGTCAGAAGCAGAAAAAGATGCAAAGAAGTGGCTGAACTTCTGGTTGCTAATGGGATCAGCGCCGATTTCTATCATGCCGGATTAACGGATGATCTTCGTGATAAAAAACAAGCTTCATGGACAATAGGCGAGACCCGTGTAATTATTGCTACGAATGCTTTCGGAATGGGTATCGACAAATCTGAAGTAAGGTTTGTGATTCACTGGGATATACCAGATTGTATTGAGAGTTATTTTCAGGAGAGCGGTAGAGCCGGCCGTGATGGAAAACCTGCATTCGCTGTTCTTTTATACTCACCCGCAGATAAAAGCCGTCTGACAGATACAATCAGAAAGAAGTTTCCTGCAATTGAAAAGATCAAAGACACTTACGAGGCATTGTGCAATTATCTGCAGGTGCCTCTCGGTTCGGGGAAAGACAACGTTTTTGACTTTAATATGTACGATTTTGTTGCAAAATACAGGTTACCTGTAATCGAAACATACAACAGTCTTCAGTTCCTTCAGAGGGAAGGGTATATGGAATTCACTGAAGAAATAAATAATCCCTCAAGGGTACATTTCATTGTCAGCCGTGATGATCTTTATAAATTCCAGGTAGCAAACGAATCATTTGACGGATTTATTAAACTTCTTCTTAGATCATATACCGGGATGTTCAGCGAATTTGTTCCTGTGAATGAAGAAGCGCTTTCAAGGAAATCTGCTGCATCACGGGACACCATATATCAATATCTTGTGAAATTGTCCTCGTTGAATATTATCCGTTATATCCCCGGTAAAAAGACGGCCCTTGTAATCTTTACCGAAGAAAGGCTGGTACGGAAAGCTTTAATGATCTCACCTGACAATTATCTTAACGTAAAAGAAAAATATGAGATCAGGATGAACAAAATGATAGAATATGCCGATTCGGAAAGTCGTTGCAGGTCTGTATATCTTCTTAATTATTTTGGTGAAGAATCAGACCGATGCGGGATCTGCGATATTTGCCGTGAAAGGAATGAGCTGGACCTGAGCAAGTACGAATTCGACCTTATTCTTGAAGAGGTAAAAAGTGTTCTGAGTGAAAAGAATCCTGATGCAGAAGAACTTGTAAAACTGATAGATTCTCCTGAAGAGAGAGTCATTAAAGTCATTCGCTGGCTGCTCGACCATAATAAGATAGTTCAGGATGAGGATCATAAACTTAAATGGGTTTCATGAATTTAAGTACATTCCCATGATTTCAGGTTCTATTGATATTTATTTATTATAGGACGCACCCATATTCATTTCAATATCATGCATTCCCTTAATAAGTTCTCCCCACTTTAATTTTTTTATCTGATCCATCTAAATTATTTTTTATAAATCATTATTAATGTTAGTTATTTTTCGAACAACTTACAAGGTCTACAAGGTATACTATCGATTTGTATGATATTCCTGAGTGCAGACTCAGGCCTATCTCACAGGTCCGGCTTGTTGAATATCCGTTTCTCACAGTCTCAGGTAGTTGACTTTTTAAATTTGCCAGACCATGTCTGTTCAATTCAGGATAGGTAAAACCACGGTCACCGGCAAATCCGCAGCAATTTGTCTCTGGTATTATAACATCTTTTGCGCAAATCCTTGCAAGGTCAGCCAGTTTTCCATCCAACTCCATTTTCTTCATGCTGCATACAGGAAATACAGTAATGACCTCATCCACTGGTGTTATAGTCAAATAGGGCAGGAGCCAGTCTGTTATAAATTCTACAGGTTCGTAAAGTTTAAGATTTGATTTCATGTTTGCTTTCATTGTATACAGGCACGGGCTCATATCGCAAAGGACAGGATATTCTCCATTCCTGCTTGCTCTCAGAAGCGCTGCTTCCAATTCATCAGATTTTTTTTCTCCTGCTTCAGTATAACCTTTACTGGAGAATGCCATGCCGCAACACAGGTTATTCAGGTTTTCAGGATAAATTATTTCATACCCGCCTTTATGCAACAGCTGGACCATTTTTTCTGATAACTGCATCTCCGTAACGTGATCCCCTGATACACCCATTGAACGATTAATGCATGATGGAAAATATACGACTTTACGAAGCTTACCTGAACCAGACTCAATATTTACCTTTATAACTTTTGCACCTTTCGGCATAAATGGGTTCCAGAAGGGAATCCTGTTTCCGGATATTCTCCTTAAACTTCCTGAAATACCTCGCATAACAGTGGTCCCCAGCATAGTATGAAAAAAGTCTACTGTTGAAAGCATTCTTCTTGCTGCAGAAGTTATCAGACTCATATGACAAGCGATCCACATTGCACCACGATGTCGCATTGCTACTTTTTCTGAACGAAGGTTTTTTATAAGTTTTCCTGTGTCAATGTTAACAGGACAGATTATTGCACACAAACCATCAGTAGCGCAGGTATTATTCCCGGAATATACAAAAGATTTTATAAGAGAGGCGGCTATATGTGGCTCGCGTCCGCTTTTTCTAAGTGACATTATTTCTCTGTGGATTACAATTCGTTGACGTGGGGTGAGCGTAAGACCGGCTGAAACACATGAAGGTTCGCAGAATCCGCATTCAGTGCACTTATCGATGATCTCGCTGGCTGCCGGGAGCGGCTTCAGGTTTTTTAAATGAGCTTCCTTGTCTGAATTCATGATCACCCCGGGGTTCAGGATGTTTAAAGGATCAAATATTTGTTTGATTTCCTTCATTAGCTGATAAGCATCCTTTCCCCACTCCATTTCGACAAACGGTGCCATATTACGACCAGTTCCATGTTCCGCTTTCAGTGATCCCTCATATTTATGAACTACGAGGTCTGATACTTCTGACATAAGATGAGAATACCGGTCAATCTCTTCGTGTGTGTTAAAATCCTGTGTGAAAACAAAATGGAGGTTTCCCTGGAGAGCATGTCCAAAGATCACAGCTTCATCATACCTGAATTTTATTAACAGACTTTGAAGGTCAAGTGTAGCGTTGGCTAAAGATCCTACAGGAAAAGCAACATCTTCGATAATGACAGTTGTACCGGCTTTTCTCATGGCGCCTACTGAAGGGAAAAGTCCTTTTCTAATTTTCCAAAGAAGCTCATATTCTGAAGGAATACCGGTAAATGTAACAGCCCTGTCAACAGCAATGCCTTTGATGGAATTCTTTATTAGTTCAATATTTCTATTTATTTCAACCTTATTTCCTCCAAAAGTTTCTACAAGCAGTGCACATGCATTATTCTGCAGAAATCTCAGGAAGTCAGGAATTCCTTTTTCGTTTTCAACCGAGCGCAATCCGGCCCGGTCAATCAATTCGACTGCTGAAACTGGTGTATCTTTTAGTAGTAATACAGCTTCACACGCCTTTTCAATATCAGGGAAGATCATCAGTGAACTTGCCTTATAAGGATGTTCGATGACTGTCTTAAAACTGATTCCGGCAATAAAACCCAGTGTACCTTCCGATCCGATCATAAGGTGTTCGATGATATCGAAAGGATCGGTGAAATCAATAAGAGCATTGAGGCTGTAACCGGTAGTGTTCTTCATTTTATACTTCTTTCTGATCTTTTCAGCCAGGTAAGTATTTTCAGCGGCCGATTTAGCCAGGTTTTCTACATCTGACAGAAGTTTTGAATGCGATTCCCTGAACGCTTTCTTACTTGACTGATCCCTTGTATCAAGTATGGTTCCATCAGACAAGATTATTCTCATTCCGGCAACAGTTTTATATGAATTATCAGCAGTACCACAGCACATTCCACTGGCATTATTTGCAGCGATCCCGCCAATCATGGCTGCATTTATCGATGCGGGATCGGGACCGATCTTCCGTCCGAAAGGAGCAAGAAGAGAATTGACACGTCCTCCGGTTAATCCGGGTTGAAGCCTGATTTCATGTCCATTTTCACCTATTTGGAATTCTTTCCAGTTGCTTCCAGAAATCACTAGCACAGAATCAGTTATTGCCTGTCCTGAAAGACTTGTACCGGCTGCACGAAAAGTTATCCCAATAGAGAGTTGAGAGCTCTCTTTTATTATCATTGAAACTTCATTTTCATCCTTTGCTTTGATCACCAGCCTGGGAATAAGCCTGTAAAAGCTTGCATCGGTTCCATAAGCCAGAGTATATAGAGGGTCATGAAAGATCCTTTTCTTGTCGATAGTTACAGTAAGCCGTTCATATAATAATTTATAATTGCCGTTCAACATAGTGCAAAGTATAAATTTAACCACAAAGGAGCTCAAAGGTTATAATTTTCAGGGAATATAAGCATCTGTTAGTTTTAATAAAAAATTTTGAAGGGTAACTAATACTGTCCTTAAATGTCTAATTTTGTACCAAAATTTAATTAGAAATTATGGATAACAATTCAAATCCAGTATATTCGAGAAATGTTGTTGAATTCGTTGCTGTTGCGAATGAATTCTGTAAATATACAGAGCATGCTTCGGAACTGAAAGGTGATGAGTTAATGAAGATCCTTCAACGTATTTTACCTCTTATGTATCTTAAAGCTTCTCTTTTACCTCAATTAGATCCTTTTTTTGAAGATGGTAATGAAAAGTTCGTGACAGAATCTGACTGGACCGATATTAATGACACACTTAAAGAAAAGTTCGGAACAGCAAATGATTACCTTGAAGTATTCGATGAAAAAATAAATGAAACAGAAGGGCCTTTAGTATCAAGTATTTCTGAGAATATGGCAGATATTTACCAGGATATGAAGGACTTTCTTCTTTTATACCAGACTGGTACGGAAGAGGTTATGAAGGATGCAGTTTGGGAATGCAGAATGAACTTTGAAAACTTCTGGGGTCAGAAACTGGTAAATTCGATGAGGGCTATTCATAAGTTCATTTACTCGGGAGAGGAGATAGGTAAGGTCGAAAAAGAGTCGGAACCAGATGATGAAAACAGAAACACTGCTGACTGGTTTATAACAAGAAGACAAAAGGATTTAAGAGGCGATATTGAATAATATGTATAAGGAAAATATTACAGTTGAGGAACTGGCGGAACATGAGCTCTCGTGGTTTAAGGGTGAAATAGTTTTAGTGGATAATCTTAAAACATTTTATGAGGTTTTTCCAAGGCTTCTTGGAACGGACATCCTTGGTTTTGATACTGAGACAAGGCCAACTTTCAAAAAAGGGAGAAAAAATGCAGTTTCACTTATCCAGCTTTCGACCGGGGACCTTGCCTGTCTGTTCCGTATCAATAAAATAGGAATACCTGATAAACTGGCTGAACTGTTATCCGATCCTTCTGTTATAAAAGCCGGTGTTGCAGTGCATGATGACATAAGATTTTTAAAAGGAGTCAGGAAATTTTCCCCTGATGGATTCATTGATCTGCAGAATTTCGTAAAGAATTTTGGCATTCAGAGTTCCGGATTGAAAAAGCTTGCTGCGATAGTTCTTGGGTTCAGGATATCTAAACGACAGCAGGTGACAGACTGGGAAGCAGATCAACTTACTGAAGCCCAACTGACATATGCTGCAACTGATGCGTGGGTTTGTCATCAGATATATAAGAAGCTGGTGAATGGTCATAAGGTTTGAAGAAAGACAAAAGATAAAAGTAAAAAGTCGAAGCGAAGCGAAGATCCCGCCTTGGCGGGGACAAAAGTATCACAGTCTGATTTTAGCCCCCCTTGGGGGGGATGGGGGGTAAAAATAATAGAAACAAATAATGCAAGATCGAATAAAAATAGTACTAAAATCCGGCAAAGAGCAGTCAGTCCGCAGATTTCATCCCTGGATTTTCTCTGGAGCAATAAAGAAAATGTATGGTAATCCTGTTGAAGGAGATCTGGTAGATGTATATGATAATAAAGATACTTTTCTGGCAGTGGGTCATTATCAACCTAGCTCCATTGCAGTAAGGATACTATCATTTATTAAGGAAATACCTGATATTAGTTTTTTCAGGGAAAAAATAAAACGAGCAATCATCTACAGGAAAGCCATTGGTTTCATAGATAATCCGCAGATAAATGTTTTCAGGCTTATACATGGTGAAGGGGATGGTTTACCTGGTCTGATAGTTGATTACTATAATGGTGTTGCAGTGATGCAGATGCATTCAATAGGTTTTTACAGGATCAGAAAAGAGATTGCATCAATCCTTGCTGAACTATTCAATGACCGGATTACAGCAGTTTATGATAAAAGTGAAGGTACTATTCCACATATGTCGGGTATAACAGCAACAAATGAGTTTCTGATTGGAAATTCCGACCCTGTTATTGTTACAGAGAATGGGTACAAGTTTAAAATTGACTGGACGACAGGGCAGAAAACCGGATTCTTCATAGATCAGAGAGAGAACAGGAAACTTCTCGAAAAATTTACTGAAGGAAGGACTGTTTTAAATATGTTCGGCTACACCGGCGGATTTTCGATCTATGCAATGAAAAATGCAGCTGTTGTTCATACAGTCGACAGTTCCTTCCCGGCAATCGAACTCGCAAATGAAAACATTAAACTTAATTATGGAGATGATAAGAGGCATGAATCATTTCAGGTTGATGCATTTGATTATCTGAATCATATCAAAGATAAATACGACCTGATAATCCTCGATCCTCCCGCATTTGCAAAGCATAATAATGTTCTGGCAAATGCTTTGCAGGGATATAAAAGGCTGAATATAAAGGCGATTGAACAGATTAAGCCGGGGGGAATTATTTTCACATTCTCCTGCTCACAGGTTGTCACAAAAGAGAATTTCAGAAAATCGGTGTTTGCAGCTGCTGCAAACACCAGCCGCAGTGTCAGAATATTACATCAATTGAGTCAGGCGCCTGATCATCCTGTAAATATTTATCATCCCGAAAGCGAATATCTTAAAGGTCTGGTTATTTATGTTGAATAATATCACTATGAATACAAACAGGAATATTTTACTTGTTGCAAAGAAGCTTGGACTCCATGAATGGCAGGTCGAAAACACAATCAGGTTAATGGATGGAGGAGCCACAGTTCCGTTTATAAGCAGGTACAGGAAAGAGATGACAGGCAGTCTTGATGAAGTACAGCTGAGTCATATCAAAGAAGAGTACGATAGGTTGAAGGAGTTGGATGCAAGGAAGGAAGCCATAATAAAATCAATTGAGGAACAGGAAAAGATGACTTCTGAGCTCAGGCAGAAGATTGATGCTGCAGTAACAATGTCTGAACTGGAGGATATTTACCTGCCCTACAGGCCTAAACGGCGTACACGTGCAACAATAGCTAAAGAAAAAGGACTTGAACCTCTTGCTTCTCTTATAATGGATCAGTTAGAGAATGATCCGGCTCAGAAAGCTGAAGGTTTTCTGAATGACGATGTTGAAACCATTGAAGATGCGATTGCAGGTGCCTCTGATATTATAGCAGAATGGATAAATGAGGATGAAAAAGCAAGGAAGCAACTCAGATATCTTTTCGAAAAGGAGGCTTTTGTTTATTCAAAGGTTGTCAAAGGAAAAGAAGCAGAAGGTATAAAATACAGTGATTATTATAACTGGTCAGAGCCACTTAAAAAGTGTCCATCTCACAGACTTCTTGCTATTAGAAGGGGCGAAGAAGAGGGTTTCCTCCGGTTGTCAGTAGAACCTGATGAAGAACACGCTCTGGCTATGCTGAATTCTATTTTTATAAAAGGAAGGAATGCATCATCTGATATCGTCACTGATGCAGTAAAGGACAGCTGGAAAAGGCTGCTCTCAGCTTCCATGGAGACTGAATTCAGGAATATATCAAAGGAAAAAGCAGACATCGAGGCAATTGGGGTTTTCGCTGAGAATCTTCGTCAGCTGCTTCTCGGTTCACCACTTGGCGAGAAAAACGTTCTCGCAATAGATCCGGGTTTCAGAACCGGATGTAAGGTTGTTTGTCTCGACAGGCAGGGCAATTTTATTCATAATGAGACAATCTATCCCCATCCACCTCAGAATGAAACTGCCATGTCGATAAAGAAGATATTATCACTGGTAAATGCTTATAAGATTGAAGCGATTGCAATTGGAAATGGTACTGCCAGCAGGGAAACTGAAGATTTTATAAAATGGGTCAAGTTCGAGAACGACATCCAGGTTTTTGTAGTTAGTGAAGCCGGTGCTTCAATTTATTCCGCTTCCAAGACTGCCCGGGATGAATTTCCTGACTATGATGTGACTGTACGTGGTGCCATATCAATCGGAAGAAGGCTGATGGATCCATTGGCTGAATTAGTAAAAATCGATCCCAAATCAATAGGAGTCGGTCAGTATCAGCACGATGTAGATCAGCAAAAACTGCAGAAATCACTGGATGATGTAGTCATGAGTTGTGTTAATGCGGTTGGGGTAGAGGTGAATACAGCAAGTAAACACCTATTGACTTATGTATCGGGCCTTGGACCTCAGCTTGCTCAGAACATTATTGATTACAGAACCGAAAACGGACCCTTCAGAGCACGTAAGGAGCTTCTAAAAGTAAAACGGATGGGAGAGAAGGCATTTGAACAATCTGCTGGTTTTTTGCGGATCCGAAATGCGGAGAATCCCCTCGATTCAAGCGCTGTGCACCCTGAAAGTTATCATGTTGTGGAAAAAATGTCAATAGATCTTGGTTGTGAAGTTAAGGAATTGATTACCAATGAAAATAAGAGAAAAGAGATAAACCTGGAGCGTTATGTTAGCCCTGTTACCGGACTTCCGACGTTAAAAGATATTGTTGATGAACTTGCAAAACCCGGACGTGATCCGAGATCAAAAATTAAAGAGTTCAGCTTCGCGGATGTCCATGCTATGGAAGATCTGATCGAAGGAATGGTTATTCCCGGAATTGTAACAAATATTACAAAATTTGGCGTATTTGTAGATATCGGGATTAAACAGGACGGTCTTGTACATATTTCAAATATGAGCAGGACATATATCTCAGATCCATCAACTGTCGTAAAACTCCATCAGCATATAATGGTGAAAGTCATAGCGGTTGATATTGAGAGAAAACGTATTCAGTTATCCATGAAGGATGTTGATATGAAAAAAATATAGGTATTTTATAATGTAGAGACGCCCAACTTGGGCGTCTCTACATTCATAAACCGGGTTACGTAACATTTAAAATCTGCTTATTATGAAAAAAATCAATGTTTTATTGACCATTGTTTTAATGGTTATCCTGTTTTCTTGCAGCACTCAGCCAGCGATCAAAACGCCGGTTGCTGAGAAGATTCCTCAAGAGCTATTTAATAAGCGGACAGATAATTATTTCTGGATGCGTCTCAGTGATGAACAAAAGAATGCATCGAAACCTGATGAACGGACCATAAAAGTGCTCGACTACCTTAACAAAGAAAACGAATACTCTAAAGAAGTTATGAAGAATACTGAAGGGCTTCAAAAGACACTTTATGATGAGATCGTAGGCCGGATAAAAAAGGATGATGAATCGGTTCCATATTTTGAGAATGGCTACTTTTATTATAATAAGTACTCAGTAGGAAATGAATACCCTGTGTACTACCGGAAAAAAGGAACATTAACGGCTCCTGAAGAGATACTTCTGGATATAAATAAGCTTGCTGCAGGTAAGAGCTATTGCTCAGTTATCAGCCTGCGTGTTAGCCGTGATAACAAGATACTGACCTATGGTGTTGATTACGTGAGTCGCCGCCGCTATACTCTTAATTTCCTGGATATTCAATCCGGGTCATTATTGACTGATAAAATAGAAAATACTACCGGACAAACAGTATGGGCAGCAGATAATAAAACTGTTTTTTATGTCACCAAGGATAATAAAACACTCCGTTCGAGTAAAATTTTCAAACACAGACTTGGTACACCTGCCGAAAAAGATTTACTTGTCTATAATGAAGCAGATGAGACTTTTAGTGTAAGTCTGTCAGAGACAAAAAGCCGCAAATACATACTAATCAATTCGACCCAAACTCTTGCATCCGAAACACGGTTTCTGGATGCCTCAAGACCAGACACGGAGTTTAAAGTATTTGAGCCACGAAAAGTAAATCATGAGTATAATATCGATCATGTAGGAAATGAATTCTATATCAGGACAAATTCTGACAGTGCATCAAACTTCAAATTAATGAAAACTGCAGAGGGTAAAACTGAAAAAGCATATTGGAAAGAAGTGATCCCTCATAGTAGTGATGTTCTGTTGGAAAACTTTGAATTATTTGATAACTGGATTGTTGCCGAGGAGAGGATTAAAGGTCTGAACAACCTGAGAATTATTAATAAAAAGGTCGGAAGCGAACATAACATCAATTTTGGTGAGGAAGCGTACACGGCTGCAATAAACATCAACCCAAATTCAAATACTGATCTTCTCAGATATAGTTATTCATCACTTACCACTCCTAACTCCGTCATTGATTATAACATGGTTACAAAAGAAAAGAAAGTAATGAAAGAGGATACAGTCCTTGGTGGTTTTAATAAAGATAATTATGAATCTAAAAGATTATGGGCTAAGGCTGCCGACAGCACTTTGGTGCCTGTTTCCATTGTATATAAAAAAGGTTTTATTCAGGATGGGAAAGCCCCTCTTTTACTGTACGCATATGGATCTTATGGTGCATCAACAGATCCGGGATTCAGGTCGACTATTCTGAGTCTTCTTGACAGAGGTTTTGTTTATGGACTCGCACATATCCGGGGAGGAAGTGAAATGGGACGATATTGGTATGAAGATGGCAAATTATTGAAAAAGAGAAATACTTTTACTGATTTTAACGATTGCGCACAATATCTTGTTAATGAGAAATATACAAGCAGCGATAATCTTTTTGCCATGGGTGCCAGTGCTGGAGGCCTATTAATGGGTGCAATCCTTAACTTGCGGCCTGATTTGTACAAAGGTGTAGTAGCAGCAGTACCATTTGTAGATGTGGTTACCACAATGCTCGATGAGACAATACCACTTACAACTTCGGAGTGGGATGAGTGGGGTGATCCGAGAAAAAAAGAGTATTATGATTATATGTTATCATATTCTCCTTATGACCAGGTTAAACCGGTGAATTATCCTAATATAATTGTCACAACTGGTTATTGGGATTCACAGGTTCAGTACTGGGAACCTGCAAAATGGGTAGCAAAGCTAAGAGATATAAAGACTGACAAAAACAAGCTTATTATGGATTGCAATATGACAGCTGGTCATGGGGGAGCATCCGGCAGATTTGAACGTTACAGGATCACAGCTTTGGAATATGCATTTATTCTGGATCTGGCAGGAATTACAAAATAAATATATCGTTTTTAAATTCGTAGAGACGCGCAATTTGCGCGTCTCTACATTTTTTAATTTGTTTCATTTAATATCATTACATCCTTGGCCCCTGATCTGCATTCTGCCTTGGTTTCATTACAGGTTTCAGGGGTAATTTAGCGTTCCGCATTGCTGCATTATAGACAAATGATGCCGTGATTACTGCATTCTGTTTCAGATCAGCCATTACAAGCCTTTCGTATGTATCCATTACAGAATGATAACCCCGGCTATATTCAATTTCATCCTGTATGAACTGAAATCCGGGAAGTCCGACGCGATCAAATGAAAGATGATCTGTCCCTGAAGTATTTCTTATAGTGATTGTTGAGCAACCCATATCTTCAAATGGTTTTAACCATTCTTCAAAAATTGGTCTTACGAGTTCGTTTTCCTGAAGATAAATTCCACGGTATTTTCCTGAGCCATTATCCATATTAAAATATGCTGCAAATTTATCATAGTCGGATTTGTGTTCTTTTGTCACAGGATCGACAAGATACTTCTCCACATAACCTGATGATCCAAATAAACCTTGTTCCTCACCCCCCCACAGAGCTACCCTGATCGTCCTGCGAGGGACAATGTCGAGACTTTTTAGGATTCTGAGAGCTTCCAGCATTACGATACATCCTGATCCATTATCCGCAGCTCCGGTTCCCCCGTTCCATGAATCGATGTGTGCACCCAGGAGGACTATTTCATTTTTAAGAAGCTTATCATTGCCAGGGATTTCACCTATTACATTGTAAACTGTTGGACTATCAAAGAATTTATTTTTTATTTCAATCTCCATCTCAACAGGAATGTTATGTTGTAACAAACGGACCATTCTGCCATGATCTTCAATTGGAAGATTCAATTCTGCGATCGGTTCCTTATCACCTGATTTATAGTTAGCTCCATTTGACCTCGGTACATTGAAAGTACCGGAACTATTAAGGATCACAGCAGCGCCTTCACTCTTGAGGAAGTCAGATATTTTTAATCGTAAGGCCCGTTCAGCCATCATTGCAGCGCGATCAAAGGGTGGTCTTCTGGGACTGGCGGCAGATGATGCCATTGAGAGGTCTTTTAATTGTGCGTCAGTCAAACGGTTTGCAAGAGGTTCATAATTAACCTCATAAGTTGTGGTGGAAGGCATCAGAACTATTTTCCCCGCAACTTTTCCTTTGTACTTGTTAAGGTCACTATCTGCCTTGACTTCCAGGAAAACAACTTCACTTTTAACAATACCGTTTGTACTTCCTGACCATGCGACCGGATTGCATGCAAAGTTTGAATAGTACGGTGCAATCATTGCTGCATATGTTTTGAGGTTATCCCAGCCGCCACGGCTGAAGTCCTTTGCAGCTTCGATCCTTACATTCTGAAAGCCAAACTCTTCCATTTTCTTTTTTGCCCATTCATTTGCATGGTTATATCCTGTGGAGGCAGTAAGTCTCGAACCTATAAAATCAGTAATCCAGAACGCCAAGTCCTCTACACTTGAATTCTTTAAACCTTCCTGTTTGATTTTATAAATCATACCGAGGTCAACATTTTCACTCTGCGACATTAACCATATCGGGAGAAAGAGCAAAAACAATAATGAGATTGAGATTTTCTTAATTTTCATTGATTTATTATTAAGGTTTATAATCACACGTCTCAAATGTATATAAAAATAAAACCCGTTATAAGTGTATGACAATTTGATTTAACAATAATTAACTTTGTATAATAATTGACATGCCATGGCGTGTCCCTACATTTGTCTTTTTACTTTTGTCTTTTATCTTTTAACATGATTTATCCGGAGAATTTTGAAAATAAGATAGGTTTTGACAGGATACGGAATCTGCTGAGCGAAAAATGCCTCAGTCCTATGGGACTGGAAAAGGTAAATGACATTAAGTTCATTGATGACTATGAATATTTAACTCACATATTATCTGCAACTTACGAATTCCAGCAGATACTGATATTTGAGGATTTTTTTCCTTCAGAGCATTACTATAAAATTTCTGATTGTCTGAACAAGATTAGGATTGAAGGTACATTTCCCGAAGTACAGGAGGTTTTTGATCTTAAACGTTCACTGGAAACAGTTAAAACAATTCTGAATTTCTTCAGGAATAAAGATGCTGCAAAGTATCCTGTTCTGAGTTCAATGTGCAGTTCTGTAAAAACATATCCTTATGTCCTTGAGGCAATTGACAGGATCATTGACAAACGCGGAGTAATTAAAGATAATGCTTCTACCCGGTTAAAAGAGATAAGAGCCGAACTTATTGGGAAAAGCATTCATGTGACCAAGAGGCTGAATGCAATTCTTAAACAAGCCCAGTCTGAAGGAATTGTCGATACTGATACTTCGGTTTCTGTGAGAAATGGCAGAGGAGTAATACCTGTTAGCTCGTATGATAAAAGGAAGATCAAAGGCCTTATTCATGATCAGTCAGCTTCAGGAAAAACAGTTTTTATTGAACCTGAGGAGATTGTGGAAATCAACAATGATATAATTGAGCTCGAATATGAGGAAAGAAGGGAGATTGTAAGGATTCTGACTGCATTTGCCGACAATGTCAGACCCTATATCGACGATCTGCTAGAGTCAAATATATTCCTGGGTGAAATCGATTTCATAAGATCCAAAGCACTTCTTGGCAACCATCTTCATTCTATCAAACCGGTTCTGACAAATAAACCATTCCTGATGTGGAAAAGGGCGATCCATCCTCTGCTCTCACTTACATTCGAGAAGTCAGCCGGAAGAAAAGTAGTTCCTCTTGAGATTGTTCTTGATGAAAGAAACAGAATATTATTGATATCAGGTCCAAATGCAGGAGGTAAATCCGTATGCCTTAAGACTGTAGGACTACTTCAGTATATGATGCAATGTGGTCTTACAATCCCGGTTGCAGAAGGGTCAGAAACGGGAATATTTAGAAGTATTTTAATTGATATAGGAGATGAACAAAGTATTGATAATGATTTAAGTACTTATAGTTCTCATCTTATTAATATGAAATATTTCGTGAAAAACGGGAATGATAAGACTCTGATTCTTATCGATGAATTCGGTACCGGTACGGAACCGATGCTGGGAGGTTCAATAGCCGAAGCCATCCTTGGGGAGTTGAACAGGAAGAAAGTATTTGGTGTCTTAACAACCCATTACACTAATCTGAAGCACTTTGCATCTCTGACAGATGGAATAGTCAATGGCGCTATGGCTTTTGACAACCATCTCATGCAGCCTCTGTTTCAGCTTACAATTGGTAAACCTGGAAGCTCATTTGCTTTTGAAATAGCGCGAAAAATCGGTCTTCCTGAAGATATACTTGAAGTAGCTTCAAAAAAAGCGGGAGTAAAAAATATTAATTATGACAGGCATCTGAAGGATATTGCCCGGGACAAGCGATATTGGGAAACTAAACGGCAGAGTATCAGGCAACAGGAGAAAAGATTAGAGGAGTTAATGGCTGAATATGAAAAGGAGCTTTCCGGGGCCAAAACGCTGAGGAAAGAAATCATTACAAAAGCTAAAGATGAGGCACAGCAATTACTGAAAGAATCTAACAGGATGATTGAGAGTACTATCCGGCAGATTAAAGAGACACAGGCAGAAAAAGGAAAAACAAAAGATATCCGGCAACAGCTTGAGGAATTTAAAAATGATGTTGCCGAGGATACAATGCCATTAGAAACTGAATCGGAAGAGAAGATTGCCATATTGGGCATAAAAGCAAAAAAGATTAAACTTGAGCCTGAAGCTGTAAAGGAAAAACATATACCAGTTGAATCTCAGGTCCATCCGCTTAAACCCGGTGATGCGGTAAGGATGATTGATACTCAGGCAGCAGGTGAGGTAATTGAGATAAAAGATAAGATGGTTCAGGTCGAAACCGGTAGTCTGAGGTTTTTTGTCCCGCTTGACAAGATTGAGAGAATAACAAGATCCGATCTGAAAAAAAGCCTCAGGGCAAATCAGGTTTACAGGGAAAATGATCCGGGTCTGGTTCAACGCAATATTAATTTTAAACCTGAAATTGATATTCGTGGTGTCAGGGGGGAAGAGGCCATTAACCAGGTTAGGGAACTTATTGATAATGCGCTCATTGTGCAACATCGCAATATAAGGATCCTGCATGGGAAAGGCAATGGTATTCTGAGACAACTTGTTAGGCAATATCTTGCCACAGTTGATGTTGTAAGATCCTTCCGCGACGAACAAGTTGAGTTTGGAGGTTCGGGGATCACGATTGTGGAAATGGATTTTTAATTTAATATGATCATTTAAAAATCTTATATGATGAAACGAAAACTTATATTTTTTACTGTATTCCTTATTTTAGGAATAAACCTCTTGTCTTTCAGAAATGAAAAGAAAACCACTGATAATCAGTCAGCTACTACTTTGGCAGGAAAAAAGGAGTGGGCAATTGTAATCCATGGTGGTGCAGGCGGGATGACAAGAGAAAATACTACTCCTGAAATCGATAAGGAATACAGGGCATCGTTGCTGGTAGCTTTGAGTGCAGGTAAGAAGATTCTTGCTGACGGTGGATCAGCTCTTGACGCTGTCGAACAAACAATCAGGACCATGGAAGACAATCCTCTCTTCAATGCAGGAAAAGGGGCAGTCTTTACTCATGAGGGTAAGAATGAGCTTGATGCAGCGATTATGGATGGATCCAATCTTGCTGCCGGTTCTGTAGCTTGTGTGACTGACATTAAAAACCCGATCACTGCTGCCAGAAGAGTTATGACAAACTCCCCACATGTTATGTTAAGCGGAGCAGGTGCCTCACAATTTGCAAAAGAACAGGGACTTGAAATAGTTCCGCCATCATATTTTTATACTGAAAAGCAATTTAACGCGCTTCAGGAAATGCTAAAAAAGGAAAAGAATGGTACAGTCGGATGTTGTGCTCTTGATAAAAACGGGAACCTTGCTGCAGGAACATCTACAGGTGGCATGACAAATAAACGGTATAACAGAATAGGGGACTCTCCAATTATCGGAGCCGGCACATATGCGAACAATAGCACTTGTGCCGTTTCCGGAACCGGTCATGGTGAATATTTCATAAGATGGACTGTTGCTCACGATATTTCAGCATTAATGGAATATAAAGGTCTTACTCTAAGGGAAGCTTCAGAGCTTGTTGTAAATGATAAGCTTGTAAAGGCGGGTGGGAGTGGTGGAGTTATATGCGTGGACAAGGCTGGTAATGTTTCTATGCCTTTCAACTCTTCAGGTATGTTCAGAGGATTTGCCACTTCGGATGGAAAGGAAGGCATATTCATTTATAAGGATGAGGTGGTAAGATAAAAGACAAAAGCCCCCCTTGGGGGTTTGGGGGTAAAAGAGTTTAGCTACGAGCCACTTCTATTGAATTGAAAGTTTTCCTGATGTTGTCCGGATCCTGATTAAAGATTTCGTTTTCTTATCAACTCCTGTAGTTCCTAAAAATGTGTTTGAATAATTACTTTCAGTTTTTTTGATCCCAGGATATTTTATGGAAGGAAAATCTACCATTGCATCCGTTGCAATTATATCGGTCAAGAATGATAGACCCTGGCCGGTTTTTAATGTTATTTGGGATTGACCTGAAACAATGTCGATACTGCTGAATCCTTTATTCAGGTCCGAAATATTTATTGATCCGTATATTGCTTTTGACTTCAGTTGTCCGTCAAGTTTTCCGATATCAAATTCAGAGTAAGTGCTTTCAGATAAGATATTGTTTATTGATTTTATGGTATAACTATCAGATTTAGAATTGATGACAAGAGAACTGATATCTCCCAACCTTATTTTTGAAATAGATGAAGTTATCATGAGAGCCTGGGCTTTTTCGATATTTACTGAAGAGCAATTAAGCAGAGTTAAGGTCATCCAGTTTAATTCATCGATATTGACTTTACCATGGTCAACATAAATGGTGCTTATTGGTTTTACATTCCCTTTTGTTAGTCTCTTTGCACTTAGAACCCCCTGAGAAAGCCTTAAATTTAAAGTTCCCGTCAGCTCTTCAACTGCTATATTGCCAAACTCATCGATAATACTGATATCCATGTAAGCAGGCACTTTAATTAAGTAGTCAATGTTGAAGCTTTTCCTCCCTTGTCTGAATTCTTCAGAAAAAAACTTCTTATCAAATAATGTTGAAACATAGACGGTATCTTTTAATTTTTCGAGGCTGATTGTTACCAGTTTCTTACTATTCAGAGCCAGGTCGTGATCATCCTGTACAATCGTGATCGTTGCACAAACAGAGAGAGAATCGTCTTTTACAGTGATAATATTTACATCTCCATATTTATTTGAAAGTCGCAGGGTATTTCCCATTTTGACAGCGAAAGTTTTTCTGATATAGCAATTATTATCCTGGGCTGAAAGAGTGGCTGCAATCAACATTAAAATTAAGAGTTCTGTTATTTTTCTATAAAGTTTCATTTTCCTGCATCTTAAATTTAGAGAACTTTTTGACTCCTTGTTTTCTTCATCTTAAAGACAGCATTTAAATGATATTGCTGCAAAAAAAAGCGGAAATGTTGTAACATTCCCGCTTGAAAAATAAGTTGTAAAACAGTGATTAGTTGAGCCTTACATTACCATATGATGCAAGTACATTAACTCTTGATGAAGGATTTTCTTCATTTCCGACTATTCCTGACACCTCATGTGAGTTGTTCTCGACTACACGTCTTTGATTTTTAAAATTATTTTCATTGTATTTCAACCCGCCATATGTAACTTTTGCTTCAAGCTTGTAGCTTGCTGATTCTTCAATTCCAAGCTTAACTCCCATATAATGTGTTTCAACATCAAGCGATTCAAATCCGGCAGGGATACGGTCTATTGAAAATGAGCCATAACTGCCGTTGTACGTAAGCTTTTTTGTGAGTTCTCCGATATTGACTTCTGTATACCCATTCTCAAGAACCAGATTTTTTACGTTATCAATCTTTATATTATCATATTTACTTTCACCTACTATTGAACTGGTTTCGCCCAGCATTATCTTAGAATACTTACTATCAAGAAGTAATGCCTGGCTCTTTTCTATTTCCATGGATCCTACATATCTTTCAGTCAGGTTGAGCCATCCTGTTTCGTCAATTTTACCTTTTCCGTAAGCCAGGGTAAGTTCGCTCAGAGGTTTAATATTTCCTCTCGTAAGTTTTCCGGCCGTAATATTTCCATATTTAATGTCAAGATCCATTAATCCGTGAAGTTCGTCGATATCTGTATTTCCATATTTATTTGAGAGTGTCAGATCAGTTCCAACAGGCATTTTTATATTATAATCTATACTGAATCTTTTTGAATCACCCCATCCAGTAAAATTGAAATTGTCATCGATGACAGTTTTTGCTGAGATCACATTGGCACCTTCAGAAAATTGAACATCTATTTTGTCAATGAATTTCTGAGCTCTTTCTTTATTAGACATATCAACAGTTACTTTAACATTGATAATTATCTGATTCTTATCCCAGCTCTGAATTACCACATCACCGTACTTGTTGTTGATTTCAAGTGTTTTTGTTCCTGCCGTATACTCCTTATGGAATTCCTTTGTTATCTCATCAGCAGATATTGTGGAAGAAATTAAAAAGAGCGATATGAAGAAGAACATTCCGGGTTTATAATTTGACTTTTTCATTTTCCTTCTTGTTTTGGTTATCATTCCTGATTGTTTTAAGCTGATTTACTATATAGCTCATTACTTCAAGTTTAGTCTGATAATGTTCTATCATTGCATTTATTATCCGTTCATCGTTTGGATTTGTTTTGAGTTCTTTCTGAAGAGAGACATATGTTGAATCCATGCTTTTCATCTCTTTCATAAGCATAGTTTTTTGTGCAGGATTATTTTTCAGATCCACATTTACGATTTCCCCTTCCATAAGGTTTACCTGGTGCACGTAGTAGTTTTCAACCTCTTTGTATTGAGGTGAGACCTGTCCAAGTGTCATTCTGCTGCTGCCGGTACGGATGAAATGGTCCCATGTCCAGAGTGAAGAGAGAGTAATCAGCAGGGTGACTACTGCTGCTTTTAACAGGTAAGGGACAATACTTCTTTTAATGGTATTGACCTGAAATCTTTTTTCAAGCTTCCTGTTAAATCTTTCCAGGTGACCTGTCGAAGGTTCTGCATCTTCGAAAAAATCCTTATTGTTCCTGATTATGTCCTCTATACTTTTCATATCCATTGAGTTTTTCATTTTCCTTTTAATTCTCCCATGAGTCTTTGTTTTGCTCTTGAAAGTTGCGATCGTGATGTACTGCTGTTGATGGAAAGTATTTCTGCTATTTCATCATGATCGTACCCTTCGAGCAGGTAGAGAGAGAGTATTACTCTGTATCCATCGGGAAGTCTTTCAATAGCCTCTTTAACCTCTTCAACTCTGACATCGATCTCCTCATACCTGGCTGTATCTTCTCCGCTTTCATCTCTTATACCAACATGTGACTCAATATCTTCAAAGACCGCTTTTCTTTTATTCAGGGCATCAAGTGACCGGTTAACTACTATCTTTTTAAGCCATGCACCGAAACTTACAGTTCCTGAATAAGTATCAATTTTTTCAAAGGCCGACAGGAATGATTCCTGCATTATATCTTCAGCTTCCATTGTGTCACTTACAATTCTCAGACTTGTATTGTACATCGCTTTGTAGTACAACTTGTAGATCTGAAACTGTGCTTTCTGGTCACCGTTTTTACACCCGTCCAAAAGATCCTGGTGTAGGTTTCTGAATGCCGCTTCTACATTTGCCATCTTTATATAAAGACTAGTTTTTATATGTGTTGCTGCACCCACCTTCTATTAATTTACTAATCAATAGACGTGGTAATTTTTTTAATGCTGCACTCACTTTAAGAAATTTTTTTAAAAAATCAGAAAAAGTTAAGAATGATTCCCTGAGTAACCTGCCCGCTTGAATAGTTTAGCTCTGAACCAAACAAGCTGTGCGGTATTGAAAATACAATGAGGAGTACTAACGCTGCAAGTATTGTATAGATTGGTCTATCGGATTTTTTGTTCATAAAAACAGCAATAATCCAGAAAACCAATGCGATAAGCGTTTTATTATCAGTTAAATCCCATCCAAACGGGATCCCTGTCCAAAAATCGCCAAATGCAAAATACTGAACTATCGGACCAAGAACCATACCCCCTGCAATGAAGAGAATTAAGGTCCATAAAGTATATTTTTTGTACATGGGATATTTAATTACTGCCATTAACCCCGCTAAAGTGGAGAATAGCATTGCTACAAACATTAATAGTATATGAGGAATCAGAACAAATGCCGGTACATCACCTTTGAATCTTATAACTACCGGATTTTCTTTGAGATATGATTTAGTTCCATTCAAATCGGTAATTTCAATATAATACTGCAATTTTCCTGCAACAGGTTGTTGCGGAACGTCTGCAAAGAACCCTCCGTGCTTTGGATCGGCTCTGTAAGAGAAGTCTGTAGCCTGATATTCGCTGTCAGATTTGTACTGTTTATAGAAAAGCTTAGCCGTGACATTCGAATTGTTCAAATCAAGTCTGACCTCGGATTTTTCACTAAGACTAAGAGTACGCACGAGCTTAAGTTCGTGCACAGCATTGTTAATTGTAATATTTATCCGCTTCGGATAAGTAGGTCCGGTCATACGCTGATAGACTGCTGCACTAATTGTAATCACGAATGCAAGAAACCACAAAATAAATTTTTTCATTTTGGAAATTATTTAATGTCAGACAGGTCTTAGACGCATGTTCCTTTATAATTGTATCACTAAAACCACTTTTTTATCATTACGCAAAACTTCAACACTTATTGTCTGTCCATGCTTAAGCTGACCCATTCTGAACATATAATCCTGGATATTATTTACCTGTTTTCCGTTGATGAATGTAATTATGTCACCTTTTTGCATTCCTCCGAGATCTGCAGGTTTGCCTGGAGTGACAAAATCAGCCCGCAGACCGTTTTTAATAACTCCTGCAAAATCGGGCATAATACCCAGTGTGACTCCTTTTCTCCTTGGATACCTGTTAGCTTCTGTTTTTGGACCGGCTTCTTTAAACTGTAAACGTGTAGTCTCCGATGCTAGCTCTTCTGCAACCTTGAATACCAGATCGGAAATTTCAACCATGCCTTTGAAGTTTATTTTTTCCCACGTATCGGTTGGAGTATGATAATCCATATGAGCCCCTGTAAAATAGAACAAAACCGGAATATTCTTGCCATAGAAAGAGGAGTGATCCGATGGGCCGTAACCTTCTTCTGAAAGAGTAAGCTTAATGATCGAAGTATCGCTATTTCCATAAACCAGATCTTTTAAACCTGTAGCAGTTCCTACTCCTGAGATCTGCAGATTATTTGTTTCATTTAACCTGCCAACCATATCCAAGTTAATCATCGCATTTACCCTGGAAAGATCTATCCCGGGATCATCGACAAAATGTTTTGAACCCAGAAGCCCTTCTTCCTCTCCACTGAAGGAGAGGCATAGAATGCTTCTTTTATGACTTCCTTTTGTTTCTGCAAACTTCTCTGCAAGTTCAAGCATCATGGCAACGCCTGATGCATTATCGTCTGCACCATGATGAATACCGATTGTGTCTAATGCCCTGCTGCCGGAACCTGGTCCACCCATACCAAGATGATCAAAATGGGCGCCGAGAATTATGTATTCATCTTTAAGTTTTGGGTCCTCACCGGGAAGCAGCATTACAACATTTCTGGTATTTGCCAGCTCCCTGACAATTTCAGCTTTTCCATTTATAATGACCTTTGTGGAAAATGAAAATGGCTTTCTTGTGTCATTAAGTTTTTTCTCGAGAGAGGCTATGGCGTTCTTTGATTTTGATAATATGATATCGGCTACCTCTTCCTTAATTCTCAGAACAGGTATATCAACGGAATAACCTTCCAGATTGAGAGCCTCAAAAGCATCCTGTGGATCAAATGCAGGACCAGAAACCATCAGGACTCCAGCTGCTCCCATATCTTTTGCTAATAGCGCTTTATCCCTGTCTGCACTAAAAGAAATAAACGGACTTTTATTGTTTTCAGGTTCAGGGTCGCCACGGAGTATCATTACCCATTTCCCCTTTACATCAACGCCATCATAGTCATTCCATTTTAAGCTGTCACCGATGATATTGAATCCGTATCCGGCAAAAACAACCTCTGATTTCATTCCGGTATTTGAACTGAAAGCAAATGGCATAAAGTCTTTATCAAGTGTATAGTTTACCCCGTCGACCAAGAGGAAATTGGATTTACCTGCCAGAACTCTTTTAGTCACTTTATACCTCTGTAATCCGTCTCCTGAAAGAGGGATGAGGCCATAGGAGAGAAGTTTACCTCTTATATACACCGCAGAAAGACTATCGCCGGGTGAACCTGTAAGTCTCCCTTTGAGTGAATCTGATGAAAGATATTGTATATGTCCCTGTATCTCTTTTACGGTAACTTGACTTTTCCCGTTACATGAAAATATGAAGAGGATTATCAGGATCGGAACGGTTCGAATAATATTATTCAACAGAAAATATTTTTTCATTATCGGAGTTTTTCTTTATTCAAAGAGTTTAAATGCTTCTTTAATTAATCCTATCGCTTCCATGAGTTGTTTTTCTGTGATAATAAGGGGAGGAGCAAACCGTATAATATGGTTATGTGTAGGTTTTGCAATTAACCCTTTATCTTTCATTGCCAGACAGACATCCCAGGCTTCTTTACCATTCTTTGGCTTTATAACCACTGCATTCAAAAGTCCTTTTCCGCGAACAAGTTCAACCATATCTGACTTGATGTTACTGAATTCAGCACGGAATATCTTCCCAAGGCGATCAGCGTTTTCTGCGAGTTTTTCATTTTTAACAACTTCAAGCGCTGCAACAGCTACTTTAGCTGCAAGCGGGTTACCTCCGAAAGTTGAACCATGTTCTCCCGGTTTGATAGTAAGCATTATTTCATCATCAGCAAGTACTGCAGATACCGGTAGTACGCCTCCTGACAAGGCTTTCCCCAATATAAGTATATCTGGCCGAACATTTTCGTGATCGCATGCCAGCAATTTCCCGGTACGTGCAATTCCCGTCTGAACCTCGTCAGCTATAAAGAGTACATTTTTTGATTTGCAAAGATCATATGACTTTTTAAGATAACCTTCATCAGGCACAAATACACCTGCTTCACCCTGGATCGGTTCAACCAGGAAGCCTGCAACATCGGGATCTCTAAGGGCATTTTCAAGAGCCTTTAAATCATTATATGGTATTATTATGAAGCCGGGAGTAAATGGTCCGTAATCATTCCTGGCATCAGGATCAGTTGACATTGAAATAATTGATATAGTCCGGCCATGAAAGTTACCTTCACATGCGATGATCTTTGCATTGTTTTGTTTTATATCCTTTTTCTTATAGGCCCATTTACGGCAGAGCTTCAATGCTGTTTCATCAGCTTCGGCACCGGAATTCATTGGTAAAACCTTGTCGTATTTAAAATATTTTGTAATATATTCTTCATACTCACCAAGAGCCGAATTATAGAATGCTCTCGAGGTCAGTGTGAGCCTTGCTGCCTGATCTGTTAATGCCTTAATAATTGCAGGATGGCAATGGCCCTGATTAACTGCTGAATAGGCTGACAGAAAATCGAAATATCTTTTCCCTTCAACATCCCAGACAAAAGGTCCTTCACCTCTTTCCAGAACTACAGGAAGAGGATGATAGTTATGAGCACCATATTTGTCTTCACGTTTAATATAATCCTGAGGATTCATATTATTGATTATTAAATAGATAATAAATGATTAATTGTGATTACAATCTTACGAAAGCTTTTTAATATTTCAAAATACCACCCAATCCCGCAAAGCGGGACTAAATCCAACTCATTTTTCTCTGTGGTTCTCTGTGCTTCCCTGTGAACCTCTGTGACAGTTCTTAGTTCATCTTTTTGCATTTTGCATTTTGTTTTTTGCACTTTTCACAAATTCTCCTCCTCTTCTATATAAAGATCGGGTCTTAACCTTTTAGTCCTTTCCATAGACTGTTCATGTCTCCAGTTTTCAATTTTTGCTGTATGGCCTGAAAGAAGTATATCAGGTACTTTCCATCCATTAAAATCGGCAGGTCTTGTATAAACGGGTGGTGCCAGAAGATCATCCTGGAAGGAGTCTGAGAGTGCGGATTGTTCATCGGAGATAGCACCAGGAATGAGTCTTACAATCGCATCTGTAATAGCAGCCGCGGGTAATTCACCTCCTGAAAGCACATAGTCTCCTATAGATATTTCCCTGGTTATCAGATAATCACGAATTCTTTGATCTACTCCCTTATAATGACCAGTCAGAATTATAATGTTGTTTTTAAGTGAAAGCTGGTTAGCTAATTTCTGGTTAAATTTTTCTCCATCAGGGGAGGTATAGATTATTTCATCATAGACTCTCTCACTTTTGAGTTTTTCAATAGCCTTATAGACAGGTTCTATCATCAAAACCATTCCAGCTCCTCCGCCAAATGCATAATCATCTGTACTTTTATATTTATCATTTGTAAAATCGCGTAGATTAATAATATTTATTTCCACCAGCTTTTTCTCCTTTGCCCTTTTGACTATTGAATGATTCAATGGGCTTTCTAGCAGCTCTGGCTGGACAGTAAGGATATCGATTCTCATCAGAATTGTTTTTTGTAAAATTACAAAAAATGAAATCCATTAACCGCAAAGGTCGCAAAGGTTTTAAGCAAAGGTCACAAAGAGCTGACCTAAAGGGTTTTTTCTTTGTATGCTTTGCACCTTCTTTGTGTGCTTTGTGGTTAAAAGAGACTTCATTAGTACTTTTAACCCAAAAATTTATTGATTAATTTATTCAATTATATTTGCCTGATGGAATGTCGCAAAAACTGTGGAGCCTGTTGTGTTGCACTGTCAATTTCTTCACCGTTACCCGGGATGACCGGTGGTAAACCTGCAGGAGTAAGGTGCATTCATCTGATGGATGATTATAAGTGTTCTATTTATAATAAACCTGGCAAGCCAAAAGTATGTTCTGATTTTAACCCTGAACAAGAGTTTTGCGGGTCCGATAGGGAGGAAGCAATGGAAATTCTGTATTCACTTTCGAAATAATATCTTTTATTTTCTAGTATGTGGTTAAAAAGTAGAGACAGGTCTCTGACCTGTCTTTACAGTCTTATATCCACAAAACATCTTATTTACCTGAAGTAAACACAACTTTACCCCCGATAATAGTATAATCCACCTTCGTTTTCATGATCTCATTTTCTGGAATAGTCAGCAAATCTTTGTCCATAATTACAATATCAGCCAGAAAACCGGTTTTGATCATGCCTTTTCGGTTTTCCATAAACTGGGAATATGCAGAACTGAGAGTATAGTATTTTATTGCCTCTTCCATTTTGATCTTTTGTTCAGGATGCCAGCCTTCACCATCTTCTCCAAGCCTGTCTTTACGGGTAACTGCAGCATATAGTCCCTCCATCGGATTAAGTGGTTCTACCTGATAATCTGTACCAAATGCCAGTGTTGCTCCGGCATCTGCAAGACTTTTCCAGGCATAAGCCCCTTTAGCTCTTTCCGTGCCAATGCGTTTTTCGCAGAATTTCTTGTCGGAAATGCAATGTGTCGGTTGCATTGAAGCGATTACTCCAAGGCTGGCAAAACGTGGAATATCCGAAAGTTGAAGTGTTTGTGCATGTTCAACCCGGTGACGGCTGTCGCGTTTTCCATTCAAATGCTCAGCTTTTTCATAAGCATTTAATACCCAGTTATTCCCTTTATCACCAATTGCATGAACGCCTATTTGGAATCCTAACTTATCAGCAATAATGATCATTTTCTCCATCTCTTTGTATGGCATCATTGCTAGACCCGATGTCGAAGGATTATCGGTAAATGGTTCAAACATTAACGCGGTACCCGATCCTATAGTGCCGTCCATAAAAGCTTTCAGGTATCCGAATCTGATCCAGTTACCATTTTTAGGATAACGTTTTTCAAGTAAAAGATAGTTTTTAAGCAGATTAGTATCCGCAGTAAGTGATTTTCCAATATCGATCCGGCACGTTAGCTCGCCATCTTTCTGAAGTTTTTCATATGTCTTAAAATCTGCGGCTCCTGGCACCTGAACACTGGTGACTCCAAGTTCACGAGCTTCTTTTAAAGCGAGAAGATAGCCCTGCCATAATCTTGCGTTTGCTTCCCCAGTAGTTCTCACCGGTTTAACTTCTCCGGTTTTAATCAGCTTCTCGGCATTTTCCTTAATAATACCTGTAGGTTCTCTGGTAACCGGATCCTTTTGTATCACTCCGCCAAATGGATCGGGAGTATCTTTTGTTATACCAGATGCTCTGAGTACATATGAATTAACAAGAACGGAATGTCCGTCTGCCCTGCTGAGCAATACAGGGTTATCTGGAGAAACTTTATCTATAAGTTCTTTCGTGGGCCATTTTTTGTCAATAAACATTTCATGTTCCCAATGGCCTCCTTTTATAAGTTCCCCTGGCCGGGACCTGGCAACCTGTTCTTTGACTTTTTGGGTTATTACAGATGGGTCAGTTGTATAGCGAAGTTCAATATAATCCGGATCAAGAGGGCCGAAATGCACATGAGCATCATCAAAACCAGGTATGACAAGTCTTCCACCGGCATCAATTACTTTTGTTGACCCTTTTTCTATCATAGCTGATATTTCGGATGTTGTACCCACTGCAATTATGTTTTCCCCTCTGATTGCAACAGCCTGAGCTGCAGGATTGTCTTTATCAATTGTAAGAACCTTCCCTTTTATTATTACAAGGTCAGCTTTTTGAATTTGAGCATATGATCCTTCTGTTAACATAATTAATATTGATAATGAGATAATTAAGTTTTTCATAATTGTATTTTTGAAAATCCATTAACCGCAAAGATCGCAAAGATTTAAGAACTAAGATCGCAAATGTCAAAAAATAACCTCTCGCCTCACGCCTCATACCTCACACCATATTTTAACTTCTCTTTAAGAATTTTATTGATTTTTAATGCTGTATGCTATTATAAAACAGGTAATTTCGCAAAAACAATTAATTATGAATATTGCATTAATCGGATATGGGAAAATGGGTCACGAAATTGAGTCCATAGCCATTAAACGGGAACATTTTATCAAACTTATTGTAGATCAGGATAATGAAAATGATCTGAATAGCTCTAATCTGAACGGGATTGAGGTAGCAATTGAGTTTTCATCACCGGCTGCAGCATATAATAATATACGTAAATGCCTCATTGAGAAGATTCCTGTTGTATCAGGTACCACCGGTTGGCTCGAAAAATATAATGAGGTGGTCGAAGTATGCAATAAGAATAACACTGCCTTTATTCACTCTACAAATTTCAGTATAGGTGTTAATCTGCTTTTCAGGCTTAATACAGAACTGGCAAAACAAATGGAGCGTTACCATGACTATGATGCCTCAATTGAGGAGATTCATCATACAAAAAAGCTGGATGCACCGAGCGGTACAGCATTAACTCTTGCAGGAGAAATTGTTGACCAGCATTCAAAGTATAACAAATGGTGTTTTGATAAGGATAAGATATATATGTGTTTACCTATACGTTCAATCAGGAAAGGGGATGTTCCGGGAACACATACAGTTACCTGGGATTCAGATATTGATACAATAAGCCTTAAGCATGAGGCGAAAAACAGAAAAGGTTTTGCACTTGGTGCAGTTGTCGCTGCAGAGTTTATACATTCCAGAAAAGGAGTGTTCACAATGAACGATGTAATGGGATTCTGATAATTATTTCTATTTTTACCGGCTCTTAAAAACAGTTTTATTATGAATGAACTTTTTACAAAGAAAAATATAAAGTTTGCGATCGTAGCAATTCTTTATATTCTTGTAGTAATCTGGATTGGAAATTATTGGTTTCTCATCGGATTGGCTGTTATCTACGACTTATATATCAGTGAGAAAGTTAACTGGACATTCTGGAAAAAACGAAACGGCAAGAACAGTGGATTTATTGAATGGCTTGATGCTTTGATATTTGCCGTTATTGCAGTTTCTCTGATAAATATTTTCCTTTTTCAGAATTATAGAATTCCAACTCCATCCATGGAAAAATCATTACTCGTCGGTGATCACCTTTTCGTAAGCAAACTTGCATATGGGCCGAGAATGCCTAACACTCCCATCGCATTTCCTTTTACACAACATACGATGCCGATCACCAAGGGCAAATCATGGTCAAATCTGATAATCTGGCCTTATAAACGTCTTGCCGGAGGAGCAAGAGTAAAAAACAATGATCCGATTGTTTTCAATTTTCCTGCAGGTGACACAGTTGTTGTGGAAGAACAAACTACCAGTTATTATGAGATTGTAAGAAGAAGAGCCAGAGAGATAAAAGAAATGGATGGCGGCTCTGTACAAAAGCCTAAAGACTACTATCTGCAGATGGCGAGAAAGGAAATCCGGGATAAATATACTGTTATCTACAGGCCGGTTGACAGAAGAGATAATTATGTTAAAAGGTGTATTGGTATTCCAGGTGATACTGTAACTATCAAATCAGGAGTGCTTTATGTCAACGGTAAGATTGTTCCTGACAATGGTACTCAGCAAACAACTTATGCAGTCAGAACAACCGGGACTTCTATCAATCCAAAAGCATTTGAACGACTGGATATCTCAAAATCTGATCAAACAATGATGTCCGGTTCCGTTTACCTGCTGCCTCTTACAAAGGTGAATGCAAATGCTATATCAAAGTTTTCCAATGTTTCTGAAGTATCGCCGATATCTACAAGTAAAGATAAATTTGAACCGCATATCTTTCCTTATAATCCTGTTTACGGCTGGAATGAAGATAATTATGGACCTTTATGGATGCCAGTCAAAGGTACCACTGTAAAGCTCGATACGTCTAATCTCTGCCTTTATGAGCGTATAATTGATGTGTATGAGAATAATGATCTGAGGGTCGACGGAAGTATCATTTATATAAACAATGCCCCGGCTACCAGCTATACATTTAAAATGAATTACTACTGGATGATGGGAGATAATCGTCATAATTCTGCAGATTCAAGATACTGGGGTTTTGTTCCGGAAGATCATATAGTAGGTAAACCAAAGTTTATATGGTTATCACTAGATAAGGAGGCAAAGGGCCTGAAAAGTATAAGGTGGAGCAGGATGTTTATGAAGGCAAAATAGTTGTAATATTCCTTATTTTACTGTATCCACGATTGCTTTAAAAGCTTCCGGGTGATTCATGGCAAGGTCAGCAAGAGTTTTTCTGTTCAAGCCAATACCTTTTTTATCCAGTTTACCGATAAATTCAGAATAGCTCATATCATACTGTCTAACGCCTGCATTTATCCTTTGAATCCAAAGAGCCCTGAAAATTCCTTTCTTTTTCTTCCTGTCGCGGTATGCATACCCCATTCCTTTGTCGAGGGTATTTTTTGCAACCGTTATTACATTTCTTCTTGATCCGAAGTTTCCTTTTGTCTGCTTAAGAACTTTTTTTCTTCTTGCTCTTGAAGCTACTGAATTTACTGACCTTGGCATAACTCATTTTTTTTGAATGTCAGCGGTCGGGTTAATGACTCTTATGTGCTGAACAATCTATTTATACTATAATAATTTTATCAATGCGTCCAACTACTATTTCATTGCGAGCAACAGCTTTACGTTTTTAAGATCTGTTTTGTGAACCAGACCGGCATAAGTAAGATTTCTCTTACGTTTAGTTGCTTTTTTCGTCAGGATGTGGCTTTTAAATGCATGTCTACGCTTGATCTTTCCTGTTCCGGTCAGAGAAAATCTTTTCTTTGCACCCGGATTCGTCTTCATTTTTGGCATTTCTCTCGTTCAAATATATTAAAAAA
>JADGPU010000070.1 GCA_017882305.1 Bacteroidales bacterium | reverse complement strand
AAGTTTGGTGCAGGTATGTTCAAAAGGATTGAAAGAGGAATTTAACGACTATTTTTAAGAAAATATCAACCTCAAAAATTTTAAGCTTTGACAACAGTTGGTTTGCCAATCAGTCGCTAAGAAAATAAAAAAGAAGCTAAATTACTCTAACTTCTTTATTTTCAGGGTGAACCTGAAGGGACTCGAACCCCCAACCTTCTGGTCCGTAGCCAGATGCTCTATCCAATTAAGCTACAGGTCCTAATGTTTATGAGGACGCAAATATAGCAATATTTTTATTTTCGGGAATATTAATTACTTTTATTTGTCTCAAACTAGGAAAAATATTTTACATATTCTACTGATAATCAATTATAAATATAGAGTTATGAAAAAGGCAATAGGTATAATTTTAAAAATATTCCTTGGAATTCTTCTTTTAATTCTTGTCTTACTTTTTACTGTTCCGATAATCTTTAAAAAGCAAATTAAGACCAGAGTCGAACAGGTCATTAATGAGTCGGTAAATGCGAAAGTCAAATTTGAAGATTATAAACTTGGGTTCTTCAGGAATTTTCCAAACCTTTCATTTTCACTTTATAATGTATCTGTTGTCGGTGTGAACAAATTTGAAAACGATACTCTGGCCGGATTCAAATCCTTTGATCTGGTATTCAACCTTACAAGCCTCTTTAAAAAAACAGGCTATGAAGTAAAATCTATTGTAGTTGACCAAGCTGTTGTAAATGCAATTGTAAGGAAAGAGGGGAAAACAAACTGGGATGTAATGAAAGATACTTCACATGCTGTAACGACTGAGACAAAGCCATCCTCATCAACTATGAAGATACTCCTGAAAAAAGTCACAGTTCTTAACAGCTCTATTTCGTATTTGGACGAGAGTTCTGCAATGAAAGTTTACCTTAATAAAGTTAATTTTTATATGAAGGGTGACATGACCATGAGCGAAACAGATATGCAGATGACATTTAATGCAGGAGAATTTACATTTATTATGGATGGAATGAAGTACCTTAATAAAGCCGTTCTGGATTCCAAAATCGATATGCTTGCAAATCTCGATAAAATGAAGTTTACGTTCCGGGAGAATTATTTATCGATAAATGATCTTAAGCTTAATTTTACAGGTATTGTGGCCATGCCAGGCAAAGATATAGAAACAGATATAAAATTCGGTGCAGCACAAACCTCGTTTAAAACGCTCTTATCATTAGTCCCGGCAATCTATATGAAAGACTATAAGGATCTAAGGGCATCTGGTGAATTTACTTTGTCAGGATCAGCTAAAGGAACTTATAGCGATGCTGACAGCACATTGCCCGATGTAACACTTGCAATTTCGGTTTCTAATGGATTAGTAAGCTACCCGGCGTTACCTGAGCAGATTAAGAACATAAATATTAAATCTGATATATTCGTCAATGGAAAAGCATTGGATAAAACTATAGTCAACGTTAATCTTTTTCACATGGAATTGGCCGGAAGTCCTTTCGATATGACTCTTGCCCTTAAGACACCTGTCAGCGACCCGGATTTTAATGCGTCAATAATTGGAAGAATTGATCTTTCAGCACTTTCAAAAGCTGTTCCCATGGATGGCATAAGCCTTTCCGGAGTTATAGATATGTCAGTGAAGATGGCCGGGAAGATGTCGATGATTGAAAAGGGCCAATATGAAAGTTTTAAAGCTTCTGGTAAGATGGGTATCAAAAATATGTTGATCGCAATGAAAGGGTTCCCTAATGTAAAAATAAATGAAGCAGCCTTTGAATTTACACCTGCATACGCAGCCATGAACAACACAAACATGAAAGTGGGAGAGAAGAGTGATTTTACTCTGAGCGGGAGAATTGAAAATTATATCCCTTATCTCTTCAGCAATAAAACAATCAAGGGAAATCTTACAATGCGGTCAAAACTTGTTGACGTTTCTGAAATAATGTCAAAAATGGCATCAGAAACCTCCGCAGCTACAACAATTTCCACAGTAAAGGATACTACCTCAGTAGCAATAAAAAGCAATCAGGTCCCGGTTGAAGAAAAGACTTCTTCCCTTACCTTAATTAAGGTGCCGAAAAATATCGATTTTGATTTTGATGCTCTAATCGATGACTTCAGCTATAATAATATTAAAGCTCAGAAAGTAAAAGGACATATTATTGTTCGAAATGGAATTCTGAGTATCAGAGACGCAGGAATGAGCATTCTTAGTGGTACAATAGCAATGAATGCTGATTACGATACCCGTGATACTCTTAAACCGGTTATGAAGGCTGACTTTGATATGCAGAATATTGGTGTCAAAGATGCTTTTAATACCTTCATTACTGTGAAAAAATTTGCTCCTGCAGCTAAAGGAATTGATGGTAAGATAAATGCAAAACTGACATATGTGAGTTTGCTTGGACAGGATATGATGCCTGTTACTAATACGATTAATGGAACCGGAACTATTAAGTCTAGTGAGATCACTCTTATCGAATCCAAAACGTTCGATCAGATGAAAGCGGTTCTTAAACTGGGTGATAAATACGGCAAAACTTTTAAGGACATAAACATAAGTTTTAAAATTGCTGATGGAAGGGTATATGTGAGCCCGTTTGATGTAAAAACGGGTAATCTGAAAATGAATATAGGCGGTGACCAGGGTCTTGATCAGACGCTGAATTATATTGTTAAAACCGAAATACCAAGATCAGATCTTGGAAGTACAGTAAATTCTTTTATTGATAATGTTTCGGCTTATGCGTCGTCTTTTGGTATTAAATATAAACCTTCAGATGTTCTGAAGGTGAATGTCAAGGTAACCGGTACCTTCAGCAAACCCGTAGTTGCTCCGTTTTTCGGAAGTACTTCAGGTGAAAACTCCGGAGGGACTAAGGCGGCTGCTCAGCAAACAGTGAAACAGACAGTCGATAATACAGTTGATAAAGCAAAAGATAAAGCCAGGGCTGATGCTGAGATTGAGGGTGATAAACTTATTAAAGCAGCACAAGAAAATGGTCAGCAAATAAAGGATCAGGCAGCAAAGACTGCTGAAGATATACGCAAAGAAGCTGATGTTCAGGCTCAGAAACTTATTGATGATTCTTCAACAAAAGGACAAATTCAGAAAATGGCTGCACAAAAAGGGGCGGATAGCATCAGGAAAAATGCTGATAAGAAGGCAGACCAGCTTGTTAAGGAAGCAGATATTCAGGCAAATAAACTTGTAGAAGAGGCTAAAGCTAAAAAAACAGAACTGATTAATAACATATAACTTGTTGTGGGCACGCCATGGCGTGCCCCTACATGCCTTATTTAAGAACAATATAGGGTCATGCCATGGCATGATCACAAATAAGAAAGGCCATTCATTTTGAGCGGCCTTTCTTTTTCATCGAGTAAATGATTAAAATTTCTTTTCGCGAATACGTGCTTTTTTACCTGTAAGATCACGAAGATAGAATATTCTTGCCCTCCGCACTTTTCCATGTTTATTGACTTCGATCTTGTCAATAAATGGTGAGGCAATAGGAAATATTCTTTCAACACCTATATTTCCTGATATTTTCCTTACAGTAAAAGTCTCGGTATGCTTTTCTCCGCTTCTCTGGATTACCACGCCACGGTATTGCTGGATTCTTTCCTTATTTCCCTCTTTAATTTTATAATGTACAGTAACAGTGTCTCCTGCTACGAATTTTGGAAATTCATTTTTTACCGCAAATTCTTTCTCAACAACATTCATTAAATTCATCTCACAACGTGTTTTGTATTCTCAGTTTGATTTCAAAAATCCGGTCGCAAACTTACAAAAAAAAAATCATAATCCGCAATTTGTTAGAAAAAGTTTTTAACTAACCCCCCGGTTAAGGTTAAGGTTAAGGTTAAGGTTCAGATGTTGCTGGTGGTTTCCGATAAGAGTTCTGCTTTCAACCTCAGCCTCAGCCTCAACCTTCCTTTCTCCCTGTACTAATGTCCTGTTTTTGTAGGATCAAGTAATTTATCTCCAGTTTCCTGGATAACTGATTTCTTCCAGGCATCTGTATAACCGGGCTGTAGAGGCATGACTGGATTACCCCAGCGATTCCTCTCAAACTTTCCATCCTTTTCTTTTTTAATATTGCCATCAATATATTTTACCAGTAGGTATTCACTTAATGTTTTCCACTGATTAAAAGTATTCTGAGCCATTGCCCCTGAATAATTTGTGAGATATTCCTTTGCAAGATTCATATCTTTGGCAGACAATTTAAGTGCTTCGGCATCAATAGAATCTGTTTTAGATATGTACCTGGTTTCCAGTTGTTTCTGTACTTTTTGTGCATCAGCGCTTATTAGATCATAACGTGTATAGCAGAAGTTGGCTACCCTGTTAAATAACCAGAAAGCTGAGCTAGGCGAATAAGTAAGCATATCACCATTTCCAACTTTGAAACATTCGGGGATTTCAGTTATTCCGCAATACATTGGTGTGAAGACGGTAGTCGCTGCATCATCCACTCCAAACCAGAATATACCTCCTACAGGATCAGGCAGCCAATTACGGCATTCGGCAACAAATACAAAACCGGTTTGCTGTGTTGCAACGGTTCTTTCATTACAATATTGAGGAGCGTTTTCGGTGCCTGATACTTTCCATTCGAGCGGGCGCCAGCGATAGGGGAGACCAAATGGACCTGCTCCTATATCTTTTCTCATATCAAGAGCTGTTCCTTCAAGATGATCTCTCATGAAATTCATCATATCATAATCAGAAATTTTCCGGTTAGGTTTAATCCATAGAGGCATACGCCTGCTTAAATCATGCCCGGATATATAGTTGAAATACTGATTCATATCATCACTAACTGATTTAAAGAATGACCATACACGAGCTTCGCAAAAACGGGCACCTGAAAAATTTATGGGATTATAGGTGTCAGAGAAACTGAATTCAGCATCTTTCCCTTTAAATAGATTTTTACTCCTGGCAAATTCGATTACATCATATGCATAAACACATTCAATATTAGGATCTGATACCCTGTTAAGTTCCTTTGAAGTGATTGCGATACTGTTCTTTTTACCCGTTGAAAGCGGAAATGTCTGTATCCTTGCCTGGTTTGCATGACCGGAAATAAATCCGTCAGGAATACGGCGTGCTACCCAAACTGCACCCTTATTATTTGCTCCTTTGCCAATAATTTCAAAAATCCATGCTTCATTCGCATCAGCTATTGAAAATGATTCACCTTCACTTGCATAACCGTATTCAGATACCAGGTCAGACATAACTTTTATAGCTTCCCTGGCATTTTTCGCTCTCTGAAGTGTCAGATAGATAAGACTGCCATAATCGATGATGGCTGTCGTATCAACAAGAGTTTCACTACCACCGTATGTAGTTTCACCTATAGCGAGCTGATGTTCGTTCATGTTTCCGACGACCGAATATGTATGAGCTACCTGCCTGATTTTTCCCATATACTTCCGGGTGTCCCACTCAATAACATCAAGCATACTACCTTGCGGATAGTCTCTTGCCGGCCAAAAATATAACTCTCCATACAATTGATGTGAGTCTGCAGAATAAGTTATCATTGTCGATCCTTTTACAGACGCACCTTTGGTCACAAGAAAATTTGTACAGCCATTTGTAACCTGTCCCGGTAATAAAAATGAAAATAGTATTACAATTATTAGTTCAGATAGTTTTTTCATAAAAATCACTATTAAATATTTAAAAATAGTTTTTGGAATAAGAATCACAAAGGTAACAAGCCCGTTAATATTTCAAAGAATATTTCAGATCAATTTCAGATTATTGATTATGCTTCTTATCATATCTGTGTCAACGACTTTCCTGGAAAACTCAGAAATGCCGGATATACCACCCATTGAAATATTTTGTCTGCGGAAGATCATTTCACTCTCAATAACTTTTCTGCCCGTAAGATGAAATTCCTTTGCTCCGGTACTCCTGGCGATGTGTTCGATATTCGATTTATTAATTCCTGATCCAGGCATAATTGTTATCCTTTTACCTGCTTGCCGGATAAGCTGATTTAACAAATCGATACTTTCATCTGCTCTGTTTTTTTGACCTGATGTAAGGAGCCTGTCAGCTCCGGTCGCAATAACATCTTCGAGTCCCCTGGAAGGATCGTTGCACATATCAAATGCCCTGTGAAAAGTGGCGGACATGGGTCGGGCAAATTCAATGAGCTTAGCCGTGCGTTCAACATCGATCTTGCAGAGGAAATTGTACCCAACCCTGGAGTTGTTCCTCCTTCATGGAGACCATTGCAGAACTCTACCCGATCAGCTCCGGCATTCTGTGCCTCTAGGCAGATTCAACGTTGTCAACACATATTTCCAGACTAAATTTCATCCTTAAATATAGCATTTTTTCATTTTCCCGCTGATTAATTAAAGCTAGCGCGGATTTGCAATCCGTGATTTGATTTGTTGGCACGAGTTATAAACACGCGCCAGCGTGATTGCATGAGTAAACGAAGAAAATCAATAAATTTGTATTTCGGGTCTAGCAATTATATAAAAGTAATGATTTTTTCTGTATAATTGTGCTGAACAAAAATTGTAAAATGATGAAACCAACTCTATTAGTTCTGGCTGCAGGAATGGGAACACGCTATGGTGGTAATAAACAACTTGATGAAGTAGGACCTTCCGGTGAAACAATAATTGACTATTCTATTTATGATGCAATCCGAGCAGGATTTGGTAAAATAATTTTTGTGATAAGACGTGATATAGAGGAACAAGTTAATGAACGATTTGTAAAAAGGCTTAAAGGGAAAATAGAAGTTGATTATGTTTTTCAGGAGATTACTAATCTGCCAGAGGGAGTAAAAGTCTCACCTGATAGACAAAAACCCTGGGGAACCAGTCATGCAATACTTGTTACTTCAAAAAAGATTAAGGAATCATTTGGTGTGATAAATGCCGATGACTATTACGGTGTGGAGTCATTTAATATCCTTCATGATTTTTTGATTAATGATAAAGATCCTAATTGCTACTGTATTGTGGGATATAAGATGGGAAATACTTTGTCCGATCATGGGCATGTAAACAGGGGAGTCTGCGGAGTAGGAGCCGATGGCCTTCTGAAAAACATTGTGGAAACACGTCAGATTGAGAAAACACCCGATGGAGCTAAAGCTCCCTTAACTGACGGTAATTTCAAGAAGTTTACCGGAAATGAGGTTGTATCAATGAATCTGTGGGGGTTTAAACCATCATGTTACAGTTTTCTGGGAGATGAGTTCAGAAACTTCATTAATAGAAGCGGGATGGATCTGAAAGCTGAGCTTGATATTCCTACATCTATTGATAAATTTGTTAAGAACGGTGAAATAACCATTAAGATCTTAATGACTAATGAGAGATGGTTTGGGGTCACCTACAGGGAAGATAAACCTTTTGTTGTGGAGAGTATAAATAATATGATCAGCCGGGGTGTTTATCCGGCTAAAATATATTAACTTATAAAGTGGAAAAAACCTGTTCGGGTTTAACTTAATACAGGTTTTTTAGGCGTCAGGAGAACCTTGCCTTTAGCATTCTGTCTTGCCCAGTAACGGCTTCTTGCTTCTTCCGGATCAGCCCCAACAGCTATATAAATCTTCGTCCTGGGATTTATTACTACTTCCTGCATTCTTGTTATATCCGGTGTTTTAAAAACGTTCTGTTTTTTTTCTTGCATGTTATTACCCTCTTCAATTAATAATAAATTTCACTATGCGTGTTTACTTACAAATAACTATGCTTGTTCTGTAAGAAACACTTTTAAATGCTTCCGTTCATCATAATCTATATAAATGTAATTGAGGTGTTAAGAGATATTCCTCTGTTCGTCTTTAATTGTCATCGAACTCTTTAAATAGAAACGATTCTACTTATTATCTTAACTGAGGTACAAATAATATGGACTAGAACTTAATTATAATAACAAATGAAAGACAGTAATGTTAATATAATGCATCAAAGATAGTAAAATTTATCGGTCTTTCAGTAATCCAGTTCTTTAAATCAAAGAAATCCAATAACCGCAGAGGGGACCGAGCGTTAAGAAATAGCCCGGGGGGCTATTTTAGCGAAGGGGCCAGACTGCCGAGGTGGCATTTTTTGTAAAGATCGCAAAGAACTGAGTTACATGGTTTTATCTTTGTGTACTTAACGCTTTCTTAGGGTGCTTTGCGGTTAAGAAGATCGCTTTAGAAAATTCTGGATGGGTTTCCTACCACGTAAAATTACATTTATAGAAACTGCTATTATCTTTATTGTCAGTCACTTTCAGAGATAGATTATGGTTTGATCCTTTTGTGATCCTGGTTTCATCAAATTTGTAAATCAACATGTCGTTTTTCTGATCGTATTCAAACAGAGCCCAATTTCCGTCTATGGACGGCTCATATGACTTTATTCCGGAAAGTTCATCAGTGATCCTGATCCTTATTTCCTTCTTTCCGGTAAGATTTACGCCCGGAACCAATCCATTTGATGAAATGACCGGTGCAATAGTATCTATACCGACGTAAAATCTGCCAAAAGAAAGTATGTCAGCTGAAAGATACCCTTCAGCCCAAATACCGTTTACAGCACTTTTTTTCTGATCATCACCCAGCTGAACAATAAGCAATTTTGACTCTTTCCCGGCAGGGACAGATGTTGGTTTGATTGAAAGGTAGTAAGCCTTATGGACGGGCGTGAAGTTGTTATGTATATAATGCAGATCGGAGAACATCTCACTTGTTCCTTTTTCTTTTTTATACGAAAAATAAATTGTGTCATATAATGCTCCGGCAGGAATATTTATTGAAATATTTTCTGACGAAAACTTATTGGTAATGTTATAAGGCATTACTATGATATTTTTATCAATGAAACCTTGACCGGTCCACTGTTTTTCTGATTGTGCTTTTATTTGAAATGATAGTACTGATTTGTTTTTGTTGGCATCAGTAACAATAATTTTAACACTATGAGATATATTATCATTGAAGTTGAATAATCCCCTGTTAATGACATTTTTATAAACGCTCAGTTTATCGTCAGGCAGAACAAAAGCTCTTTCTATATAGATATTATCTTTCATATATGCCTCATAATCAATATGACTGTTGACATACCTTGACTCATTGAAAGAAAAGCCGTCCATAATATATTTGAAAACTGAAGTACTATCAATTGACAACTCAATTGAATATACAGCGCATTTATTGGGGCTGTCGTTCAGCATGTCGTACGCTTTAATCCCAAACCCTGCCAGCCCGCTGATCGATATTTCGTTTTCCTGAGAGACACTATATACACCATGGTTTCCGTTAACATTTATCTTTTTAATTGAATTTTGGTTATTGATTAAAGTATGGCTGTTAATAGGGTATATTACAAGTTTTTCAATAATGGGTTTGATATTGTCAATCATCCCAAATTCAAAAAGCAGAGGATTGATAGGTTTTTCGTTGTCAGATTTTCTTACCTCAAAGTGCAGATGAGGACCCCCTGAACTGCCCGAATTACCTGAATAAGCAATAAGTTCACCTTGTTTAACCTGAAATTCTTCTTTTGCCGGAAATAATGTAACCTGGAAGCTTTTTTTAGCATATTGCTGCATTTTGACATAATCCTCAATATTAGTAGTAAACCTGTCCAGATGCCCATAAACTGTCAAATAACCTGAAGGATGTCTCACATATAGTGCATTCCCAAATCCTCCTGGAGAAACACTTATTCTGTAGATATATCCATTTGCTGAAGCGACAACTTCTTTCCCTGTAACACCTTGAGTTTTAATATCTAAACCAGAATGAAAATGGTCTATTCTTAACTCCCCGAAGTTCGCAGATAATAATTGAGGTATCTTTACCGGGGAGATGAAGATTGATTTATCTTTTGGAATGTCATTTAAGGTATTGCAGAACAATATAGCAAAAACAAAAAATCGGATTAGAAGCATCATGTTCATTTATTAAAAATACAGAGGTGCAAAGCTATACTTCTGGTTCATTAAGGCAAACTATTTCAGTCAAATTTTTGAAAATATCATTAACAATGTTAATTTTGTGCTAAAGATTTTATTATGTCCGGTCAGGGTTACGAAGAATTAATAGTTTTAAACAGAAAACTGGATGAATTGTTAGATCGGTATAATAATCTGAAGCATGAAGTGAGTGATCTAAAAAGTGGGAATGAAGTTTTGAAAGGAATGCTTCAGGAGCGGGAAGAAAAAATGAAAGAATTGGAAATTAAATACGAACGAATTAAATTATCAGGAGCATTGTTGGGTGAAGGTGAAAACGCTTTTGAAGCAAAGAAGAAAATAAACGAATTAGTGCGGGAAATTGACAGATGTGTTGCTCTTTTAAACAGATAAGATATAGCAATGGATGATAAGCTTTCGATAAGGGTTAATGTAGCGGACAGATATTATCCATTGAAGGTAGAACGGGAAAATGAGGAGAAGATCAGGAAAGCAGCCAGGATGATAAATGAAAAGGTGCTGCAATACAAGCAGAGGTACATCGATAAAGATGTTCAGGATTTTTTGGCGATGGCTTCCCTGCAGTATGTGATTAAGCTCACAGAAGAAGAAGAGAAACTTGAAAAAGATTATCTTCCCGATGCCTTAAAAGAACTGATACAAAAAATTGATTCGGTTCTTGATACAAAAGAGTAACAGCGTTCTTTAAAATAGAAAACTAAATTGCCCGCATTGTTTCTTCATTCATTTTTGAAACTCAACAGTTAAAACTTTGGAGCGACTCTTAGTTCAGGTAGAACAGGCCTCATCCCGATTCGTCGGGTTTCCTCCGGGAACAGTGGACGTTCAAACTGGATTAGTAGCTCCAGCCATTCAGACATGGGGTTTTATAAAAGCTGAAGGAACTTTGCGGGTTTTTTATTAAATATATATATAACTAATTACAATTGATGATGACATTAATGATAGGAAATTTAAGTAACGGGCTGTTGATTGTCTTATGTATTTCAGCCCTGGTGCTGGGTTTTGGTGCATCGTACTTCGTGTGGCAGCTGGCCTTGAAAAATAAAAGTCATAAGATAGTCAGCGAAGCCGAAGCCGAAGCTGAAGTAATAAGGAAAGAGAAAATTCTTCAGGCGAAAGAGAGATTTCTTCAACTCAAAACAGAACATGAAAAAGTTATTAATGAAAAGAACAGCAAAATTGGACAGGCGGAAAACAGAATAGCTCAGAAAGAACAGTCTTTGTCCCAGAAAATTGAAGAGGCTCAGCGCAAAAAGAATGAGGTTGATGCAATACGCGGAAATCTTACATCTCAGCTTGAACTGGTAGACAAAAAATCAGAAGAGTTAGCACGTCTTCACAAGCAGCAGGTTGACCAACTTGAAGCGATTTCCGGTTTTTCGGCAGAGGAAGCAAAAAACCATCTTATAGAATCCCTGAAGGAGGAAGCAAAAACAGGGGCTATGTCATATATTAACGAGATACTTGATGAAGCAAAAATGACTGCTAACAAAGAAGCTAAAAGAATTGTGGTTCAGACAATTCAGAGGGTTGCAGCCGAGAATGCCATTGAAAATGCAGTAACTGTATTTCACATTGAGTCAGATGAGATGAAAGGTCGCATCATCGGCCGTGAAGGTCGGAATATACGAGCACTTGAGGCTGCGACCGGGGTTGAAATTATTGTTGACGATACCCCTGAAGCGATAGTCCTCTCAGCTTTTGATCCGATCAGAAGGGAAGTTGCAAGACTTGCTCTTCACCAGCTGGTTACTGATGGAAGAATACATCCGGCCAGAATTGAGGAGATGGTTGAGAAGACCCGGAAACAGGTTGAGGAGGAGATCCTGGAAGTAGGAAAAAGAACTACTATTGATTTAGGTATACATGGATTACACCCGGAACTTATAAGGTTAATAGGTAAGATGAAGTACCGTTCATCATATGGTCAGAATCTTCTTATGCACTCACGAGAGGTAGCTAACCTGTGCTCAATTATGGCGGCAGAGCTTGGATTGAATGCAAAACTTGCCAAAAGGGCCGGACTTCTTCACGATATTGGCAAAGTTCCTGATGATGAACCGGAATTGCCACATGCAATATTAGGGATGAAAATGGCTGAAAAATACAAAGAGAAACCTGAAATATGCAATGCAATTGGTTCTCATCACGATGAAATTGAAATGACAACTCTGATCGCTCCGATTGTTCAGGTTTGTGATGCTATTTCCGGAGCACGTCCCGGTGCCCGCCGTGAAGTTGTTGAATCTTATATTAAAAGGCTTAAGGAACTTGAATCGCTAGCCCTCCAGTATCCAGGTGTTATGAAAACTTATGCAATACAGGCTGGAAGAGAACTTCGGGTTATAGTCGGAGCCGAAAAAGTTACTGACAAAGAGGCGGAAGGTCTATCATTTGAAATTGCCCGTAAAATTCAGAATGAAATGACCTACCCCGGACAAATAAAAATTACTGTAATACGCGAAACTCGAGCGGTAAATTACGCAAAATAGCCAGATAAAATTTAATGATTCATGCCTAAGATAAAACTCATTAATATCGTAGGAGCACGACCTCAAATTATAAAAGCTTCTGCGATTAGCAGGGCAATCCGGAGTCATTATTCCAAAGATATTACTGAAATTATAGTTCATACTGGCCAACACTATGATAAAGAGATGTCTGAGGTCTTTTTCAATGAGCTTGAAATTCATAAACCACACTATAATCTTGGTGCTGGCTCGGCAGGCCATGGACGGCAAACCTCCTTGATGATAATTGGTATTGAAGAGGTACTATTAAAGGAAAAACCTGATTGTGTCGTGCTTTATGGCGACACAAACTCTACTCTGGCCGGAGCTTTAGCCGCTTCAAAGCTTCACTTCCCAATAATTCATGTTGAAGCCGGACTGAGATCATTCAATAAAATTATGCCAGAGGAATTAAACAGGATAATGAGTGACCATTCTTCAACACTGCTTTTTGCTCCGACCAATGCAGCTTTCAAGAATCTGATTGCCGAAGGATTCAGACCTGAAAACAGTCCCCCCTATACCATAAATAATCCCAAAATCTATCTGACTGGTGATATAATGTACGATAATACATTATTCTTTGCCGGACTCGCGGAAAAAAAGAAAGCCGGATTTTTAGAAAAAATGTCACTGGTAAGGTATAATTATGTTCTCGTTACAATCCATAGGGATAGTAATACCGATGACATAGTACGGCTCAAAGAAATACTTGTGACACTTAAAGTACTGGCTGAAGAAAAGGATATTGTTCTTGTAATGCCTTTGCACCCGAGGACTATTGTTTCTCTCAAAACCAAACTTAAAAATCTTTATGATGATCTTAACGATTGTGCGCATATTAAGATTATTCGGCCTGTTTCATTCCTCGAAATGATTCTTCTGGAGAAGAACTGCAGGATGATTGTGACTGATTCAGGAGGTGTTCAGAAAGAATCACATTTCTTTAAAAGACCTTGTATTGTACTCCGTAAGGAGACTGAATGGATTGAACTGGTGAATAATGGTACTGCCAAGCTTGTGGATGCTGATCCGGATCAAATCAGGCATGAGTTCCTGAGTTTTGTAGATTCACATTCAAATCTTGAATATCCGGGGTTTTATGGTGACGGGAAGACAGCTGAATTTATTTTGAATGAAATACTTCTGATGTTTGAAAAAGAGTAATATTTATAATGTTTAATTCTGCTAAAATTTGTAATATTGTTTTTTTAAATTGCTGATGGAACGAATCTTGAAGGATAGCAGAGTGTTGGTTACCGGCGGAGCAGGTTTTATCGGCTCAAATCTTGTAGACTCTTTTTTGTTTTCCGGAAATACTGTTGTTTGTCTCGATAATTTTTCAACCGGGAAGAAAGAAAATCTCAAAGCCTTCTCAGGCAATACTAAGTTTAAACTTGTCGAAGGTGATATCCGTAATTATGGCGACTGTTTAAAAGGGGTCGAAAACATAGATATTGTTTTCCACCAGGCTGCATTAGGATCGGTACCACGGTCTATCAAGGACCCGATGACAACTACCGATGTAAATATAGGTGGTTTTGTCAAAATGCTTTTTGCTTCAATAGAATCAGGGGTTAAACGATTTATCTATGCAGCAAGTTCTTCTACTTATGGGGATCATCCTGACTTACCGAAAGTTGAAGATAAGATTGGTTCTCCTTTATCTCCCTACGCAATTACCAAATATGTTGATGAGCTGTTTGCAGACAATTTTGCAACAATTTATGGAATTGACGTGATCGGATTGCGATATTTTAATGTTTTTGGCAGGCGTCAGGATCCGGATGGAGCTTACGCAGCGGTTATTCCAAAATTCATGAAGATGCTGATGAAGCATGAAGTGCCTCTTATAAATGGAGATGGATCGGTATCCCGAGATTTTACATACATTGACAATGTAATTCAGGCCAACCATCTTGCAGCTGTAGTTAAGAATCGAGCGGCATTGAACCAGGTTTATAATGTTGCTCACGGAGAAAGGACGACTATTAATCAGTTATTCTTTTTTATTCGTGATCTGGCAACTGAATTTGATAAGGATATTTTAACAATTGAACCGGAATATGGACCTGCCAGGGCAGGGGATATACCACATTCATTAGCTTCAATTGAAAAAGCTAAAAAACTTTTATACTATTCACCGACATTTAATGTCGAAGAAGGCCTCAAAGAGGCAGTAAAATGGTATTGGAAAAATTTGTAACATTTGTTACAATATGCACCTGAAAAAACACATAGTCAGACATATACAAGTATCAGTTATGTGACTGACGGTGCGATAGCATTTAAACTATTTTATATCTTTATATGATAGAAGCATTTAAAGAAAAGATTATCAGGGTTTTTAAAAAGCATTCATTGCCTCGTTGGTTAGTCTTTCTTATTGATTCAGGTACTGTCTTTTTCTCCTTCCTTCTTGCATATATGCTTAGATACAATTTTGAAGTCTATACTTTTGATATTTCAATAGTCTTCAAGCAGTCATATCTTGTATTAGTTGTATATGCAATTTTCATTTTAGTCTTCAAATCCTATTCAGGGATGATCAGGCATACAACTATCAGGGATACTTATAAAATCATTATTACAAACTTGAGTTCGCTGGGAGTTCTGTTTTTAATTACTATCATGAGCCGAAAATATGAATGGACCCCTGTTTTCAATATACCATTATCGATTCTTCTTATTCATTCCGGAGCCGTTACAATACTTCTTTTCTTTTTCAGGGTATTTGTAAAAATATTTTATGAATTTGCTTCCTCCTCTTCACACGATAGCAAAAATGTATTGATCTATGGATCAGGTGAAATGGGTATACTGGTAAAACGGCTCATTGAAGGAGATCCAAAGAATCTGTACAGGCTTAAGGGCTTTATCGATGATGACAAAAAAATTCAGGGAAAAAAAGTCGACGGTTACCAGGTTTTTTCAAGACAGGTTCTCACAAAGGATTTTATTGAGAATGAAGATGTGAAGGTTTTTATTATCGCAATAAATAATATAGCACCGGCGAAGAAGAAAGAAGTAATTGAGTCCATGATCCAGTTTGGTTGTGAAATACTTGATACTCCATCATTTGATACATGGATGAATGGTCGTCTTGAAGTTAAGAACCTTAAAAAAGTGAAATTCGAAGATCTCCTTGGCAGAGATCCCATTTCACTCGATCTTGAAAAGATACAAAACGGACTTATCGGGAAGACAATCCTGGTTACCGGTGGTGCAGGATCTATAGGTTCAGAAATAGCCAGGCAACTTATACGTTTTAATACAAAACAGCTGATTCTCGTTGATCAGGCAGAAACCCCATCTTTTTACCTTGGGGAGGAGTTAAAGAATAAATTACCGGATTGCAATTACAGGATAATCATTGGGGATGTCACACGATCTGAATATATGGAAGAAATCTTCAGAAAATACAAACCTGAAATTGTTTTTCATGCTGCTGCTTACAAGCATGTACCCATAATGGAAAAACATCCTCACGAGGCGTTCAGGGTTAATGTCGGAGGCACAAAAACTATTTCTGAGTTAGCAATCAAATATAAGGCAGAAAAATTTGTAATGATATCTTCTGATAAAGCCGTGAATCCTACAAACGTGATGGGAGCAACTAAGAAGATTTGTGAATTGCTGGTTCATTCTATATCTCGCCGTAAAGGTATTAAGACACAATTTATAACTACTCGTTTCGGAAATGTGCTTGGGTCAAATGGTTCTGTTATTCCTCTTTTTAACAAACAGATTGCTGACGGAGGACCGGTAACAATTACTCATCCGGAAATAACCCGCTTTTTCATGACGATTCCTGAAGCATGTCAGTTAGTGCTGGAAGCCGGATTCATGGGAAAAGGAGGAGAGATATATGTCTTTGATATGGGAGAGCCGGTGAAGGTCCTGGATGTCGCAATAAATCTGATACGCTTATCGGGTCTTGAACCACATAAGGATATTAAAATTAAATACATTGGATTACGACCTGGCGAAAAACTCTATGAGGAACTTTTTTCACAAGATGAACCAATGATTCCTACACACCATCCTAAGATCAGCATTGCTCAGGTAGCTGATTCTGATTTTGAAGCGATAAATATTAAGATTGATAAGATACTCTGTTCTCTAAACAATATGTCCGAAACAATGGTGATAGAGGAAATGGTTGAGATTGTTCCAGGATACACAACCAATATTGTGAGTACTACCCAGGGATTAAGTTAGTTTAAGACAAAAGTCTTGGTTCTATTATTCAGGAATCTAAATAATGGACTTTTTTTTTCTTTAGTCCTTTTACTTTTATCTTTTATCTTTTACTAAAATAAATAGCTAAAACTCCTACCTATGCCTGAGATAATGAGAAAGAAAGTATTTGTCAGTGGTTGCTTTGATATTCTTCATTCAGGACATATTGCTTTTTTAAAAGAAGCCGCGCAATTTGGAGACTTGTATGTTGGACTGGGATCTGATAAAACAATATCTGATCTGAAAGGACGTAAAACTATTAACTCTGAAGA
>JADGPU010000069.1 GCA_017882305.1 Bacteroidales bacterium | reverse complement strand
TGCTAATCCCGAAAAACACAAAATTTCATAGAAATTTTGTTTGTTTTTCGAGGATCCACGTTCCGCAAGGCGGAACGGGACCAGCTGAGCTATGGGCCCTCCGTAAAAACGGATTGCAATGTTAGGTATTTACAGGGAATTATGCAAGAACTTGATTAAAAGAATAAGCTGTCTCTCATTTGACTCCCGGAATAACTTCCATCAGCAGCCGAAGAACATTATGAACATTATGATCAAAAACTTTGATGACATCTTCCCACGAGACAGGTATCTCATCTTCCTTCCAGCAATCATAATCAGTGCTCATAGCAATAGTTGCATATGGCATACCAATCTCATTAGCCAGAATCACTTCAGGAGCTACTGACATATTAATAATATCGGCACCCCATAACCGGAACATCTTCGATTCGGCCCGTGTAGAAAAACGTGGACCTTCAATTGTAACAAGGGTACCTTTTTCATGAATTTTAAGGCCAATATTATGGGCAGAGGAAATAATAAGATTTCTTAAATTCTCATTAAAAGGATCAGCCATTGGTGTATGATTCATTTTCCCCGCTTCAAACTCTTCAAAGAAGGTAATATTTCTATGCCTTGTAAAATCAATAAACTGATCGGGGATTATAAGATCACCACGAAAGATTTCTTCTCTCAGACTGCCACAGGCTGCTGATGATATAATTTGGGTACAACCAACTTCCTTCAGGGCAAAAATATTTGCCCGGTTATTTATTTCTGATGGAGGTATGGTATGTAACCGGCCATGGCGTGATAGAATAACAATTTCAGTGCCTTTCAGTGAGCCACAGAGCAGAGAAGAGGAGGGAGTTCCATATGGTGTATCAACTTGCCTTTCTTCAGAAGATTGCAGGATTTCAGGATTCTCCAGACCAGAACCGCCGATGATGCCAATTTTGATCATCCTTCTTTCTTAAGATACTCCATCAATACATTTACCGCCTCATCCATATCATGTCCGAAGGTAAGTATCCCGGCTCTGTCACCTGCCATAATGATGATCCTTTTCTCATAAACATCCGAATCTTTGAAAAGCCGCAGGATATCTTTTGCCAGACCGATTGTTCCATAATCCATTGATGGATTTGTTGTAGGGACTTTATAAATAAGCTCATTCCAGAGTTCTATGCTGTGAACGTGGATTACTGCATTTGCCCCGGGGTCCGCTAAATATATTGCAGCATGTGTCAAAGACTCGGAGGAGGCTTTTAATGGTCCTACACACTGAACTGCGTTGTCTTCAATATTAAATGAATTAACCTTTACATAATGACCCGGTTCCAATTCAGGAATCTCACCCGTTGCAGAACCTGTAATTATAAATTGATTGCCACCTCTGATCCTCATGCTTATATTTCCAAAGCCTACTCCGTTCTCATAAGCCCCAATAAGATCCATATTGTACAGAACCTCCCTCCAATAATTAATTATTTCATACTGCTCATCAGAAATAACAGGTCCCGACTGGTTCCAATGACAATTGAATTTAACTACCCCTTCCATATTAATTGAATTTATATGAAAACATTTCCTTAATATCCTTTTCTGTTGCCCTGCATATTCCTTTTTCGGTTATTAGCCCGGTTATAAGACGGGCAGGTGTGATATCAAAGCCATAATTGGCCGCAATGGTATCCTCCGGACAAATGCGGACCGACCGGATTTTCCCTTCTGCAAATCCGGTAACATTTGTTACCTCATCAGGGTCGCGCTCTTCTATAATAATATCCTTCATCCCATTACTGATATTGAAATCAATTGAAGATGATGGCAGTGCGCAATAAAACGGGATCTTATTATCAAAAGCAGCAAGCGCTTTCAAATAGGTTCCGATTTTATTAGCAACATCTCCTGTTCTTGTTGTCCGGTCACTGCCAACTATAACAATGTCAATTTGTTTTTGTTGCATCAGATGACCGCCTGAATTATCAGTGATTAATGTATATGGAATGCCATTTTGTCCGAGTTCATATGTTGTAAGTTTTGCCCCCTGGTTTCGTGGTCTTGTTTCATCAACCCAGACATGTACAGGAATTTTCTTCTCATGGGCGAGATAAATCGGGGCCGTAACGGTTCCATAATCTATGCAGGCAAGCCATCCGGCATTACAGTGAGTAAGTATATTCACTGGTGAACCTTTTTTTTTCTTACTTATAGCTTCAATTAGTTTTAATCCGTGCCGGCCTATCTGCCTGCAGTTTTCCTTTTCCATTTCACAAATTTCCAATGCTGCATCAAGAGCTGTTTTTGTAAGTGATGTTGAACGTTGTTCATTTTTAAGTTTTTCCATCACAAAATTGACAGCCCAGGAAAGATTTACAGCAGTAGGCCGGCATGAAATCAAATATCGGGCGGCATTTGAAAGATGTTCCCTGATATTTGTCCGGGAGTTGATTTCCAGTGTGGCCAGATAGATACCAAATGCACCGGCAGCACCAATAAGAGGAGCCCCCCTTACTGTCATGTCCGCTATTGCATTAAAGACATCCTCAACAGACCGGAGATTCTTTATTTCAAAGAAGAAAGGCAGCTTTTGCTGGTCTATGACTCTGATAATGGCTGGATCACTTTCATCAATCCAGATACTCTGATAATTTTGATTGCCTATCTTCATTTTTTAATGTTCTTCCTGTCCCCGGATTAATAAAACATCAAAAATACAAAATAATAAAGTATTTGTATCTATTATGAATCAATTGTGGCAGTGTCGGAAGTCAGAAGTCAGAAGAGTGACAATCTCCCCTGGCCGCTTCGCGGCCATCCCCCTAAAGGGGAGCAAAAATCCTTCGAATTATCGACCAATTTATTCGAAGGCATTGATATTTTTCCAATTGTATTATCTTTGTCAGGAAGACAGGGGAAATTAAAAAAGGGCAGTAGATGATTAATAAAGAGGAATTTAGAAAAAAAGTTATCACTTCAGCAGGACAGATTTTCAGCCATTACGGGTTTAAAAAGACTACTATGGATGAGATAGCAAAAGCCTTGAATATGGGGAAGAGTTCCATTTATTACTACTTTGAAAGCAAAGAAGGTATCTTTGAAGCAGTTGTACTTCATGAGGCCAATCTCCTTAGAAATGAGCTTACTACAGCAATAAAGTCTGTCGATTCGCCAATCGATAAAATGAGAAATTACGTTTTTGTAAGAATGAAATCATTCGAAAAACTTTCGAATTATTATAATGCCATCTTTGATAAAAATCTTGATCATTTTGATTTTATAGAAACTATCCGCGAAAAATATGATAGGGAGGAGCTTGCAATTCTACGTCTAATAATATATCATGGAGCTAGAACAAAGGTTTTTAATGTAGTGAACAGTGAATACACTGCGATGGCTATACAAACAACGCTCAAAGGACTTGAAGTCCCTCTCTTCTGGAAAAAGAAAGAGGTGAATATTGAGAAGAGGCTGGACGCAATTCTTGATGTCCTGTTCTATGGTATAGTGAAAAACAGGTAGGAACGTTGCATGCAACGTTCCTACCGTATTATAACCGCACGTTTTTTCCTTTTCAGACTCCAAAATAATCCTCCTATGCCCAAAAGGATGAATGGGATACTCAGCCACTGTCCCATGTTGAGTTTCATTGTAGCTTCAAAAGCAACCTGATCTTCTTTCAGGAATTCGATAAAGAAACGTGCCGTAAATACGAGTATGCACAATAAACTTATAAGCATACCCTGATAGTGCTCACCTTTTTTCGACCAGTACAATCTGAAAAGCAGAACAAAAATAGCCAGATAGGCCAATCCTTCATATATCTGTGTCGGGTGTTTCGGAGCAACCTCGTGGTTTCTTAAGAATACGAAACCCCAGGGAACTGTGGTTTCAATACCATAGATTTCAGAATTCATAAGGTTACCCATTCTGATTAAAAACCCCGAAAGAGCAACCACAATAGCAATTCTATCGAGAACCCAGAAGTAATCTTTTTTTTCTTTTCTGGTGAAAAGCCATACGGCTGTAAGGATACCAATTGCAGCTCCATGACTTGCAAGACCTCCTTTATAGATCAGTATGATCTCCAGCGGATGGCGCAAATAATAGCCGGGTTCATAAAACAGGCAGTGACCGAGACGGGCACCAATAATAACACCAATAGCCATATAAATGGTTAATCTGTCAAGAACAGCTTCTGCCAGATTCTCATTTTTGAAAATCCTGTTCATAATTACATACCCGAACAAAAAAGAAGAGGCGAACAATAGCCCATACCATCTTACTGCAAAAGCGCCAATCCGGAATATTTCAGGATTTACATTCCATGGTATCACAAGTAAATGCATAAATAATCTTTTTTGTTAATGCCAAAGGTAGAAAATATTATTATGGATCAAAACCAAAACTCCTGATTAACGGAAGGGTATTAATTCAATATCGAAATAAATCTTTAAAAAATGATGTAAGTTTGTAATTCATAAATAACCCAATAAATTTATGTACAAAAGGATGATTGTCCGTCTTTTTCTTAGTTCAGCTCTCATTGTTATTATCAATGCATGTGCTAAGGTCAGCTCACCTTCGGGTGGTCAGAGAGACAGGATACCTCCGGTTGTTGTAAAAAGCATTCCTTTGAATGGGGTGAGAAATTTCAGAGATAACAAACTTGAAATTCTATTTAATGAATATGTGGTTCTTGATAATATGAATGAAAAGTTCATGGTTTCCCCGCCTATGAAAAAAAAACCAAGAGTATTCATAAAAGGGAAGGCTATTGAGGTTGAGTTCGATGATAAACTGAAAGACAGTACGACATATACTTTTTATTTTCAGGATGGGATAAAAGATCTGAATGAAGGGAATGTTCTTCAGAATTACCAGTTTGTACTCTCAACCGGACCTGTAATTGACTCTCTTTCTGTTACCGGCAACATTTATAATTCGGATAATCTTGAAGTCCCTGAGAAAACAGAGGTAATCTTATACCGGGAGCTAGCTGATTCGGCTGTTGTTAAACACCTTCCTGAATATATATCAAGAGTAGATCAGAATGGCTATTTCAGGATTGACAATGTTCGTCCGGGAACTTACAGGTTATATGGACTAAAGGACGGAGATAACAGCAAAAACTATAATCTTCCTGATGAAGAATTTGCTTTCATGGATTCCACAGTAGTAATCACTCCCGAAAAAAATTTCATTCCTCCTCCTCAAATTACTAAAGATACGATAACAGTAAAAAAAGGAGAAGTTAAACCTCCCAAGACAATAAAGAAGGGGATAAACAAAAACTCTGCAGCAACTAAAGACTCAACAAATTTAAAAAAGGGGACCCTCAAAACTGTGGAGCCGATAGCTTTAACGGGTGAATACAGGCTTTACCAGTTTGCTGCACAAAAGAAAGCTCATTACCTCACCAGTTCTCACAGGGATCATAAATACCAGATGATATATATTCTCTCTTTGCCCCCCGATACAATGAAATTTGAATTTTCTATTCCCGGAGCAGAGAATAAAGCATATTTTACAGAAACCAGCAGAAACAGAGATACTTTAACAGTATGGCTGGCAGACAGTTCTTTATATTCGCAGTCACAAATTAATACAATTATAAAATATCCTTTTACAGACACTCTTGGGATAACCGGTTATAAGCAAGACACTATCCTGATGAGATTCCTTACTCCCCGTGCTCCCAGGGTAGCAAAGATTAAGAGGACTGCTTTCAAATTTGAAAGCACTATACAATCAGGCTTTTTAAAGCCGGGGCAAGCCATTGTTTTTAATTCTAAAACTCCTTTCCGGCAGCCCGATACCTCGCGAATTAAACTTTATGAATTAGCTCAAACAACCAGGCAAAAGGTACCATTTTATCTGGTTAAAGACAGTACAAATTCATGCAAATATTTTCTAAAAACAAAGCTGGTAGAAGGAAAGAAATACCTCTTTATTGCAGATTCTGCGTCATTTAGCAATATTTATAATGAACATTCTGACTCACTTGGAGTAAAATTTTCTATCAAAGACCCGGAATCATATTGTAAGTTGACACTCGACATTAAGAATTACGAAGGTGACAGAATAATTCAGTTGCTTGACAAAACTGAAAAACTTATCGCCCAAACGTATACGAATAAGGATGGGGAAACTGTTTTTCCGCTCCTTGATCCCGGCTTTTACCGTGTACGGGTAATATACGATCTGAATGGAGACAGGAAATGGACTACCGGGGATTTTAAAACACACAGACAGCCGGAACCGGTTTCTTATTACCCGGGACCAGATTCCAAATACTCTTCCGAAATTGAATTGAAAACAGGTTGGAATTTAGATCAGTCCTGGGATATAAGTGTAAAACACTTTAAAGATCCAAAATTGCTAACGAAGAAGAAAGGGAAATAGAATACCAGAAATAGATTACACAGCAGGAATAATAATTAATAATTCAAAAATGAAAGATGTCGTTGCAGGTATTGACATTGGAGGAACCAATACTGTATTTGGACTGGTTGAAAAAACCGGCAGTATTATTGCCGAAGACAGGCTTATGACCACTGATTATCCCGAGATCAATAATTATGTTTCAGCGCTGGTAGCCGCAATAAACAGGCTGATAGAAACCAAATCCGGTATAAAACTGGCCGGTATCGGTATCGGAGCTCCTAATGCAAATTATCATCGGGGTACAATAGAGCTTGCTCCAAATCTTGCATGGAAAGGAATAGTCCCTATAGCTGAATATATCAGAAAAGAAATTGATGTTCCCATAGCAATTACAAATGATGCAAAAGCTGCTGCTATGGGAGAAATGATATTCGGCGGAGCAAAAGAAATGAAAAATTTTATTGTTTTTACTTTAGGAACCGGTCTGGGCAGCGGTATAGTTATCAATGGGAGGGTTCTCTATGGGCATACTGGATTTGCAGGAGAACTCGGCCATACAATAATTGTTCCGGGAGGAAGAGACTGTGGATGCGGCCGCCAGGGATGTTTTGAAACTTATGGATCAGCATCAGGGCTTGTTCGCACTGTTCTTAATTTGTTAAGTGAAATGAAAGAGGAGAGTACCTTACGAGATATTCCCCCCTCGCAGTTAACTTCTAAAAAGATTGCCGATGCAGCCGCAAAGAATGACCCTGTTGCTCTTGAAGCTATGGATTATACTGCTGAGATGCTTGCTTTCGGAATAGCTAATGCAGTTGGTTTTTCAAGTCCTGAAGCAGTTTTTCTGTTCGGGGGCCTGGCGCAGGCAGGAGAGGTTCTTTTTGGCCCGGTAAGAGAATATGTAGATCAGATGGTTATGCCAATATTTAAAGGCACTGTAAAAATATTGCCTTCTGGTATTCCCGAAAGCAATGCTGCTGTTCTTGGGGCCGCTGCTCTAGCCTGGAATGAATTAAAGTAAAAGGGATATTTTAGGAATGAATAAATTTTTGTATTAAATTTGGTTCTTTAAGTTCCGAAGTAAAAAGCAATCTGGAAATGAAAATCGCAGAAGTGCAAAAAGTCCTGCTTGGATCTGATTATCCGCCGATGGAAGAAATATCATCCAGGATGGATGAACAGAAAGGGCGTCTCATGATCGATACAATTAACTGGAAGGGGTATAATTATAAGCCAGATGTGGCGTTGTCAATTGCATACAGCGACCATGAAATTTACCTTAAGTATTATATTACTGAGAATTATTTCAAAGCTGAAAAAACAGATACGAACCAGATGGTTTGCGAAGATTCGTGCGTTGAATTTTTTGTTTCACCAGAGGATGACGGAATATATTATAATATGGAGTTTAATGCAATAGGGACCTGCCTTCTCGGAATCGGGAAAAACAGGGAAGACAGCAAAAGGGTAGGACCCGAAATCATTTCAAAAATAAGAAGATTTACAAGTGCAGGAACAGAACCCGTCAAAGAGAAAACAGGAGAATATGCATGGACTATATCCATAGCCATCCCTTTTGAAGTTTTTTTCCATCATCAGGTAAAAGATCTTAAAGGTAAAATCTTCAGGGCAAATTTTTATAAGTGCGGCGATAAGCTTACGGTTCCTCATTACGTTACCTGGAATCCGGTTGGCACTGAAAAACCCGATTACCATCAACCTGAACATTTTGGACTTCTGAAATTCGTATAAAACACTAAAAATATGACTAAAGGAAATGCACTCATCGGGCAATCAGGGGGACCGACATCTGTGATCAATTCCAGTCTCGCCGGAATTATCGAAACAGCTTTATCCTCAACTTTCATTAAGGAGATTTATGGGATGCATTTTGGCATTGAAGGATTAATGCAGGAATGGCTGTATGATCTTGGCAGGCAACCGCAAAAAATCATTGAAGGATTACGCCACACGCCTTCCTCAGCGTTGGGGTCATCACGTCACAAAGTCCAGGAGAAAGATCTTCCTCTTATTCTGGATGTGCTTAAGAAATATGATATAAGGTATTTGTTTCTTATAGGGGGGAACGACACGATGGACACTATTCACCGGGTAGAAACCTATTGCAGGAATGAAAAATACGAACTGACAGGTATCGGTATTCCTAAAACTGTAGATAATGATCTGTTCGGAACAGATCACACCCCTGGTTTTGCTTCTGCTGCAAGGTCAAATATACTGAATGTGATGCAGGCCGGAATACTTGCCCGCGATATGCAGAAAGTTGACACTTTTGTTATTTATCAGACAATCGGCAGAGATGCCGGCTGGCTTGCCGCTGCAACAGCAATGGCAAGGAAAAGTGAAGAAGATGCTCCTCATCTTATTTATGCTCCGGAGTTTCATTTTGACCGCGATAAGTTCCTGAAAGAGGCTGATGCCTGCATTAAAAAATATGGATGGGTTTCTATTGTCTGCGGAGAAGGACTGAAATACTCTGATGGTACTCCGGTAAGTTCTGCCACTGCAAAGGATAAGTTTAATAATACTGAGTTTGGAGCTATGGGTGGCTCAAGCGTTGCCCTCAGCCTTCACAGGATGATTACAAGCGAGTTCGGATTCAGGGGTGAATTTCAAATCACAGAGTCGTTGATAATGTGCGACTTCGTGAGATCATCAACAGTTGATCTTGATGAGGCATTTCGCTGTGGAGTCGAAGCTGTTAAACTGGCAGAGAAAGGGGAGTCAGGATTTATGGTAAGTATTAAAAGAACTTCAAACAACCCATATACCATTGAATTTGGGAAAGTCCCGTTAAAGAAGGTTGCGGTTTCTGCAAAACCAATGGAAAAGGACTTTTTTAATTCTGAAGGGAATCATGTTTCTCAGAAATTCATTGATTATATAAGACCACTTGCAGGAGAACTGCCGGAATTTGTACAACTCGAAAAAATATTTGCAAAAAGAAAATAAAATAAATTTGTCATGACCAAAGAATTTAATAAAGTTGCGCTCTCTTTTCATGCCCATCCGGACGATGCTGAAGCTTGGAACGCAGGAGTCTTGAAATTACTAAAAGACAAAGGTTATAAGATCGTTATAGCCACTATGACCGCTGGAGATCTTGGCGGTTGTAATATGACAATGGAAGAGACAGCGAATCTCCGGATTGAAGAGGCAAAAAAAGCAGCTTCAGTTCTGGATGCTGAATACTATATGCTTGGAGGAACCGATGGATTTCTTTTTGATACAAAGGAGATGAGGTTGAAAGCAATATCTCTGATGAGAAAGGTTAAAGCTGGTATCGTATTCACTCATCTCCCGTCTGATTATCATTCTGACCACAGGACAACAGCCAATATTGTTGAAACAGCAGCAATGGTCTCTTCACTTGGAACGGTTCCTGTCAAAGAAAAAGCTCTCGAAATCACGCCGTTGCTATATCATACTTCTCCTTTGACATTATCAGATCCACTGGGGTCACAGATAGTAGCTCCCCATTTTTTTGTTGACATAAAAACGGCTATTGAAACAAAGAAAAAAATGCTCGGCTATCATATTTCACAGATAGAGTTAATGCGACACATGCATAAAATGAATGATTTCTTCGGTTATGTGCTTGAAGGAAACCGTAACTATGGCAAAATGGCCGGTATTGAATATGCTGAAGTTTACTGGCAGCATCTTGGCGGTGGTTTCCAGAAAGAGACCCAGGTCCAGAATGATCTTTCGGAATTTCTCATTAATAAAATCTAATAATTATGAAACTATCAGAAGAAAAGTATAATAAGTATGCCCTTGTAAGGGAAATGATGGAAACACCTCAGATAATCAGATCCTTTAAACCTGACGCTGCAACCCGATTTGCAGAGGCTGTCAGGAAGCGCAAAGGATTATTTCTTACAGGAGAGGGCAGCAGCAGGATTTTTCCTGCCAAAAGAGCAATATATGCTTCTTATAAAAAAGGATTACCTCTGCCTGTTGTAACGGAAGGTTGTACACAGGCTGAGGAGTATAAATTGAATGACTATGCCGTTTTTGCTGCTTCAAACTCAGGGCAGACAAAAGAGGTCGTCCGTCTGACAACCTTACTCAAAAAACAGAAACATACTGCGGTTTTCGGACTTACTGCAAACCCGAAGACCAAACTTGAAGAAATTGCCTCAGATACACATGTACTAATCTGTGGCAAAGAAAACGCAGTTGCAGCTACCAAGTCAGTTGTCGAACAGGGGCTTTTTTATGACTCATTGCTCAGGATCGTGAATGGTGAAAAAATGGAAGGGCTTAAAGACCTGGCAGATAAAACAGAAACTGCTCTGACATTAAAAATTGAACCGGCTATAACTGAAATAATCAGGAAAGCAAGCACGATATACTTTGCAGGAAGAAATAACGGTGTTGCTGAAGAACTGGCTCTGAAGACTAATGAGATTACCAGAAAAAAATCAGCATTCCTGGAGGGAACTTTTGCAGTTCATGGTATTGAGGAGGTAATGGACAAAAATGAAGTTCTGATCTGGATTGAACCATTTGCCACTGAAATTGGAAAATTTAATGAGTGCCTGGTAAAAGGTGTGGGAATGAATATCATTGCAGTATCGACAAAAAAAACCATTTTCCCGACATTGATTATTCCTGATGGTGATCAATATGCTGAATATGTTCAGCTTGCAGCAGGATGGAATATTCTTGTCGAAACAGGGATATCTCTTGGGATCGATCTTGATAAACCAACCAGGGCACGGAAAGTCGGAAATGAGTATATTCCGGAATAGCTAAAAATAGCACAGAGCAATGAGCACAGAGCGCAGAGCAGATCAGAGTAACAACCCTTAGCCCTGAGTCCTGAGCAATTGAAAATGAGAATAAACCAGATCTAAATTCAACTTACTAAGTTAAAAAAGTTATATCTTGGTTGAGAAAATTATAACTAATCATAAGACATGGCAAAAAAAGAGGTAGCAGTAGGTATAGACATAGGAGGTACAAATACAGTCTTTGGTTTTGTCGACAGGGAAGGGAATATCCTTGGGGAAGACAGGTTAAAAACCACTCATTATGATGAAATTGAAGTATTTGTAGCGGCATTATACGAAAAAATACAGGTTACGGGCCAGAAGATTGGGAATGGCGCCGAAGTAATAGGATTTGGAATAGGTACTCCAATGGGGAACATCAACAAGGGTACTATAGAATATGCTGCGGGTCTCCCCTGGAAAGGGATTATTCCTCTGGCTGAGATTTTTAACAGGCATACAAACCTTCCGGTAATCGTAACAAACGATGCCAATGCAGCTGCTGTGGGAGAGATGGTATACGGAGGTGCCAAGGGGATGAAAAATTTTGTAGTAATTACCCTGGGTACCGGACTTGGTAGCGGGTTTGTAATTGATGGGAAACTTGTATACGGGCATGATGGTTTTGCCGGCGAAATAGGGCATACTGCAATCCGACCGGGTCCGTCAAACCGCGATTGCGGATGCGGCAGAAAAGGTTGTCTTGAAACATATGTCTCAGCCTCAGGTCTCAAAAGATCTCTACTGAAAATAATGGCTGACAGCAATGAGCCCAGCGAACTCAGGAAATTCAGTTTTGATGAACTTGATGCCGAAATTATACATGATGCTGCAAAACGTGGTGATTATATTGCAAAGAGGGCATTTACTCATACGGGTAGGATGCTTGGCTTCAAACTTGCCGATGTTGTGGCACATACCAATCCGGAAGCGATCTTTCTTTTTGGAGGTCTCGCCCTTGCCAAGGATCTGATTTTTGAGCCGGCAAAAGAATATATGGAAGAAAACCTGTTAAGCATTTACAAAGGAAAAGTGAAGCTTCTGCCTTCACAATTAAGTACTCATAACGCAGCCGTACTTGGCGCAAGTTCACTTGTTTGGACAAATAAAAAATCGTGATAAATTAATTAATGCCTTTGGATATGGCCAATTTCCCTGTGGTACTGAATCATATTCTTGGGGTTATTTTTATAATTATAGTTTTTGCACTTGCCTATGCTTATCTTAAACCCCATGAGCTTCATAAACGCAGGCTTGTCTCAACGCTTCTTCTCAAGATAAGTTACCTGGTTTATTTGCTGGTCCTTCTGATAGTTATTTACCTTTCAGCTCTTGTAAAAGGAGGACTGGAACAAGTATTCATAGGGATAGAATTTTTTGCATTTCTTGTTGTCCTTTTTGTTCCGACCATTGGTATATTTGCCAGGAAACTTGGTCAGTTCAGCAAGAAAAGAGAAGGATATAATTACTTTTTTACGGTAGTTAATATTCTTTCGATAGTGGCTATTCTTATAATGTATTTTATTTAAAACCCAAATCTATGATACAGGAACGTTTAATCGGGTATATTGAACAGAGTATCAGACAAAACTGGGAGATTGAGGCTTTATCGAATTATAAAGAGAAAGGGCACTCTTACAAGGAGATAGCTAAAAGGATCCTTAAACTTCATCTTCTCCTGAAAGGTTCAGGTGTAAAAGAGGGGGATAAAATTGCTCTGGTGGGGCGGAATTCAGCGAACTGGTGCATGACCTATCTGGCAGCTGTAACTTATGGCGCTGTAATAGTGCCTATTCTTCCTGATTTCAAACCCGATGATTTTACTAATATAATTAACCATTCTGATTCAAGACTTCTTTTCGTAGATGATAAAATCTATGACCTTTTAGATATCACCAAAATGTCAGAGATAATTGGAGTTTTTTCTCTCGATGACTTTAGAATGATAATTTCAGCCAATCAGGCTGTTGAAGAAATATTCTCTACACTTGAACAGAAATATTCAAATGCTTTTCCTGAGCTAAAGAAGGAAGATATTAAGTTCTCCGATATATCAAATGATCAGCTTGCAGTGATCAGTTATACTTCCGGAACGACCGGCTTTTCGAAGGGAGTAATGATCACTCATAACAGCCTGGCTGCCAATGTAAGGTATGCTCAGAATAACATGCCACTTGAATCGGGTGATCCTGTAGTCTCTTTTCTTCCTCTTGCTCACACTTTTGGGTGTGCCTTTGAGTTTCTTTTTCCATTTACTCTGGGATGCCATATAACTATTCTGACAAAAACGCCTTCCCCACAAATTCTGATACAGGCATTTAAGGAAATAAAACCAAGACTTATTTTATCAGTTCCTCTTGTAGTTGAAAAAATCTATAAAAAGCAGCTTCTCTCCGTTATTAGCAAGCCTCACATGAAGATTCTTCTTGCCATTCCGGGGATCAATAAAATCCTGTTCAGGAAAATCAGGGAAAAGCTAACAGAAACATTTGGTGGTCGCTTTAAAGAGGTGGTCGTTGGTGGTGCTGCCTTCAATGCTGATGCCGAGAAATTCTTTAAAAAAATCAAATTCAGATTTTCGGTCGGATACGGGATGACGGAATGTGGACCGCTCATCAGTTATGCTTCATGGGACACTACTAAACTTGGAGCATCCGGAAGAGCGGTTGATACACTGGAAGTTACTATTGATTCTCCTGATCCTGAAACCGTTGTTGGCGAGATTATTCTTAGGGGGGAGAATGTAATGACAGGGTATTATAAGAATGAAAAAGCAACCCGGGAGATGATTGATGATAATGGCTGGATGCATACCGGCGATCTTGGCGTTATTGATAAGGATGGCAATATCTTCATTAAAGGAAGAAGCAAAAGTATGATACTCGGGCCATCAGGCAAAAATATTTATCCTGAAGAAATCGAGGCTGTTATAAATAATAAAAATTATATAGTCGAAGCAGTAGTAATTTCAGTAGATAATAAATTGATTGCATTGGTTTTTCCCGATTATGAAATGATGAAAAGGGACAATATTTCAGAAGAACAGCTTATTCAATATTTGGATAAAACCAGGAAAGAAGTGAATGAGAGATTGCCCGAATTCATGGCTGTCAGTAAATTCAGGATACATCCCGAAGAATTTGCAAAAACCCCGAAGAGAAGCATTAAAAGATTTCTCTATACAAAAGAGTAGTGTCTGTTTTATGGAGTTATATGTTGTAATTGTTGCAGGAGGAAGTGGTAAACGGATGGGAGCAGAAATTCCAAAACAATTTCTGGAACTTGCCGGGAGGCCGGTTCTTATGCACACAATTGAAAGATTCAAATCATTTAATGATGCAATAGAGATCATAACGGTACTCCCTGAAAACCAGCTCCGTTTTTGGATTGATCTGCAGAAAAAACATTCATTTTCAATTCTACACACTCTTGTCACAGGCGGATCCAACAGGTTCTTCTCTGTCAGAAACGGACTTAAATTTGTGAATAGCACTGGTTTGGTAGCCATTCACGACGGAGTCAGGCCCTTTGTAAGTATCGATACAATTAAAAGATGTTTTGATACTGCTGAAAAACTTGGCAATGCAATACCGGCAATTTCTCCAACTGAATCTTTGAGAATATTAACAGAAAAAGGAAGCCTTCCTGTTAACCGGTTACATGTAAAACAGATCCAAACACCTCAGGTATTTAATGCCGGACTAATCAAAAATGCTTATCTGCAGGAATATAGTAAGGATTTTACTGATGATGCAACTGTCCTTGAAAAGACAGGAGAAAAAATCAATCTGGTTGAAGGCAACCGTGAAAATATAAAGATTACCAACCCTGAAGATCTGCTTATTTCAACTGCACTTTTGCCTGCTATTACCTAATCTTGCCTTTATGCCTTAACGCTGTTTACCTAAAGACTTATTTCATATCTTGCAGTACATTTGTAAAATTTTCTATGTTTGAAAAAAAAGTATTTGACTACAAAGGACTTGAAGTAAGAGTTTCTGATTATGCAAATGAAGGGATTTTAGACATCCTCAATCGTGCGGTGCAGGGTTCTGAAGGTGGATTAAGATTCTCATTGCAGAATATTGCACCACGCATTGCCGCATACAAAGATCAGATCAGATTTGTCTCACTTTATAAGAAAAATCAGATAACCGGTACCGTTGGCTCATGTTTCCGTGTCTCAGGACAAGGAAACCTGCGGTATCCTACTTCATATCTCCGGTACCTCGCTTTTCAGTCAATATATCAATCTGATTTTAACTGGAGGAGACGCAGAACAGCCCTGATAAAACCCGAGAAGGATGACAATTTCAAACAAAAGACTCTGGAAATTTTCAGTAAACCACATATGCTGGATCTTAATAATGTATTTGAAGGTGACAAACACATTATGTATGCCTTTGTGGAAAGTATGAATGAAAGGTCAAAAAATCTTGTGCATCAGGCAGGTTATGAGTATATAAGATCATTCCTTACAGTGGCATTCAGCAGGTTTTCACCTAAACCCGATAAACGGGTTTCCAAGTTAAGGGATGAAGAAAAATCTAAAATGGAATCTCTTCTAAAAGAATATTACCTGGATTATTCATTTTTCAGTACTGATTATTCTTTTTTCGGCGATAAGTACTATATATTAAAAGAGAGCAACGAAATCATTGCAGGAGTCAGTGCAATCCCTTCGGTTTATAAGATATACGATATCCCCGGAATATGGGGTTGGGTAATGATGAAGGTTCTGCCTAAAACACCTTATTTCAGGAGATTGTTCAGACCTGGAGAATTCAGGTACCTTGTTTTCGACGCTATTTATTGCAGAAATGGACGTGAAGATCAGTTGGGAAAACTGTTTGAGTCTGCCTGTGCTGCAGAGGGTTTTCATACCGCTCTGACATGGCTCGATGACCATACACAGCTTTATGATAAGATGAGGACCGTAGTAAAAATGGGAGCTTTAAACAGGATGCTGAACGCAAAACCAGGATTGGTATACTCAAGGTTTATAAATCTGTCTGAAAAAGAGAAGGAGTATTTTTATAATGCATCTGCATATATTTCAGGATTTGATTTCTCATAACTTTTATCGGGGCGTTGCCCCGAACCCTAGTTACTTTCTTTGTCTTGAAACAAAGAAAGTAACCAAAGAAAATTCAAGGCTGCAGATAATTTTGGGGCTCCTGTTTTTTAGCTTGCCCACGCAATACAACTCGTCGTCCTGCGTACTCCTCAGACAGTATTGCTTACTATTGGCCCTCGCAGCAAGCCTCAAAACAGTCGCTTATTCCCAAAATTCTCTGAGGCCGAATCAAAACCAACCAACAATCAAAATGTTACTGAAAAATATAAATTATTGCGCGAGGGCAAACCGGAAATGGTGCGGAACAATTAAATTAAAAGTAACCAGGGTTAGGGGCAACGCCCCGATTAACATTATGACTCTTTGTGATCTTTGCAAAATCTTTGCGACCTTTACGGTTAATAGATTTCGTTTTTTATGATATGAAATGAAAAAAATAAGAATACATTATTTTCAACATGTTGTCCATGAAGGATTAGGTAGTATAGAAGAATGGATTTCATTATCCGGTCATTCACTCACTTCGACCAGATTTTTTGAGAGTGCCAAATTACCTGAAATCTCTGATATAGACTGGCTTATAATCATGGGGGGTCCGATGAATGTTCATAATGAAGAACAATTTCCCTGGCTGGCAGATGAGAAGAAGTTTATACGGCAAGCTGTTGATGCCGGCAAAACAGTTTTGGGTATATGTCTGGGATCACAATTAATCTCGGTTGTCCTGGGAGCAAGAGTATATCAGAACAGTGAAAAGGAAATTGGTTGGTTTGATATTGAACTGACTTCTTTTGCACAGTCGTGCAATTTGTTTTTTGAT